>NZ_JBSFKF010000027.1:0-105637 GCF_053598415.1 Kitasatospora sp. NPDC001132 | reverse complement strand
GGGCCGCCGGGCGGCGGCGGGACGGCGGGGCCGCCGGACGGCGGGGTGCCCGGGTCCGCCGGGCCGGCCGCCGGCGCCGGGTCGATCGCGCTCGCCAGCTGGGTCGCCTCGTACGCCGTCCCGGACGCGGCCGGGCCGGCGGTCGGCGCGGCCGCCGGGGCCTCGCCCCCGCGCAGGCCCGCCGGGGGCGGGGGCGGCGGGGCGGAGGCGGCGCCACGGCCGCCGGGGTTGGCGACGGGCGTGCCGGCACCCGGGGTGTGCTTCAGCCCGGCGGGCGGGGGCGGCGGCGGGCCCGAACCCGCGTTGCGCCCCAGCCCGGCGGGAGCGGCGCCCGCGGCGGGAGGACCGGCGGGGCCACCGCGCAGCGCGGCCGGCGGGGGCGGCGGCGGGGCGGAGCCCGCGCCCCGGCCGAGCCCGGCCTGCGGCGAGCCGCCCTCCGGGGCGCCCGGGGCCGGAACGCCGGCGCCCGGGGCCGGAACGCCGGGGGCCGGGGCGCCCGGCAGACCGGCGAGACCGGGCAGACCGCCGGGCGGGGCCAGCATCGTCGGCGCGTGCTCCACCTGCGGACCGCCGGCGGGCGGGGCGGCCGGAGCGCCCGGCAGGCCCATCAGCCCCGGCATGGCGTCCGGCGAGGCGAGCAGCGTGGGCGCCGGCTCGGCGGCCGGGGCGGGCACAGGGGCCGGCGGGGCGACGGGCGGCTGCTCCGCGGCGGCCGGGGCCGGCGCGGACGGCGGGACCGGGGGCATGCCGTAGCCGCCGCCCGTCGGCGGCATCAGCATGGTCGCGGCCTCGGCGCCCGCCGGCGCGGCGGGCTCGGGCAGATCCGAGCCGGTGGTCCGCAGCCCCTCGGGCATCAGCATGGTCGCGGCCTCGGCCCCGGCCGGCGGGCCCGGCACCACGGGTGCGACGGGCGCTGCGGGCGGGACGGGCGTCGCGGGCGCGGCGGGCACATCAGGCGCGACCGGCGCGGCAGCCTGCGGCACCGGCCCCGGTGCCGGCTGCGGTACGACGGCCGGCTCGTCCTGCCCCGGCGGCGGCGCGAGCATGGTCGGCGCGTCCCCGGCGGGCCGGTCGGAGACCGGCGGCTCGGTCAGCACGGCCGGCGCCGGCTGCACGGCCGGCGCGGCCGGCTCCGCCAGTGCGGGCCGCACGGCCGGCGCGGGCTGCGGCGCCGGAGCCGGCGGCTCCTCGACGGGCTCGGCAGCCGCGGCAGCGGCCGGAGCCGTCCCGAGCCGCTCCGCCTCCGCCGCGATCGCCGCGGCCCCCGCCTCCTGGAGCCACTGCGGCGGGCTGAGCAGGAAGGAGGTCGCCTCCACCGGCCCGGGCGCGGGCTTCGCCGCCCCCGCCGGGTTGGCCGCCACCGGCCGCCCGTAGACCTCCTCGTACTGCCGGACCACCTCGTTGACGGGCAGCGCGGGCCACAGCGTGCTGGCGCCCGAGTCCCGGGCGATCACCAGCCGCGCCTCCCCCGAGCCGCCGCCCGCACCGCCCGCACCCTCGGCCGGGCCCGCGGGCGCCACCGCCCAACAGACGAAGCCCAGGTCGAACTCCCGGACCCGTACCTCGCGCTGCCGCGTGCGCGGCACCCCGCCGTTGATCCACTCCTCGGCGAGCTCCTGCGCCTGCGCGTACGTCACCACGCCCGGTTCACCCCTGTCCGCATCCTCTTCGTCCCCCGTTCCACCGCGCGTTCCACCGCGAACACCGCGGCCACCGACACCACCGCGACCACGCGCCTCAGCCCATCGGGACGGCGCGGGCGAACCCGCCGTCCACCATCAGCGCCGCGACCGTCTCCAGCTCCGGCGGGCTGCCCGCCAGCCGCAGCAGGAAGGCGTCGAAGTCCTCGCCGCAGGGCAGCAGCAGCCGGGCGCAGCGGTCCTCCGGGGCCTCCGGGGCGCCGGTGTCGCGGGCGTCGTCGTACAGGTGGAACCAGACCGAGCCGGCCCGCTCGCCGCGCACCTTGAGCGCGACCAGGCCCCCCTGCGCGTAGGCGATGCCCAGGTAGTCCTTGGTGAGGTGGTCGCGCAGGCACTTGTTGGCGTACACGACGTCCTGGGTGCCGTACTCCTCGGTGAGCGTCAGGAACGGCTGGTCGAGCAGCAGTCCGAGCTCGGTGTCCAGCCCCACGCCGACCGGGGCGCGGCCGCCGCCCAGCTTGAGGAAGGTTCGGTAGGCGTCGGGCAGCCGGTAGCCGAGGCGCTCCTCGGCGCGCTGCACCAGGTCCTCGGGGACTCCGATCGGGTCCCCGCCGTCCCTGGCCAGCGAGAAGTGCACCGGCCGGCGCTCCTGCAGCGGGCGGGTGCCGCGGCGGGTGTGGTCGGCGCCGGACGTGGCCAGGCCGCCGTGGTGCCGCAGCAGCGCCTTGACCTCGACCGGGACGAGCTCCATCCGCCGCCAGCCGGGGGCGGCGCGGCCGACCGCGTGGTGCCAGGTCCAGCCGGGCGGGGTGGCGACGGCGGTCGGGAGGTCGGCCCACAGCGGGTGGCCCTGGGTGTAGAGCGCGGCGTTGGCCGAGACGTAGTCGGTCAGCCGCAGTTCGTCCACGCCGAAGCCCTCCGGCGGGTCGGCCACCTCGGCCGCCGCGGCGGCGTACGGGCCGAAGTCCGGGAAGCCGTACTCGTCCACCCTGACCCCGGCGGGGTGCCGCTCCGCGCGGACCGGGTCCGGGAACTGCACCACCTGACCTGCGTACGCCGCGTTCGGTGCGGCGGCGACGCCGGGCCGACCTGTCGTCATCTGGGAGCCCCCACTGGCTGCTGCAAAATACGGTGCCTGCTGGGCACCAGCCTAGGGCCTGCCCTCAACCCCCCGGCTGCCAGGCGGACGACGGACTCGGCGCACCTCCCGGACCCACCGCCGTCACCACCGCCCGCCCGGCGACCGGGAACGTCCCCTCGCGGTGGCCGAGGTGACGGAACGCGGGCTGCCGGTGGACCGGCGCCGGGCGGCGCGCCCCGGCCCCGTTCCCGGCGGCCCCAACGTCCGGCACGGGCACCGGAGTCGGCCCGCCTGCGGCACCTGCCCCCGGGCGGTCGGCCGCGTCCCCTCCGGCTCGCGGCCGGAACGGTACCGGCCGCGAGCCTGGCCCGGGGGCCGTTTCGGCACATCGACGGACAAGTCGTGACGGACCGGTGAGCATTCGACAGCATCGGGTACGGCGGCGGCCGGGCCGTCGCGGCACCGGCCTGCGCCGCACCCCGGATGTGCGGTTGTCGGTGTCGTTTGACAGGCTTGCCCCGGACCGGCCCGGCCACCGCGGCCGACGTCGGGATGACGAGGAGGAGGACGGATGACCACCGGTGAGCCGGCGGGCCCGCCCGTGCTGCGCCACCACCGCGACAGCCTGCTGCCCGCCGTCGCCGCCGCGCTGTCGCTCAAGGGCGGCGAGGTGCACACCCTGGCGGGCGACAAGGACCCGCGCCGCCCGGTGCTGCACCACCTGGTCGCCGAGTTCCTGGACACCCTGCCCGCCGAGGCCCGCGAGCGGTTCACCGGCCGCTGCCCGGAGGCCGTCCTGCTCTCCCAGTACCTGACCGCCGTCGACGGCAGGCGCTCCAAGCGCGCCGCCCGCAAGCCGATGACCCTGCACGAGGCCCGCAAGGCGCTCAAGGGCTCCCGGATGACGACCGTGCGCATCCGTGAGGAGGGCGACCCGGCGCACGGCAGCCACGCGCCGCCGTGCCGCTCCTGCGCCCCGATGCTGGAGCACTTCACCGTGCGCAGCGTCGCCGTCGGCCCGCCCGCGCACTGACCGGCCGAGCGGCCGGCACGTCCCCGTCCCCCAGCCCTGGAGCCCGCCCTGAACCCGCCCATCCCGCCCGCACCGGCCACCCTCTCCCCCGCCGGCACGCGGACCCGGCCCCGCTTCCCCGCCGACGTCGCCGCCGAGCTCAAGGCGGCCGGCTGGCACCCCGGCCGCTGGCAGATCCGGCAGGCCGAGGAGTGGGCCGACACCCTGGTCGGGCACGGCGCGCCCGCCGGCGTACGGCACGCGGTCTTCCCGGCGGCGGTGGAGGCCTGGGCCGAGTTCGGCGGCCTCGCCTTCGACCTGTCCGGCCCGGGCCGCCAGCTGGCCCGCACCCCGTTCCTCATCGACCCGCTGTGCGGTCTGCACCAGCCGCGCACCCTGCTCGACCTCGGCCGGGCGCTGGGGACGCAGCTGGCCCCGCTCGGCGAGGAGGCGTACGGGCAGGCGCTGCTGGCCGTCGACGAGGAGGGCCGGGTCTACAGCCTGGACCACACCGGCGAGTGGTTCCTCGGCCAGGGCATCGACCAGGCGATCTCCACGCTGGTCCTGGGCACCGCCCCGGAGCTGCTGCGCACCGCCGACGCGTACTGAGGGACCCGGACGAGTACCGAGGCCCGCCGGCCCGCCGGCGCAGCACAGCCGCTCAGCGCAGCCGCTCGGCCCGCACCGCCAACCGGGACGGCAGCACCGCCTCGATCCGGAACCCGCCGTCCGCCTCCGGCCCGGAGGAGAAGGTGCCGCCCAGCGCGATCACCCGTTCCCGCATCCCGACCAGCCCGTTGCCCCCGCTCGGCAGCTTCGCCGCGCCCCGCTCCCCGCCCGGGCAGGCGTTCACCACGGCCACCCGCACCCCGTTCGGCGCGTACGAGAGCAGCACCGACACCTGGGCGCCGCCCGCGTGCTTGTGGGCGTTGGTCAGGCCCTCCTGGACGACCCGGTAGGCGGTCTGCTCGGCCTCGCCGGTGAACTCCTGCCGGCTGCCGCTGACCGTCAGCGTCACCGCCATCCCGGCCGCCCTGGACTGGTCGACCAGCCGCGGCAGTCCGGCCAGCGAGTCCGGCTCCGGCTGCCGCTCGTCGTCCATCCGCAGCACCCCGAGGATCTCCCGCAGCTCGTTCAGCGCCTGCCGGCCGACCTCGCCCATCAGCTTGGCGCTCTGCGCGGCCCTCTCCGGGTCCTTGACGACGATCCGCTCCAGCGCCCCGGAGTGCACCACCATCAGCGACACCCGGTGCGCCACCACGTCGTGCATCTCCCGGGCGATCCGGGTGCGCTCCTCCAGGCGGGCCCGGCGGGCGCGTTCCTGCGCCTGTTCGGCGAGCAGGTCCAGCTCGGTCTCCAGGCCGTGCGCGCGGTCCTTGAGCGACTCGATCAGCCGCCGCCGCGCGCCGACGTACAGTCCGGTCACCACCGGGGCGACGGTCAGCCCGACCGACACCAGCAGCGACAGCAGGATCTGGCCCCACAGCGGCGGCGGATCCACCGGCGCGTCGCCGGGCGTCATCAGCGACACCGCCATCACGGCGGCCGCCTCGGCGAAGGCCAGCGCGGACAGCGCCACCACCCGGCGGCGGCGCGAGGGCCACTCCCAGGTCGAGGCGAGCGTGTACAGCGCCACCACCAGCAGCACCACGCCCAGCATCCCGGGCATCACCAGCAGCGTCACCAGCACCGGGACGGCCGGCCAGCGCCGGCGCACCACCAGCGAGCCGCCGGCCAGCGTGCCGAGCACGGCTATCCCGACCGCTCCCGCGGTGCTGACGTGGATCCGGGCGGAGAGGAAGGCGATCGTGCTGACCGCGCACTCCACCGCTGCGAGCATCGCCAGCCCGATGTCCAGGAAAGCGCTGCGCGGCCGCTTCCACCACCAGAACGACCGGACCGGCACGCGCTCCCCAGGCGACTTGCTCATCCCCACAGAGTAAGCGGCAACCTCCTCCCCTCCCCACCGGGATTGCCCGTCACACTCCACCAACCCGTCAAGTGGTCCAGACCACAGGTGGTTTTCGGCAGCGCTGTCCGCCATCCGGCCACCTCGCGGACAGCATCCGCCCCGACACCTATGCTGGGTCGCGTCGGACAGCGCGGTCCGCACGCGTCACGCCGGCCACACGCGTGTGGACTGTGACGATGAGCCGTTGCCGAACCCCCACCACCACAGGGAGCCAGCCGTGACCGCTCCGGTCCCCGCCCCGGCGGACAACCCCACGCCCGTCAGCGCCGACAACGCCGCTCTGCGCGCGGACATCCGCCGCCTCGGCGACCTGCTCGGCGAGACGCTGGTCCGTCAGGAGGGCCCCCAGCTGCTGGGCCTGGTCGAACAGGTCCGCCTGCTGAGCCGCACCGACGGCGAGGCCACCGCCGAGCTCCTCTCCGACATCGACCTGGACACCGCCGCCAAGCTGGTCCGGGCGTTCTCCACCTACTTCCACCTCGCCAACGTCACCGAGCAGGTGCACCGCGGCCGCGAGTTCGCCACCCGCCGCGCCCGGCAGGGCTCGCTGCTCGCCCAGACCGCCGACCAGCTCGCCGAGGCCGACCCCAAGCACCTCCAGGACACCCTGGCCCACCTCGCGGTCCGCCCGGTCTTCACCGCCCACCCCACCGAGGCCGCCCGCCGCAGCGTCCTCAACAAGCTGCGCCGGATCGGCGAACTCCTCGACCGCATCCACCGCGACGAGGTCACCTCCGGCCTGGCCGCCGCCGACCAGGCCCGCACCAGCAGCGCCAAGCGCTCCGCCGACCGCCGCCTGGCCGAGGTCATCGACCTGCTCTGGCAGACCGACGAACTGCGCATCGCCCGCCCCGAGCCCACCGACGAGGCCCGCAACGCCGTCTACTACCTGGACGAGCTCTACCGCGAGGCCGTCCCCGAGGTCCTGGAGGAACTGCACGAGGAGCTCGCCCGGGTCGGCCTGGGCCTGCCCGAGGGCGTACGGCCGCTCACCTTCGGCACCTGGATCGGCGGTGACCGCGACGGCAACCCCAACGTCACCCCGAAGGTCACCTGGGACGTCCTCAACCTCCAGCACGAGTACGGCATCAAGGACGCGCTCGCCGCGATCGACGACCTGCGCAACACCCTCTCCACCTCCGAGCGGCTGGCCGGCGCCTCGGTCGAGCTGCTCGCCTCGCTCAACACCGACCTGCACCTGCTCCCCGAACTCAGCCCGCGCTACAAGCGGATGAACGCCGAGGAGCCGTACCGCCTCAAGGCCACCTGCATCCGGCTCAAGCTGGAGAACACCCGCGAGCGGCTGGCCGGCGGCACCCCGCACGTCCCGGGCCGCGACTACCTCGGCACCCGCGAGCTGATCGCCGACCTGCGGCTGATCCAGGACTCGCTGCGCTCCCACCGCGGCGAACTGATCGCCGACGGCCGCCTCGCCCGCGCCATCCGCACCGTCGAGGCCTTCGGCCTCCAGCTCGCCACCATGGACGTGCGCGAGCACGCCGAGGCCCACCACCACGCCCTCGGCCAGCTCTTCGACCGGCTCGGCGAGGAGGCCTGGCGCTACGCCGACATGCCCCGCGAGTACCGGCAGAAGCTGCTCGCCAAGGAACTCCGCTCGCGCCGCCCGCTCGCCCCCACCCCGGCCCCGCTGGACGAGGCCGGCACCAAGACCCTCGGCGTGTTCAACACCATCCGCGAGGGCTTCGACCGCTTCGGCGACGAGATCGTCGAGAGCTACATCATCTCCATGTGCCAGGGCGCCGACGACGTCTTCGCCGCCACCGTGCTGGCCCGCGAGGCCGGCCTGATCGACCTGCACGCCGGCCTCGCCAAGATCGGCATCGTGCCGCTGCTGGAGACCACCGACGAGCTCCAGCAGGCCGACCGCATCCTCGACGAGATGCTCTCCGACCCGTCCTACCGCCTGCTCGTCTCGCTGCGCGGCGACGTCCAGGAGGTCATGCTCGGCTACTCCGACTCCTCCAAGTTCGGCGGCATCACCACCTCCCAGTGGGAGATCCACCGCGCCCAGCGCCGGCTGCGCGACGTCGCCCACCGCTACGGCATCCGGCTGCGCCTGTTCCACGGCCGCGGCGGCACCGTCGGCCGCGGCGGCGGCCCCTCGCACGAGGCCATCCTGGCCCAGCCCTGGGGGACCCTGGAGGGCGAGATCAAGGTCACCGAGCAGGGCGAGGTCATCTCCGACAAGTACCTGCTCCCCTCGCTGGCCCGGGAGAACCTGGAGCTGACCCTCTCCGCCACCCTCGCGGCCTCCGCGCTGCACACCGCCCCGCGCCAGGCCCCCGAGGAACTGGCCCGCTGGGACGCCGCGATGGACCGGGTCTCGGACGCCGCCCACACCGCCTACCGCGCCCTGGTCGAGCAGGAGGACCTGCCGAAGTACTTCTTCGCCTCCACCCCGGTCGACCAGCTCGCCTCGCTGCACCTGGGCTCCCGCCCGTCCCGCCGCCCCGACTCCGGCGCCGGCCTGGACGGCCTGCGGGCCATCCCGTGGGTGTTCGGCTGGACCCAGTCCCGGCAGATCGTCCCCGGCTGGTACGGCGTCGGCTCCGGCCTCGCCGCCGCCCGCGCGGCCGGCCTCGGCGACGTGCTGACCGAGATGTACGGCGAGTGGCACTTCTTCCGCAACTTCCTGTCCAACGTCGCCATGACGCTGGCCAAGACCGACCTGCGGATCGCCCGCCACTACGTCGAGCAGCTGGTGCCCGGCGAGCTGCACCACGTCTTCGACCAGATCAAGGCCGAGCACGCGCTCACCCTGCGCGAGGTGCTCCGGCTCACCGGCGAGAGCGAACTGCTGGAGCACAACCCGGTGTTGAAGCAGACCTTCGCCGTCCGCGACGCCTACCTCGACCCGATCTCCTACCTCCAGGTCGCGCTGCTGCGCCGCCAGCGCGAGGAGCTCTCGGCCGGGCGCCAGGACGACCCGCTGCGCGCCCGCGCGCTGCTGCTGACCGTCAACGGCATCGCCGCCGGCCTGCGCAACACCGGCTGACGGCCGGACCGCGAACGGCCGAGGGCCGGTGTCCCGTCCGGACACCGGCCCTCGGCCGTGAGGTTCCCGCTCCGCGCGGGCTTCCGGCTCCGCGAGGCGCCGCGTGGGGTCGCGAGGCGCGTGCGGGGGCCGTGTGGGACGCCGGCTGGGGCCCTACTCCGCGCCCTCGCCCGCGCGCCTGCGCTTCAGCCACAGCGCCGCGCCGCCGGCCGCCACCACCAGGCCGCCGCCGACCGCCAGCAGCCCCGCGTCGGGGCCCATCGAATCGCCGAGCACCGGGCCGAACTGCGCCGCCGCCGGCTCCGGGGAGACCGCCGGGTCCGACTCGACGGCCGAATCCGCGTGCGCCAGCGCGCCGCCCGACAGCAGCACCCCGGCCACCCCCAGCGCACCGGCCGCACCGACCCGCCGCCCGAGCCGCTTCGGCTCGACCACCCGGCTCCGCCGCACCCGGCGGACCGGACGCAATCCCCGCATCGAGAACTCCCCAGGACTCGTTCGCGTACCGGACCGACGCTATCCGATCCCGCACAGGGTTCTCACACGGATTCAGGTTTGGACGGGCAAGCGTTGTACGACCGTTGCGTACGCGCAGGCGTTCTGACGTCGCGTCAGTCCGGGTCAGGAGTTGTACGTGCCCTGGGCCCGCTCCAGCCCCTCGGACAGCAGCGCCTCCACCGCGTCCGCCGAGCGGTCCACGAACCACTCCAGCTCCTTGCGCTCGGTCGAGGAGAAGTCCTTCAGCACGAAGTCCGCGACCTCCATCCGGCCCGGCGGGCGGCCGATCCCGCACCGCACCCGGTAGTAGTCCGGGCCCAGCGACTTGGTGATCGACTTCAGGCCGTTGTGGCCGTTGTCCCCGCCGCCCAGCTTCAGCCGCAGCGCCGCGTAGTCGATGTCCAGCTCGTCGTGGACCGCGATCAGCGCCGAGGCCGGCGCCTTGTAGAAGTCGCGCAGCGCCGTCACGGGCCCGCCGGAGAGGTTCATGAAGGACATCGGCTTGGCCAGCACCACCCGCTTGCCCGCCAGCCGCCCCTCGGCCACCTGCGCCCGGCTCTTGTGCGCCTTGAACTTGGCGCCCATCCGCTGCGCCAGCAGGTCCACCACCATGAAGCCGATGTTGTGCCGGTTCCGGGCGTACTGCTCCCCGGGGTTGCCCAGCCCCACCACCAACCAGGGGCCCTCGTACTCGTCCGCCATGCCTTCTTCCTCCTTCGCGCTAGGCCCTGCCATCATCCCGGACACACCGCTGCCCCGGCCGCTCCAGCGGGAGCGACCGGGGCAGCGGTCTCAGCTAGTGACGCGAGGCTCAGGCCTCGGCGCCCTCGGCCTCGGCGGCCTCCTCCTCGACCGGGGCGGCCTGGGCGGCGATGACCTGCAGCACGACGGCGTCGGCCTCGACGGCCAGCGAGACGTTGGCCGGCAGGACGATGTCCTTGGCGTGGATGGAGGCGCCGGCCTCCAGGCCCTCGACGGAGACGGTGACCGACTCGGGCAGGTGGGTGGCCTCGGCCTCGATCGGCAGGGCCTGCAGGACGTGCTCCACCAGGTTGCCGCCCGGGGCCAGCTCGCCCTCGACGTGGACCGGGATCTCGACGGTGACCTTCTCGCCGCGCTTGACCAGCAGCAGGTCGACGTGCTCGATGGTGCGCTTGATGGCCTCGCGCTGGACGGCCTTCGGCAGCACGTACTCGTCCTTGCCGTCGATCGGGACGACCAGCAGGGCGTTCGGGGTCTTCAGGGCCATCATCAGGTCGTGGCCGGGCAGGTTCAGGTGAACCGGGGCGTGGCCGTGGCCGTAGACGACACCGGGGACGAAGCCGGCGCGACGGGCACGACGGGCGGCACCCTTGCCGAACTCGGAACGGGTCTCAGCGGCGATACGGATCTCGGACACGACTGCACTCCTCGTGGAAACTGGCGCGGGGGTGCAGGCAACGCGAAAAACCGCCGGGACCACACCCTCAGTACGTTCGGGGGTCGCTCGGCGGCAACGGCCTGCCGGGCGGACGGGAGTCCGGCACCGGCAGCGCGTCGATCACGGAGCGGGCACCCGGCGAGCGGGCACACGGCATCCCTCGCCGAGCAGTTTCACGAGTCTAACCGCACCGGCGGCCTCCCGTGAAATCGGCGGGCGGCCCCGGCCCGTCAGGACCGGAGCCGCCCGCACGGGACTTCGTCAGTGCACGCCCTCGAAGAGGCTGGTCACCGAGCCCTCCTCGAAGACCTCGCGGATCGCGGCGGCGATCGACGGGGCGATGGACAGCGTGGTGATCTTGTCCAGCTGGAGCGAGGCCGGGGTGGGCAGCGTGTTGGTGAACACGAACTCGCTCACCCGCGAGTTCTTCAGCCGGTCCGCGGCCGGGCCGGAGAGCACACCGTGGGTGGCCGCCACCACGACGTCCGCGGCGCCGTTGTCGAACAGCGCGTCAGCCGCGGCGCAGATGGTGCCGGCGGTGTCGATCATGTCGTCGACGAGCACGCAGACCCGGTCCTTGACGTCACCGACGACGTCGGCCGACAGGATGGTGTTGGCCTGGGTGATGTCGCGGCGCTTGTGGATGATCGCCAGCGGGGCGTCCAGCCGGTCGCACCACTGGTCGGCGACCTTCACGCGGCCGGCGTCCGGCGAGACGACGGTCAGCTTGGAGCGGTCGACCTTCTCGCCGATGTAGTCGGCCAGCAGCGGCAGCGCGAACAGGTGGTCCACCGGGCCGTCGAAGAAGCCCTGGATCTGCGCGGTGTGCAGGTCCACGGCCATCAGGCGGTCGGCACCGGCCTGGCGCAGCAGGTCGGCGATCAGACGGGCCGAGATGGGCTCGCGCCCGAGGTGCTTCTTGTCCTGGCGGGCGTAGCCGTAGAACGGCAGGATCGCGGTGATGCTCTTGGCGGAAGCCCGCTTCAGAGCATCGATCATGATCAACTGCTCCATGATCCACTGGTTGATGGGAGCCGTGTGGCTCTGCATCACGAAGCAGTCCGCGCCACGCGCGGAGTCCAGGAAGCGGACGTAGATCTCGCCGTTGGCGAAGTCCAGGGCCTTGGTGGGGACCAGTTCGGTCCCGAGCGCCGCGGCCACCTCCTTCGCCAGCTCCGGGTGGGCACGGCCGGAGAAGAGCTTCAGCTTCTTCTCACCCGACGTCGTGATCCCGCTCACTGCACCGTCTCCTCGCGTTGCGGACGCTGAACCCTCGACCCGGCGGCGGGCAGGCAGGGCCCGCTCGCGGCACGGGTAGGGGAAATGTCGGTACGCCTGGACACGGGCGGTAAGCCCAGTGGCGCACGTATGTCCCCAAGGTTACGCGCCCGCGCAGAAACCGTCCGCCCCGGGACTACCGGCTGTCCCGGGGCGCCGCCCGCTCAGGCCTGCTCGGCCCCGTCCGCCGCCGCCTGCGCGGCCTGCGCGGATGCCGTCCCGGGGCGCTTGCGCTCGACCCAGCCGTCGATGTTGCGCTGGGTGGCCCGGCTCACACCGAGCGCCCCGGCCGGGACGTCGCCGGTGATCACGGAGCCGGCCGCGGTGTAGGCGCCGTCACCGATGGTGACCGGGGCGATGAACATGTTGTCCGAACCGGTCCGGCAGTGCGCGCCGATGACCGTGCGGTGCTTGTTCACGCCGTCGTAGTTCACGGTGACCGAGGCCGCGCCGACGTTGGTGCCCTCGCCGATCGTGGCATCGCCGATGTAGGAGAGGTGCGGCACCTTGGCGCCCTCGCCCAGCTCGGAGTTCTTCACCTCGACGTAGGTGCCGACCTTCGCCTTGCGGGCCAGCTTGGCGCCCGGACGCAGGTAGGCGTACGGACCGGCGGTGGCCAGCTCGCCCACCTCGGCGCGGTCGGCCGTGGTGTTGCTCACCCGGGCGCCGGCGCCGACCAGGGTGTCCTTGAGGGTGGAGTTCGGGCCCACCTCGCAGCCCTCGCCCAGGTGCGTGGCGCCCTGGAGCTGGGTGTTCGGCAGCACCACGGCGTCCGGCTCGTACGTGACCTGCACGTCGAACCAGGTGGTCGCCGGGTCCACCACGGTGACGCCCTCGCGCATCGCCCGCTCCAGCAGGCGGTCGTTCAGCAGCCGGCGGGCGTGCGCCAGCTGGACCCGGTCGTTGATGCCCAGGATGTCCCGGTGGTCCTCGGCCACCACGGCGCCGACCCGGTGGCCCGCCTTGCGCAGGATCTCCAGGGTGTCGGTCAGGTACTCCTCGCCCTGCGAGTTGTCCGTGGTGAGCTCGCCCAGCGCCGTGGAGAGCAGCTTGGCGTCGAAGGCGAAGACGCCGGAGTTGATCTCGGTGATCGCGCGCTGGATGGCGCTGGCGTCCCGCTCCTCGACGATCGCGGCGACGGCGCCGTCCTCGTCCCGCAGGATGCGGCCGTAGCCGAAGGGCTCCGGGACGACGGCGGTCAGCACGGTGACGCCGTTCTGCTGGGCGGCGTGCGCGTCGGCCAGCCGGCGCAGGGTCTCCCCGGTCAGCAGCGGCGAGTCGCCGGCGGTGATGATCACCGTGCCGTCCAGCGCCACGCCGTCGGCGGACAGCGACTCCAGCGCCGTGCGCACGGCGTGCCCGGTGCCGTTCTGCTCCTCCTGCACCGCGGTGCGGGTGGCCGGGTAGTGCTCCGTCAGGTGCGCCACGACCTGCTCGCGCTGGTGCCCGACCACCACGACCAGCTGGCCCGGGGTCAGTTCGCGGGCCGCCGAGACGGCGTGACCCACCAGCGAGCGCCCGCACACCTCGTGCAGCACCTTGGGCAGCTTGTTCGACTTCATCCGGGTCCCGCCACCGGCGGCGAGCACGACAACGGCGGCAAGCGAATTGGCACCCATGCGGGGAGGCTCCTCGGTAGGTTCACAGAGAGGGCAGAGCAGGCCCGGCCCGGACCCAGGCCGGTCGCCATTCGCACAGTCCGCCGAGCAGCACCGACAATACCGGCGCGGGGGAAAACGCCCGAACCCGAAGCGCGCAGAGGCTCCGCCGCTAGGATTCGAACCCAGACAAAGGCCTCCAAAGGGCCCTGTGCTGCCATTACACCACGGCGGACAGTCGTGTCAGACCCTACCCGAGAGGGCCCTGCCGTGGGTATCGAACTGCACCGATCCACGGCCTCGATTCGGCCTCCGGCGGCCGAACCCGCCGGAGGCGCGGTTCATCCATCCAGTCGGGTGAATTCACTCAAGCGCCGCGCGGCGGAGTGTTCCGCTGGACGCGGAGCGCAACCTACGATGCCGTAGGTTACGCCAACGTAGCTCCGCTTCTCTCCCGTTCCGGAACGCCGCGAAGGGACGCCCATGACCATTCAGGCAGGCGAGGCGCGCGCGGAGAACGCCGCGTCCCGCACTCCGTCGCCGGACACCGACCCGACCGACGTCATCGAGTCCGCCGACAGCGTCGAGACCGCCGGGACCGGCACCGCGGCCACCCGGCTGTCCGCCACCCGCGGCGGGGAGAAGCAGGGCCTGGCCGAGCGGATCGCGCTCTCCCTGTTCATCCTGGTGCCGTTCGCCGCCCTGGTGGCCGCCGTCCCGGTGGCCTGGGGCTGGGGGCTGGGCTGGACGGACCTCGCGATCACCGCCGGCATGTACTACCTCACCTGCCACGGCATCACCATCGGCTACCACCGCTACTTCACCCACGGCGCTTTCAAGGCCCGCCGCCCGATGCGCCTGGCGCTGGCGATCGCCGGCAGCCTCGCCGTCGAGGGCCCGCTGGTGCGCTGGGTGGCCGACCACCGCAAGCACCACCGGTTCAGCGACAAGGACGGCGACCCCCACTCGCCGTGGCGCTACGGGGAGAGCGTCCCGGCGCTGCTGAAGGGCCTGTGGTGGGCCCACATGGGCTGGATGTTCGACGAGGAGCAGACCTCGCAGCTCAAGTACGCCCCCGACCTGGTGCGCGACCCGGCCATGAGGCGGATCTCCCGGCTGTTCTGGCTCTGGACCACCATCTCGCTGCTGCTGCCCGCGCTGGTCGGCGGCCTGGTGAGCCTGTCCTGGGAGGGGGCGCTGTCCGCCTTCTTCTGGGGTTCGCTGGTCCGGGTGGCACTGCTGCACCACGTCACCTGGTCGATCAACTCGATCTGCCACGCCGTCGGCCGGCGCCCGTTCCGCTCCCGGGACCGCTCCGGCAACGTCTGGTGGCTCGCCCTGCTCTCCTGCGGCGAGTCCTGGCACAACCTGCACCACGCCGACCCGACCTCGGCCCGGCACGGGGTGCTGCGCGGGCAGATCGACTCCTCGGCCCGGCTGATCCGCTGGTTCGAGCTGGCCGGCTGGGTGCGGGACGTCCGCTGGCCGGACGCGCAGCGGATCGCCGCCCGCCGCGCCGCATGAGGCGTTGCTTCCAGCATGATGTAGGGGTGAACGGGAGCAGCGCAGACAGCACAGGCGGTCACCACAGCACGCGGACGGACGCGGCGCCCGCCTCGGCGCCGACCCGTCCGCGGCCCGCTGCACCGGCGGCCGGCCCCGGCGAGGGCGACTCCGCCCCGGCCCCGCGCCGCCGGGGCGGCCGGGTCCGGATGACCGGCAAGCAGCGGCGCGAGCAACTGCTGGAGATCGGCCGGACGGTCTTCGCGGAGCGCGGCTACGACGGCACCTCGGTGGAGGAGATCGCCGAGCGCGCCGGGGTGTCGAAGCCCGTGGTGTACGAGCACTTCGGCGGCAAGGAGGGGCTCTACGCGGTGGTCGTCGACCGCGAGATGCAGCTGCTGCTGGACATGGTGACCGGGGCCCTGACCGGCGGGCACTCGCGCGAGCTGCTGGAGCAGGCCGCCTTCGCGCTGATGGACTACATCGACACCTCGACGGACGGCTTCCGGATCCTGGTCCGGGACTCCCCGGTGGCCCAGTCGACCGGCACCTTCGCCTCGCTGATCAGCGACATCGCCACCCAGGTCGAGGACATCCTGGGCCTGGAGTTCAAGTCCCGCGGCTTCGACGCCCGGCTGGCCCCGATGTACTCGCAGATGCTGGTCGGGATGGTCGCGCTGACCGGGCAGTGGTGGCTGGAGGTCCGCAAGCCGGACAAGGCGACGGTGGCGGCGCACCTGGTGAACCTCGCCTGGCACGGGCTGGAGGGCCTGGAGCGGCACCCGAAGCTGGTCGGCGAACGCAAGGCCTGACCGGCCGGGGCCGTCGCGGGCCACCCCGTTCGGCCCAAGCGGCCCGGCGTCCGGCTCGGCCCGTCCGGCCCATCCGGCTCAGTCCGGCCGCCTGGTCCCCACCGCGAAGATCCGCCGGAACGGGAACACCGTCCCGTGCGCCCCGGCCGGATAGGCCTCGCGCAGCAGCCGCCCGTACTCGGCGAGGAAGGCGGCGCGGTCGGCCGGGTCGGTGAGCCGGGTGAGGACCGGGCGCAGCGCGGTGCCCTTGACCCACTCCAGGACCGGGTCCGCCCCCGGCAGCAGGGTCAGGTAGGTGGTCTCCCAGACGTCCGGGAGGCAGCCGGCGGCGACCAGGGCGTCGAGGTAGCGCTCGGGCCGGTGGACGCCGGCCCGGACGGCCTCCTCGCCGAGCGCGTCCCGCCAGCGGGCGCTGCGGCGCAGGTCGGCGAGCAGGGTGTGGCTGGGGGCGTCGAAGTTGCCGGGCACCTGGAAGGCGAGCACCCCGCCGGGTTCGAGGGCGGCCGCCCAGCGCGGCAGCAGCGCCAGGTGCCCGTCCACCCACTGGAGGGTGGCGTTGGAGACGATCAGGTCCGGCCGGGCCGGGGCCGGGTCGTAGTCGCGGGCGTCGGCGAGCAGGTACTCGGCACTGGGCTCGCCGTCGGTGCGGGCGGCGGCCAGCATCGGGGCGGAGTTGTCGACGCCGGTGAGGCGGGCGCGCGGCCAGCGCTCGCGCAGGACGGCGGTGGAGTTGCCCGGGCCGCAGCCGATGTCCAGGATCGCCTCGGCACCGGGGTGCGGGAGGGCGGGGACGCGGGCGAGCAGGTCGCGCAGCGGGCGGGTGCGTTCGTCGGCGAAGCGCAGGTACTGCGCCGGGTCCCAGACGGGATCGGTCATGGTTCACCTCGCAGGTATCTCGATATCAAGATATCTCGGGTAGCCTCGCTGGCACATTTCTCGATGTCAAGAGACTTCACATCGACACATCCACCGATACACTGATCGTCATGGAGGACGAGGTCGACAGGCTGGTCGCAGCGTGGCGCCGGGAGCGCCCCGACCTCGACGTGGAGCCGCTGGAGGTGCTCAGCCGGGTCAGCCGGCTCGCCCGGCACCTGGACCGCGCCCGCCGCGCCGCCTTCGCCGAGCACGGCCTGGAGCCCTGGGAGTTCGACGTCCTGACCGCCCTGCGGCGGGCCGGCTCCCCGTACCAGCTCTCCCCCGGCCAGCTGCTCACCCAGACCCTGGTCACCTCGGGCACCATGACCAACCGGATCGACCGGCTCACCGGCAAGGGCCTGGTCAAGCGCCTGCCCGACCCGGACGACCGGCGCGGCGTGCTGGTCCGGCTCACCGACGACGGCCGTGACCGCGCCGACCAGGCGCTCGCCGGGCTGCTCGCGCACGAACGCGAACTGCTCGCCCAGCTCAGCTCCGGCCAGCAGACCGAACTCGCCGCGCTGCTGCGGGTGCTGGTCGCCCCGTTCGACAACATCCCGGGCTGACGGCGGCTCCCGGGCTCCCCTGCCGCCGCGGCTCCCGACTCAGGGCCGTTCGACGCTGCCGACCACCGAGGGCGGCGGGGGCGCGGCCGGCTCGGCGGGACTGACCCCGGCCCGGCGGGCGACCGCGACGGCCGCCAGCGTCGAGTGCACCCCGAGCTTGCCCAGCACGTTCTGCATGTGCGTCCGGACGGTGTGCGGCGACAGGTAGAGCCGCTCCGCCACGGCCTGCCGGCCGAGGCCCGCGACCATGCAGCGCAGGATCTGCTTCTCCCGCGGGGTCAGGGTGTCCACCAGCCGCTCGCTCTCGGTGCGGTCCCGCCGGGCGGTGGTGAGCTCGCGGATCACCCCGGTGAGCAGCGCGGGCGGCAGGTGCGTCTCGTCCCGCAGCACGCCCCGGACCACTGCGAGCAGCCGGGCCAGCGAACTCTCCTTGGCCACCCAGCCGGTGGCGCCCGCATGCAGGGCGCGGGCGGCGCGGTGCGGGTCGTCGGCGGCGGCCAGCACGACGGCGCGCAGCCCGGGGTGGGCACGGCGGAGCCGGGCCAGCAGGGTGATGCCGTCGGGCGTCGGGGTCGCGGGTCTCAGCTGGTCGCCCCGCAGCGGGTCCGCCACCGGACGGGCGCCGGGCAGCGGCCCGCTCGACAGCGCGACGGGCGCCCCCGGCGGTACGGCCGGCCGGCGCGGCTGCGGTACGGGCGGGGCGGCGCGGCCGCGCCGGGCCTCGTCGCCGTGCTCCGCGCCCGGCCGCCGACGGGCGAGTGCTCCGCCGACTCCGGGTGCCCCCGGTCCGCCGGGCTGCCCGACCGCCCCGGGCCCGCCGGGTAACCCGGCCGTACCGGGCACTCCGGCCGTGCCGCCCGTGCCACCCGCCTCGACTCCGAGGTCGGCGTCGATCAGTGCCACGTCGTAGGCGCGGCCCTCGCCGGCCGCACGCTCCAAGGCCCGCTCGGCGGCGGCGGCACTGCCGGCCGCCCCCACCTCCACGTCCGGCTCGGCGGCCAGCGCCGCGGCCAGTGCCTCGGCGAAGATCCGGTGGTCGTCGACCACCAGGACGCGAATCCGCGCCATCGTCCCTCCCCCTGCTCAGACCGCCCGAGCCCGGGGCGGGACCGGCCCGGCATCCGCGCTCCGGAGCCGCCGTTCCGCCCGCCCACCGGTGGCCGGTGAGACCGAATGGGCGCCGGCCCCCACCGGTACCGCACTCAGCGTACGGGGCGGGAAACGCGCTCGTGGCGATTCGGTGAAGTTTCGTCAGAAGGTGCGCGGGCAGCCGGACTTGGAGCATCCGACCGCCCCCGCGGGGCGCCGCGCCCGGACGTCTTCCGAGTGCGGCGCCGCACCGGCGGTCGGGCCGGGATCTCCCCGACCGGCCCCTCCCCGGCGCTTGTCGCCCAGTGGCCGTTCTTCTGTCGCTCAGTGGCCGTTCTTCGCCAGGGTGAACTTCCAGGCGTCGGCGACGATCTCGTCTAGGTTCGGGCGGCGCGGGGTCCAGCCGAGCGTCTCGTGGGCGCGGGCGGCCGAGGCCACCAGCACCGCCGGGTCGCCGGCCCGCCGGCCCTCGACCCGCACCGGGATCTCCCGGCCGGTGACGCGCTTCACCGACTCGATCACCTCGCGCACCGAGAAGCCGCTGCCGTTGCCCAGGTTGCAGATCAGGTGCTCGCCCGGCTCGGCCGTGTCCAGCGCCAGCAGGTGCGCCTCGGCCAGGTCGGCGACGTGGATGTAGTCGCGGATGCAGGTGCCGTCCGGGGTCGGGTAGTCGTCGCCGTACACCGCGATGTGCGGGCGCTGCCCCAGCGCGGCCTGGAAGACCAGCGGGATCAGGTGCGACTCGGGGTCGTGCCGCTCACCGTACGCACCGTACGCGCCGGCCACGTTGAAGTAGCGCAGCGAGACGGCGGCCAGACCGTGCGCGACGGCCTCACTGGTGATCAGGTGGTCCACGGCGAGCTTGGTGGCGCCGTAGGTGTTGGTCGGCGCGGTGCGGGCGGTCTCGGCGATCGGCACGACCTCCGGCTCGCCGTAGGTGGCGGCGGTGGACGAGAACACCAGCTTGCGCACGCCCGCCGCGCGCATCGAACTGATCAGCTCCAGCGAGCCGGCCACGTTGTTGCGCCAGTACTTCTCCGGGTCCGCGACCGACTCGCCGACCTGCGAGGACGCGGCGAAGTGCAGCACGCCGTCGAAGGAGCCGTCCAGCACCTTGCCGGCCTCCTGGATCCGGCCCTCGACGAATTCGGCACCGTCCGGGACGCCCTCGCGGAAACCGGTGGAGAGGTCGTCCAGGACGGTCACCTGGTGCCCCGCCTCCAGCAGGTGGGCGGCGACCACGCTGCCGACGTAGCCGGCGCCACCCGTGACCAGGTACTTACTCATGTTGCGACCTCCAGCGAACGACGGTCCGCCCGTCGGGCGGAAGCCATCGACGGAATGCGTACGACTGGGGTCATTCTCCCAATCCCCCCGGGGTGCTCCGCACCACACGGACGACTGATTCCAGCCTTCTCACCGAGCCGTCGGCCACCGGTTCACGAGCCGTCAGCCACCGGCCATCCGCTCCAGCAGACCGGTGCGCGCCGCGACCGCGGCCGCCTCCAGCCGGGTCCGCGCGCCGAGCTTCATCAGCACCCGCTGGACATGGGTCCGGGCGGTACTGGCGGCGATCCGCATCCCGGCGGCGATCGCCGCGGTGTCCTCGCCGTCCGCGATCCGGGCCAGCACCTGCACCTCACGGCGGGTCAGCAGCCGCAGCAGCCGCACGGCCTCGTCGTCCGGCTCCGCCGCCGGGCGCAGCAGCTGGTCGAAGGCCCCCCGCAGGATGTCCACCGCGACCGCGGCCTCGCCCGCGCGCGCCCGCCCGATGGCCCGCTCGACCACCTCGATCCGCTCGTCGCTGGGCACGTACCCGGCCGCTCCGGCCGCGAACGCCGCCGCCACCCCGCGCAGTTCGCCCACCGGGCCGAGCACGATCACGGCCACCTCGGGGCGTTCGCGACGAATCCGGCGCAGCCCGTCGAAGGCGCCCGGCTCCCCCGGCCCGGCCACCCCCAGCAGGCACACCTCCGGCCGTCGCCCGACCACCAGATCGGCGGCGACGCCCGCCGGGGAACCGACCGCGAGCACCCGGTGACCGCGCAGTTGAAGTGCGGTGGCCAGCGCCTCCGCCAGCAACCGGTGGTCGTCCACCACCACGAGTCGAACACCCATGACGCCCTCCAGGTCGGGGTCCGGCTCGCGCCCGCACCCCTCGGGCCGGCGGCCGATGACGCACCATCACAGCGCATTCCGCACCCGCCCCGCTAGGCCGTGGCGTGTCGACCGTGCGGAACCGGCCGGGAAACGCGAAAGACCCCCGCCGTGAGGCGAGGGTCTTTCAGTGGAGCCCCCATGCGGAATCGAACCGCAGACCTTCTCCTTACCATGGAGACGCTCTACCGACTGAGCTATAGGGGCTTGCTCGCTTGCCGGTGTTTCTCCCGGCCGCTCGAACAAGGAAGACATTACACGGCTCCGGGCCCGGAAGGGAAATCGGCCTCCGCTCCGCCCGCACCGGGCGGCCGGAGGCGACTCAGCCCTCGCCGTGCGCCGCGTCGAACTCCTCGCGGGCCGCCAGCATCCGCCCGGCGCGACGCTCCGTCCACCGGCCGACCGGCTCCAGCAGCTCGGCCAGCTCGCGGCCGAGCGGCAGCAGGTCGTAGACCACCCGCGGCGGCGTCTCCGGGAAGACCGTACGGAGCACCAGCCCGTTGCGCTCCAGATTGCGCAGGGACTGGGTGAGCATCTTGCGGCTGACCCCGCCGATCCCGCGCTGGAGCTCGGAGAAGCGCTGCGAACCAGAGAGGTGCAGGCTCGTCAGGATCAGCATCGACCACTTGTCGGCCAGCTCGGCGAACACCTCGCGACTGGGGCACAGCCGCGCGAACCGGTCGTACTCCTGCCCGCCCCGGGCGTCGGACCCATCCCGGGCGTCGGGCCCACCCTGGACGTCGGGCCCGTCCTGCGCGCCTTGCCCGCCCGCTTCCGCGGGCCGTCCGCTCCGGGCCCGCGCCGCTCGCTCCGTCGTCATGCATCCAGGGTAGCCCGGCCGGTCTCCATTCCACCCTTGGTAACCAATAGAGACTTGGTCTACATTGGAGACCGAACGAGCCGGGGTCGCTGCCACCGTGTCGCGCCCCTTCCCGTCTCCACGCCCGCCCGCGCCCGTTCCCTTCCCTGGAGTGCCGCATGACCGCCGTCCGTCCGACCGTCGCCCTCGCCTACCACTCCGGCTACGGCCACACCGCCGTGATCGCCGAGGCCGTCGCCCGTGGCGCCGCCGCCGCGGGTGCCGAGGTCGTCACGATCGCCGTCGACACCATCACCGAGGAGCAGTGGGCCCAGCTGGACGGCGCCGACGCGATCGTCTTCGGCTCCCCCACCTACATGGGCACCGCCTCCGGCGCCTTCCACACCTTCGCCGAGGCCACCAGCAAGCGCTGGTTCACCGACGCCTGGAAGGACAAGGTCGCGGCTGGCTTCACCAACTCCGGCTCCAAGAGCGGCGACAAGGCCGGCACCCTCGGCTTCTTCCAGACCCTCGCCGCCCAGCACGGCATGAACTGGGTCAACCTCGGCCTCAAGCCCGGCTGGAACTCCACCGCCGGCTCCGAGAACGACCTCAACCGGCTCGGCTTCTTCAACGGCGCCGCCGCCTCGTCCGCGGTCGACGCCGGCCCGGAGGGCGTCCACAAGGCCGACATCGCCACCGCCGAGCACCTGGGCGAGCGCGTCGCCCGGCACACCGCCGTCGTGCTGGCCGGCCGCGCCGCCCTGGCCGGCTGAGCCCCCGCTCCGCTACGCCGCCGGGTCCGCCCCCCACCGGGGCGCCCGGCGGCGTCCGCCGTCCACCAGACCGTCGACCGGCCCGTCCGCCGAGCCGTCCGCCGAGCCGAGCTCCGCGCCGGTGTTCTCCGGCAGCATCCGCAGACACCCCAGCGCCAGCACCCCCAGCACCGCCAGGTACCAGCCCACCGGCTGCGCCGTTCCGTACACCCCGGTCAACCGGGTGGCCACCAGCGGCGTCGTCGCCCCGCCGACCACCCCGCCCAGGTTGTACGTCAGCGCCGCGCCCGTGTAGCGCACCCGGGTCGGGAACAGCTCCGGCAGGAACGCCGCCAACGGCCCGAACACGCCGCCCAGCACCACCATCGACCCCGCCAACGCGACGAACATCAACGGCCGGCTCACCGTCTCCAGCAGCGGGAACAGCACCAGCGCCCAGACCGCGGCCAGACCCGTCGCCCAGAACAGCGTCCGCCGACGGCCCCACCGGTCACTGCGCGAGGCGCTCAGCCACACCGTCGCCGCCATGCCCGCCGCGCCGACCAGCAGCATCGACAGCACCAGCGTGCTCGCCACCCCGAGCCCGCCGGTCGCGTACGCCAGCGCGTACGTCGTGGTCAGGTAGAACAGCGCGTACCCCACGGTGATCGCCCCGCTGCCCGCCAACACCGGACGCCAGTGCCCCCGCAGCACCTCCAGCACCGGCAGCCGCTCCCGGCGGCCCTCCGTCCGGAACAGCGGCGACTCCTCGACCCGCAGTCGGACGAACAGCCCCACCGCGACCATGACGAACGAGGCCAGGAACGGCACCCGCCAACCCCACGCACGGAACGCCCCTTCGTCCAAGCCGAGTTGCAGCGCCAGGAACACCCCGTTCGCCAGCACGAACCCGATCGTCGGCCCCAGCTGCAGGAACCCCCCGTACCGCCCCCGCCGCCCGGCCGGGGCGCTCTCCGCGATCAGCAGCGCCGCCCCGCCCCACTCTCCACCCAACCCGACGCCCTGACACACCCGCAGCACCACCAGCATCGCCGGCGCCCACCACCCCCACACCCCGAACCCCGGCAGCAGCCCCACCCCGGCCGTCGCCAGCCCCATCAGCAGCAGCGACACCACCAGCGTCGCCCTCCGCCCCACCCGGTCCCCGAAGTGCCCGAACACCACCGCCCCCACCGGCCGGGCCAGGAACGCCACCGCGTACACCGAGAACGCCGCCAACAGCGCCCCCACCGCGCCCAGCCCGGGAAAGAACACCGGCCCGAACACCAACGCGGCCGCCGTCCCGTAAATGAAGAAGTCGTAGAACTCGATCGCCGTCCCGATCAGCGCCGCAGCCGCCGCCCGACGCACCTGCCCGACCCGCCAAGCACCCTCCGCATCCATACCGCCAACCCTCGCCACCCCCACCCCACCCCCACCAGCCTCCACCCGAGTGACCCCGGCGCACACCCCCAACCCTCACGCCCCACGAACGCGCGCAAGGGCGCCAGGATGAACCCGACGCCCTCGCGCACGTGTCCGACCCCGAACGCGGCTACCTCGCGTACGGGTTGTCCTCCGGCGGCACCGGCGGCCGGTACGACGGCGGAGGCGGCGGCACCGCCCCCATCGGCTGCTGCAACGGCACCTGGACGGCCTCGGGCTCCCCGGCCGGCTTCCGCCTGCGCCGCACCACCACGAACACCACCCCGGCCACCACCAACAGGCCGGCAACCACACCGGCCACGATCGGCACCGTGCCGCTCGAACCCGAGGACTCCACCGCCTTCGGCTGCGCCGACGGCGCACCGACAGCAACATCCGTCGGCGTGCCAGCCGGGCTCGGCGCCGACGACGCGGCGACCGAGGCGCTCGCCGAAGGCGACGCGGCAGTCGAAGGTGCGACCGTCGCCGTCGGAATAGGTGAAACATCCGCCGGACCAGGGTCGCCCGGATCAGTCAACGCAACCCTGGGGCGGATCACGCCGTAGCCGATCAGCTCGTTGCGCGTGGACCCGTCATTCGGCTTGCCGGCCGTATTGATGAGCACTCGCAGGACCTGGTTCGCAGTCCAGTCCTTGTGGGCGGACCAGACAAGAGCAGCAGAGGCGGAAACCAGGGCTGAAGAATCCGAAGTGCCGTGGCTCTTGCAGTAACCAGTAGATGAAGTGCAGGCCCCGATGACATCCACACCTGGCGCGGCAAGAGCGACCTGCGGCCCCCGCTCGGACTCGGCCGTGACAGTTGCGTTTCGATCAACCGCCCCTACACCCACCACGCCGGGAAGAGCCCCTGGGTACTCGACGGGATTCCCCTTTTCGGCTTCGTTCCCGACACTCGAAAAGATGAGGACGCCCTTTTCCCTGGCGGTCGCAATGATCCGGTTCAGCTTGGCCACATCCTCCGGCTGGGGCATCACCGAATTCATGCCCTGCGAAATATTGATGACCTTCGCACCTTGGTCGACCGCGTAGGTGATTGCCTCTCCGATCTGCCCGAGGAAGTCAGCGGAGATCAACGTCCCAACAGACCCGTTGTTGATTTTGAGCGGAAGGATCTTGACGCCCGGAGCCAGGCCCTGGGCACCGGTGCCCCCGTTCCCCTTGCCCGTCCCGGCAATCAGACTGGCGATGCCCGTTCCGTGGCCGTCTCCGAACGAGCCCACGCCGCCGGAGCTTCCGCTGAAGTCCTTACCTGGCAGGAACTGCCCGTCCACGTCCGGATGATCCAGCTTGAACCCTCCGTCGATCACGGCGACGGTGATGCCCTGCCCCTTGGTGACCTTCCACATCTCCGGGGCGTGCATGGCCTCCAGATGCCACTGCTGCTGCCGGATCGTGTCCTCGGCAACCGCGGGTGCTGCGACCGGGCCGACCACGGTCCCCGCCGCCAGAAGTGCCGCAGCAGCAGCCCGCCAACGCGCTCGCGCGTTCGTCCGCCCCATCACAACTCCTCGTCAATCTCTCCGTCGACCGGGAAGCGCGCCCCGAACAAACCTGCCCGGCCACCGGGGAAGCCCAGTGGCCGGGCAGTCGTTGCCGTCCGCTGACGATCAATCATCGCGCGTACGGGTTGTCCTCCGGCGGCACCGGCGGCTGGTACGACGGCGGCGGAGGTACCGCCCCCATCGGCTGCTGCTGCGGCGGCACCGGCGGCACCTGGACCACCTCGGGCTCCCCGGCCGGCTTCCGCCGACGCCGCACCACCACGAACACCACCCCGGCCACCACCACCAGGCCGGCAACCACACCGGCCACGATCGGAAGCGTGCTGCTCGAACCCGAAGACTCCTCCGCCTTCGGCTGCGCCGACGGCGCAGCGACAGCAACATCGGTCGGCGTGTCGGCCGGGCTCGGCGCCGCCGATGCGGGAGTGGACGCACTTGCCGTAGGCGCCGGGGCCGCCGACGGCACAGCGGAGCTGACCGGAAGCGGTGACACGTTCGCAGGGCCGGGGTCCCCCGGGTCCGTCAGGGCAACACGCGGGCGCACGGCGCCGTAACCGACGATGTCATTGCGGCCGGACCCGTCATTGGGCTTTCCCGCGGTATTGATGAGCACCCGCAGAACCTGGTTGCCCGTCCAGCTCGGATGCGCTGCCCACACCAATGCCGCGGAGGCCGACACCACGGCGGTCGCATCCGACGTGCCATGACTCTTGCAGTAGCCCGTGGACGCGGTGCAAGCCGCGATCATATCCATGCCAGGCGCGACGAATACCACCTGCGGGCCTCGCTCGGACTCCGCCGTGACAGTGCCGTTTCGATCCGAAGCTCCGACGCCGACCACCCCGGGAAGCGCGCCGGGATATTCGATGGGATTCCCCTTCTCGGCTTCGTTCCCGACGGCAGCGAACACCAGGGCCCCCTTTTCCCTGGCCGCCGCGATGATCCCGTTGAGTTTTGCCACATCCGCCGGGAAGGCCGTCACCGCGTCGATCCCTTGCGAAATATTGATGACCTTCGCACCCTGAGCTACGGCATAGTCGACGGCCTGCCCGATCTGACCAAGGAAATCGGTCGAGACGACCGACCCGACTTTGCCGGTGTTGATCTTCAACGGAAGCACCTTGACGCCTGGCGCCAGCCCCTGTGCGCCGGTACCCCCGTTTCCCTTGCCCGTCCCGGCGATGAAGCTGGAGATCGCCGTGCCGTGGCCGTCCGCGAACGAACCCACACCGCCCGGACTTCCGCTGAAGTCCTGGCCGGGCAGGAACTGCCCCTCCAGGTCCGGATGATCGAACTTGAACCCGCTGTCAATCACCGCGACCGTGACGCCCTGTCCCTTGGTGACCTTCCACATCTCCGGGGCGTGCATGGCCTCCAGATGCCACTGCTGCTGCCGGATCGTGTCCTCGGCAACCGCGGGTGCTGCGACCGGGCCGACCACGATTCCCGCCGCCAGAAGTGCCGCAGCAGCAGCCCGCCAACGCGCTCGCGCGTTCGTCCGCCCCATCACAACTCCTCGTCAATCTCTCCGTCGACCGGGAAGCGCGCCCCGAACAAACCTGCCCGGCCACCGGGGAAGCCCAGTGGCCGGGCAGTCGTTGCCGTCCTACTCAACCACGTCCGGGTTGCTGTGCGGGGTACCGCTCGTCCAGGTTTCCTCGTCCTCGTGCAGGTAGTCGGCCCGCTTGCGGCGGTCGCGCTCGTTCCGGCCTCCGTGGCCCGCCGTTCCGGGCGCCATCATGCCGTTCTGCCTGGACAGGGACCCGCCTTCGGCAGCGCCCGCCGCGCGGTTGCGCAGGCCGGTACCGCCCGGAGTGAACTCCCCTCCGGCCGTCGGCCCCTTGCGGCCGCCGACCGTGCCACCGGTGGTCGAGGACAGGCCCCGGGCGCGTGAGCCGCCGCCAGCGCCGACAGCGCCACCGTGGGCGCCGCCCATGCCGGGATGCATGCCGCCGCCCATACCGGTCGCCCCACCGACCCGGCCGCCGCCGGCCCCCGCCTCACGGGCGCCGAAGACCGTTCCGCTGGGCAGCCCCGGGTTGCCGCCCTTCGCCTGCCCTGCGCCGCCGCCGAACTGGGTCGTACGCGCCGGGATCTGGCCGCCGCCCTTGTTGGGGACGAAGCCGCTGCCGCCACCCTTGGCCGGGACGGAACCGCCGCCCGTTCCGGTGGGGAAGCCCGGGACCGGGCCGCCGCCGGGGATACCGGGCCCGTTGTTCGAACCTCCCGGCCCGTTCGGGTAGCCGGGAAGGGTGGTCGGTCCGTCCGTGGGCAGGTGGCCGCCGCCGGGGCCGTACGGGCCGGTCTGGGTGGGCAGCGTCGGCGATGGGGGCAGGCTGTTGAGGTCGGTGCCCGGACGGTTCACCGGGTCCGACGGGTGGTACGGCGGGATCGAGGTCCCCGGGTCCTGCGGCGCGGGCGGCACCTGGCCGCCGCCACCGTGCGGCGGGGGCGGGGTGTTGCCCGGGTTGGACGGGCCGGGACCTCCGGAGCCGGGGTCCCGGGGCAGGATTTTTCCGCCGCCGTAGGTTTCGCCGCCACCCGGGTTGGACCCGCCGCCGACACTGCCGCCGCCCGTACGCGGGTTGCGGACGTAGCCGCCGGAGCCTGCCGAGCCACCGCTACCGCCCGAAATGGCGGACGAATCGTCCTTGGCGGTGCCGTCGCCAGGCGTCCCGGGCAGCACCACATCCGAAGGAATCCCGTTCAGCGTCGTCGTCGCCGCGCTGTACGCCTGCGCCAACTTCTCCATCTGGAGAACGGCTTCCTGGTGCTCCTTGTCGACCTTCGCCTTGGCCGCCGTGTACTCCGCGGTGGTCACCCAGTTGTAGGGCGGAACCGACTTCATGTACTCGTCGGGCGTCTGACCGATCACGTACAGCGGAACCTTGACCGACTTCGGCTGCTTGTTGTACGTCTCGACCGTCTGGATCTCCGTCTTCGGAGGCTCCGGCACGGCGACCTTGGCGGTGCTGAGCGCCTCACCGGCCTGATGCATCGCGTCGCCCGCGGTCGTGGCGTGTTCGCCGATGATCTGCGCCGACTGCTGCAGGTTGTTCACCCAGGTCTTGAAGCTCTCGGCAGCCGGGCCTTCCCAGGTGACGTTGCCGACGTGAGACTTCAGCGCCGCACTCAGTTCCTTCAGCACCCGGCCGGCCGACTGCAGTTGGGTACCGCGACTGAGGACCGTCGCCGGATCCGTGGTGGCCACCATCTTCCGCAGGTGGGCGTGTTCCATGCCTTCGAAGTTCGTGCTGCCTGACACTACTTGCTCCCCGTCTCCCCGTAGGTCTCTCCCCAGGCCGCCATCAGTAGTTGCTGCCGCTCGAACCCGGCGCCGACCTGCCGACGCCCGCATCCCTCGCGACGGCGTTCTGCGCGGCCGTCGTGTGGTCCTCGTTGGTCCCGTAGACGCTCGCCGTCCGCGAAACCGCCGTCTGCATCGCCTGGATCTGCGACGCGAGGTCCTTGTGCAGCTGGACGAGCTGGGCATGCACCTTCTCGTAGGCGCTGGTCAGGGCCGTCGCCTCGGCGAACTCCGCGCTCGCGAAGCTCTTGCCCGTCAGCTTCTGCTCCTGGAGCTTGTACGGCGCCGCGGGCGAGCCCTCCATCGCGGCGAGCAGTGCCTCGACCTTCCCCGCGAACGTCGTGAGCGTGTCGAGCTCGACCTTGACGTCCTGCTTGCCGAAGGCCGCCACCAGGTCGCCGGCGCTGACGTTGGTCTGCACCGTGCTGACGATGGGCGCGAGGTTGATCCCACCGCCCCAAGGCAACGTGATCTTCTGGTCCAGCATGAACGGCGTCGCGTCCCCCGAAGGGTTCGCCGGTGCAGGCGTCCCCGACCCGTCCCCGTTAGCTCCTGCCACAGCAGTTCACCTCTCCCCCATACGGCCGGCCGCGCCCGGGCGTCCCGGGCGGCCGCGTGCCGCAACACACCGTCAACTTCTGGTTCGCGCCGTCCTGGTCGGCACGCCGACCGCCCTGTGGACGGGCTACTCCTCCGTCATCGTAGTCACCCCCCCTGTCGGACCGGCAGGGCCCTTGGCCCGCCCGTACGCGATCGGTACGAACTTGACACGTACGAGGCGCCGCGGCAGCCCTGGGTAGACTGACCCGGTACGCCCCATCTGCCGCGCAATGTCGCACAGCAGCGACCCAAGGCCGCAGAACGGACGTGACCGCGTGAGCTCCTCCGACGCCTCCCCTTCCCCCTGGTGGGCCCGTGCCGCGCGGCCCGCGCGGCCGCCGCTGCCGGTGGCGCTGATGGTGCGGGCGGCGGTGGGGATGGCGCTGCCGTTGGCGGTGGGGCTGGTGGCGCACCGGCTGGATCTGGGGGTGTTCGCCGGGCTCGGGGCGATGCACGCGACGATGAACGACCGGGTCGAGCCGGGCGGGTTGCGGGCCACCCGGATCGGGACGGCGGTGCTCGCCTCCGCGCTCGGCATGCTGATCGGCACCGCCCTCCAGCACACCGGCGCGGCCGGCGTGGGCCTGGGGGTCGCGCTGACGCTGACCGCCTTCGCCTCCGGCGCGTTGAGCGCGACGGGTCCGCGCGGTTCGGCGGCCGGGATGCTGCTGCTGGTGTCGGCCGCGCTGGGCAGTGGGATGCCGCTGCCGCGGCCGTGGTGGGCGGCGCCGCCGATGATGCTGGTCGGGGCCGCGTTCGTGGTGCTGCTCGGGCTGCTGCCCTCGGCGGCGCCGAACCGGCCTGCCGGGGATCCGTGCAACCGGGCGCTGGCCGCCGCGTACGAGGCGCTCGGCCGTACCCTCGCCGACCTGGGCGGCCCACGGGCGGCGGCCTCGCGCCAGGTGCTGACGGCCCGCCTGAACCAGCTCCAGGACCTGCTCGGCACGAGTCGCACGAACCGCACCAGTCGCACGAGCAACACCGGCCGCCGGAGCGGCCGGGACCACCGGGACCGCCAGGAGCGCCGCCGCCGGATGTACGAGGCCGCCCTCGCCGCCACCGAGGCCGCGACCGGTCTGCTGTGGGCGCGCCGCCCCGTCCCGCCGGAGGTGGCCGAGGTGCCGGCCCGGCTGGCCGCCGCGGTGCGGCAGGGCGGCGGCGAGGTCGCCGTGCCCGACTGGCGGCCCGACACCCCCTCCCGGCAGGCCCTGGACGTGGCCCTGCGTGCCGCCGCCGACACCGTGGCCGGTCGCGACACCCGGATCGGCACCGCCCCCGCGCCTCCGCCGGACCCCTGGCGGCTGCGGGCGCGGCTGCTGTCCCGGGGCTCGGTCCGGTACGGCCTGCGGGTCGCGCTGTGCATCGCGGTCGGCTCGGCGGTCACCGCCAACTTCCCGCTCAGCAAGAGCTACTGGGTGCCGATGACGATCGCCTTCGTGCTCAAGCCGGACCTCGGCTCGGTGTTCCTGCGCGCGGTGAGTCGCTCGGTGGGCACGGTGCTCGGGGTGGCCGTGACCGCGGCGCTGCTGATGGTCACCACCGACGAGTGGGCGTTGACGGCGATGGCGGCCGGCTGCGTGGCCCTGCTCCCGTACGCCACGGCGGCGCACTACGGGCTGAACACCGTGGTGATGACGCCGATGGCGCTGGTCCTGCTCCAGCTCGGCGGGCAGAGCAGCGCCGCCGAGTTCTGGCCCCGGGTCCTGGACACCGTGCTGGCGAGCGCGATCGTCCTGCTCTTCGGCTACCTGCTGTGGCCGGAGCGGCCGCGCCACCGGATCGAGCCCCGGCTGGTCGAGGCCACGACCGCGCTGCGGGCCTACCTCGACGCCGTCGTCCTCGACGCGGCCGTCCTCGACACCACTCTCCGGAACGGCAGCACCCACGCCGGCAACGCCCAGGTGTGGCTGCGCCGCACGGCCTACCGGTCACTGGCGGACGCCCGCCGCGAGGTGCGGCAGGGCCTGGCCGAGCCGCCGCCCACCGGCCGGCTGGCCGAGCGGTGGCTGCCGGCGACGGCGGCGCTGGAGCGGCTGGGCGGCGCGGTGGCGGCCTTCGCCGCGCAGATCCGGTACGGCGGCCGGGTGCCGGACCCGTCCGAGGTCGACCGGGTGCGGACCGCGCTGGACGAACTGACCGCCGCCGCCCGGGCGCACCGCCCACCGACGGCCCCGCCGGCCCCGACGGACCGTCCGGCCGCCCCGCACGACCCGACGCGCAGCGCACTGGGCCGTGCGGCCCAGGAGCTGGAGACGCTCCTGGGCAACCGGCCCGCCGGGTGACTCCGATCGGAGCGGGGTGACCCCGACAGAGCCAGGCGACCCCGATCAGAGCGGGGCGACCTCGATCGGACCCAGGCGACCCCGATCAGAGCCGGGTGACCGCGATCAGACCTGCTCGGCCAGCTCCAGCCAGCTCATCTCCAGCTCCTCCTTCTCCTCCCGCACCGCGCGCAGCTGCGTGTCCAGCTCCGCGACCTTGGAGAAGTCGGCGGCGTGCTCGGCGAGTTGGGCGTGCAGCTTGGACTCCTTCTCGTCCAGCTTGGCGATCTGCCGCTCCAGCTTCTGCATCTCCTTCTTCGCCGCCCGCAGGTCCCCGCCGGAGAGCCCGGCCGCGGCGGCGGTGGTGTCGGCCGGCGCGGCCGCGGCGGCGGAGGGAGCCGCGGCCTGAGCCGCGGCGGCCATCCGGGCCCGGCGCTCCAGGTACTCGTCGACGCCGTTCGGCAGCATCCGCATCTTCTTGTCGCCGAGCAGCGCGTGGACGGTGTCCGTGGTGCGCTCGATGAAGAAGCGGTCGTGGCTGATGACGATCATCGAGCCAGGCCAGCCGTCGAGCAGGTCCTCCAGCTGGTTGAGCGTCTCGATGTCCAGGTCGTTGGTGGGCTCGTCCAGGAAGAGCACGTTGGGCTCGTCCATCAGCAGCCGCAGCAGCTGGAGCCGGCGCCGCTCGCCACCGGACAGGTCGCCGACCGGCGTCCACTGCTTGTCCTTGCCGAAGCCGAACTGCTCGCACAGCTGGCCGGCGCTCATCTCCCGGCCCTTGCCGAGGTCGACCCGCGAGCGGATCTGCTCGACGGCCTGGAGCACCCGGGTCGCCGGGTCCAGCTCGGCGACCTCCTGCGACAGGTACGCCAGTCGGACCGTCTTGCCGACCTTGATGACGCCGGACGCCGGCTGGACGTCGCCCTCGCTCGCGTACGCGTCGCGCAGCGCGCGCAGCAGCGAGGTCTTGCCGGCGCCGTTGACGCCGAGCAGGCCGATCCGGTCGCCGGGGCCGAGCTGCCAGGTGATGTTCTCCAGCAGCAGCTTCGGGCCGGCCTTGACGGTCACGCCCTCCAGGTCGAAGACCGTCTTCCCGAGCCGCGCGTTGGCGAACTTCATCAGCTCGGACTTGTCGCGCGGCTCCGGCACGTCCGCGATCAGGGCGTTGGCGGCCTCGATCCGGTAGCGCGGCTTGGAGGTACGGGCGGGGGCGCCGCGGCGCAGCCAGGCCAGCTCCTTGCGGGCCATGTTCTGGCGCTTCTGCTCCTCGACGGCCTCGATCCGGGAGCGCTCGGCGCGGGCGAAGACGTAGTCGGAGTAGCCGCCTTCGTACTCGTGCACCTCGCCGTGCTGGACGTCCCACATCCGGGTGCAGACCTGGTCGAGGAACCAGCGGTCGTGGGTGACGCAGACCAGCGCGGAGCGGCGCTTCTGGAGGTGCTCGGCGAGCCAGTTGATGCCCTCGACGTCGAGGTGGTTGGTGGGCTCGTCGAGGACGATCAGGTCGGGCGAGCCGAGCAGCAGCTTGGCGAGGGCGATCCGGCGGCGCTCGCCGCCGGAGAGCGGGCCGATGACGGTGTCCAGGCCGTCGGCGAAGCCGGGCAGGTCGAGGCCGCCGAAGAGGCCCTCGATGATGTCGCGGATCCGGGCGTCGCCGAGCCACTCGTGGTCGGCCCGGTCGGCGATCACCTCGTGCCGGATGGTGGCCTGGGGGTCCAGCGAGTCGTGCTGGGTGAGGACGGCCATCTGGAGTCCGCCGGAGTGGGTGATCCGGCCGCCGTCGGGCTCCTCCAGCTTGGCGAGCATCCGGATCAGGGTGGTCTTGCCGTCGCCGTTGCGGCCGACGACGCCGATCCGGTCGCCCTCGCTGACGCCCAGGCTGACCGCGTCCAGCAGGGTGCGGGTGCCGTAGACCTTCGTGACGGACTCGATGGTGGCGAGGTTGACGGCCACGTGTGCTGCGCTCCTGGGTTCGGCGGTCGCGGGGCGGCCCGCCGCTCGGCGGTCGCGCTCCCCTTGTCGGGGACACCCCGATCTCCCCAGCCTAATGGGCCCGCCGGAGCGCCTTCACCGCGTCATCCCGCCACGAGCCGACCCCGCCCCCGCCACGACCCCGTCCACCGACCCGGCCACCAGGCGCCGCCCGCCACGAACCGGCCCCGCCCCCGCCACGAGCCGTCCTCAGCCCACCAGGGACGCGCCCGGCACCGGCCCGTGCGTGGCGTGCGCCGCCCGGCAGGTGCCGGAGGCCCGCAGCGCCGAGGCCACCGCGGCGGCGGCCTCGGCGTCCTTGGCCAGGAACGCGCAGGTCGGCCCGGAGCCGGAGACGATCGCCCCGAGCGCGCCCGCCTCGGTGCCGGCCCGCAGGGTGGCGGCGAGCGCGGGGCGCAGCGAGAGCGCGGCGGGCTGGAGATCGTTGGCGAGCGCGGCGGCCAGGGCGACGGTGTCGCCCTCGGCGAGCGCGGCGAGCAGTGCCGGGTCGGCGTCCGGGGTGGGGACGTCGGTGTCGCTGGAGCCGGTGCCGGCCTCCTCGCGCAGCCGGTCGCACTCGCGGAACACGGCGGGGGTGGACAGGCCGCCCTCGGCGACCGCGAAGACCCAGTGGAAGGTGCCCTCGACGGCCAGCGGCTCCAGGATCTCGCCCCGGCCGCGGCCGAGTGCGACGCCGCCGAGCAGGGCGAAGGGCACGTCGGAGCCGAGTTCGGCGGCCAGCTCCAGCAGCACCGGCAGCGGGGTGTCCAGCTGCCAGAGCGCGTCGCAGGCGACCAGTGCCGCCGCGCCGTCGGCGCTGCCGCCGGCCATGCCGCCGGCGACCGGGATGGCCTTGGCGATGTGCAGGTGCACGCCGGGGTCGGCGATGCCGTGGTGGGCGGCGAGCAGCCGGGCGGCGCGGGCGGCGAGGTTGCTGTCGTCCAGCGGGACGACGGCGGCGTCCGGGCCGGAGCAGCTCAGCGTCACGCCCTCCCCCGGAGCGGCCGTGACCTCGTCCCCGAGGGCGACGGCGAAGAAGACGTTGGCCAGGTCGTGGAAGCCGTCGGCGCGCAGCCCGCCGACCCCCAGCTGGACGTTGACCTTGGCCGGTACCCGTACGGTGATCACGCGGCGTCCTCGGCGGGCTTGTGTTCGGCGATCGCGGCGAACTGCTCCACCGTCAGCATCTCGCCGCGCAGCTTGTGGTCGATCCCGGCGGCCGCGAGCGCCTGCTCGGCCCGGGCGGCGGAGCCGGCCCAGCCGGCCAGTGCGGCGCGCAGGGTCTTGCGTCGCTGGGCGAACGCGGCGTCGACCACCGCGAACACCTCCTCGCGGCTGGCGCTGGTCTTCGGCGGCTCGCGGCGGATCAGTGAGACCAGCCCGGAGTCGACGTTGGGGGCGGGCCAGAAGACGTTCCGCCCGATGGCGCCGGCCCGCTTCACGTCGGCGTACCAGTTGGCCTTGACCGACGGGACGCCGTACACCTTGTTGCCCGGCTTGGCGGCGAGCCGGTCGGCGACCTCGCTCTGCACCATCACCAGGGTCCGCTCGATGCTGGGGAAGGTCGCCAGCATGTGCAGCAGGACGGGCACCGCGACGTTGTACGGGAGGTTGGCGACCAGCGCGGTGGGCGCCGGCCCGGGCAGTTCGGTGACCTCCATGGCGTCGCTGAACACCAGGTCGAAGGCGTCCGCCTTGCCGGGCATCCGGGCCGCGACGGTGTCCGGCAGGTGCTGCGCCAGCACCGGGTCGATCTCGACCGCGGTGACGTGCCGCGCCACCTCGAGCAGCGCCAGCGTGAGCGAGCCGAGCCCGGGCCCGACCTCCACGACCGCGTCCTGCTCCGTCACCTCGGCGGCCCGGACGATCCGCCGCACGGTGTTGCCGTCGATGACGAAGTTCTGCCCGCGCTGCTTGGTCGGCTTCACGCCGAACGCGGCCGCCAGCTCCCGGATGTCGGCGCTGCCCAGCAGGGGGGTCCCCCCGGCCGGAGGCTGGGGGCGGCTGTCAGGGGTGGGGTCGGTGCTGCTCACGCGCCAAGGATACGGGCGCCGGGGCCCTCGGAGGTCGACGGCCTCGGCGAGGTCGATCTCGGCCGGGAACGGCACCGAGGCGCGGCGCCCGTTCCCCCCGGCTCAGTACCCGAAGGCCCGCGCCGTGTTCTCCGCGATGGCCGCGGACAGCTCGTCCTCGGCCAGGCCCAGGGTGGCGGCCATCGAGCGCACCGTGACCGGGATCAGGTACGGGGCGTTCGGGCGGCCGCGGTAGGGGTGCGGGGTGAGGAACGGGGCGTCGGTCTCGACCAGGATCCGGTCCAGCGGGGTGGCGAGCAGGGCGTCGCGCAGCGGCTGGTTGGCCTTGAAGGTGACGGGGCCGGCGAAGGAGAGGTACCAGCCGTGCTCGGCGCAGGTCTTCGCCATCTCGGCGTCGCCGGAGTAGCAGTGGAAGACGGTCCGCTCCGGGGCGCCCTCCTCCAGCAGGACGGCGATGACGTCCTCGTGGGCGTCCCGGTCGTGGATGACCAGGGCCTTGCCGTGCCGCTTGGCCATCTCGATGTGGCGGCGGAACGACTCCTTCTGGATCTCGACGCCCTCCGGCCCGGTGCGGAAGTAGTCCAGGCCGGTCTCGCCGACCGCCAGCACCTGCGGCAGCGCGGCGAGCCGGTCGATCTCGGCGAGCGCCTCGTCGAGCGCCGCCCGACCGCCCGCGAGCCGCTGCTGCCCGGACCATCCGTCCGCGTCGCCGAGGAAGATCCTCGGCGCCTCGTTCGGGTGCAGGGCGACGGCCGCGTGCACCTGCTCGTACTGCGCCGCCAGTTCGGCGGCCCAGCGCGAGCCGGGCACGTCGCAGCCCACCTGGACCACCGTGGTGACCCCGACCGAGGCGGCCTTCGCGAGGCCCTCGGCCGGGGTGCCGGACTGCATGTCGAGGTGGGTGTGCGAGTCGGCCACCGCCACGGCCAGGGGTTCCGGCAGTGGCGGCGGGGTCGACCGGGCGTCGTCCTTGGCGGCCATGTCAGGCGGTCGGCTTCTCTTCGAGGCGCGGGAAGAGGATCTCGCCCTTGGTGACGGTGGCACCGGCGGGCAGTCGGCCCCAGTCGGCCACGGTGGCGACGGTCTGGGCGGAGAGCGCGCCGAGCCCGGCGGCCTCGGCGCCCAGCGAGACCCACAGCTTCTCTGCGGTGGACGGCATCACCGGGTTGAGCAGCACGGCGGTGGCGCGCAGCGACTCGGCGGCGGTGTAGAGGATGGTGGCCAGGCGGGCCCGGCCCTCGGCCGAGTCGTCCTTGGCGACCTTCCAGGGCTCCTGCTCGGTGAGGTAGCCGTTGACCTGCTTGACGAACTCGAAGATCGCCGCGATGCCGCCGGCGAAGTCCAGCTCCTCGCCGATCTTCCGGTCGGCCGTCTCGGCGGCCCTGGTCAGCCCGTCCGCGACGGCCTGCTCGGCGTCGCCGGCCGCGGTGGCCTCCGGCAGCACCCCGTCGAAGTACTTGCCGACCATCGCGGCGACCCGGGAGGCCAGGTTGCCGAAGTCGTTGGCCAGCTCGGAGGTGTACCGGGCGGTGAAGTCCTCCCAGGAGAACGAGCCGTCGGTGCCGAACGGGATCGCCCGGAGGAAGTAGTACCGGTACGCGTCCACGCCGAAGTGCGAGGTCAGGTCGGTGGGCGCGATGCCGGTCAGGTTGGACTTGGACATCTTCTCGCCGCCGACCATCAGCCAGCCGTTGGCCACGACCCGCTTGGGCAGCGGCAGCCCGGCGGCCATCAGCATGGCGGGCCAGATGACGGCGTGGAAGCGGAGGATGTCCTTGCCGACCAGGTGGACCGAGGCGGGCCACAGTTCGGCGAAGCGCTCCGGGTCGCTGCCGTAGCCGGCCGCGGTGATGTAGTTCTGCAGCGCGTCCACCCACACGTAGAGGACGTGCTTCTCGTCCCAGGGCAGCGGCACGCCCCAGTCGAAGGTGGAGCGGGAGATCGAGAGGTCCTTGAGGTCCTGCTCGACGAAGCGCAGCACCTCGTTGCGGGCCGAGGCGGGCTGGATGAAGTCCGGGTTCGCCGCGTAGAACTCCAGCAGCTGCGGGCCGTAGGCGGAGAGGCGGAAGAAGTAGTTCTCCTCCTCCAGCCACTCGACCGGCCGCTTGTGCACGGAGCAGAGCTTCTCGTCCGCGGTCGCGCCGTCGAGCAGCTCGGACGGGAGCTTGAACTCCTCGCAGCCGACGCAGTACGGGCCGGAGTAGCCGCCCTTGTAGATCTCGCCCTTGTCGTACAGGTCCTGGACGAACTCCTGCACCCGGGCGGTGTGCCGCTCCTCGGTGGTGCGGATGAAGTCGTCGTTGGCGATCTCCAGGTGCTCCCAGAGCGGCTTCCAGGCCTCTTCGACCAGCTTGTCGCACCACTCCTGCGGGCTGACGCCGTTCGCCTCGGCGGTCCGCATGATCTTCTGACCGTGCTCGTCGGTCCCGGTCAGGTACCACACCTTCTCGCCGCGCTGGCGGTGCCAGCGGGTGAGGACGTCGCCCGCCACGGTGGTGTACGCGTGGCCCAGGTGGGGGCGATCGTTGACGTAGTAGATGGGGGTGGAAACGTAGTACGCCGGGGCGTTCGCCCCGGTGGTGCTGTGGTCTGCAGTGGCCGCCATGGTCGGAAAGCTTAGTCGGGCGCGCGGACCGCCCTCGACCGAGTTGTTCCCCGGCCGGGGGCGGACCGTCCCGTCACCCCGGTGTCAGCCCAGGAGCCGCGACCAGAACCGGGCCCAGCGTCCGCGCGGCCGGACGGGCTCGGCCACCGGGGGCGTCCCGGCCGGCTCGGCGTGCGCCGGGTAGCCGGGGGCGTGCTGCCAGGGCTGGTCGGCGGAGGCGACCCGGCCCTCGCGCATGATCCGCACGGTGTGGCCGCCGCACCCCGGGCAGGTCGGCTTGAGCAGCGGGGACGGCACCCGGACGCCGTTGGCGTGGTACTCGAACACGACGTGGCCGTCCCTGGCCACGTGGTGCTCGATGTCGTACGCCTGCTCCCAGCCGTACCCGCAGCGCAGGCACGCGAAGGAGTAGGCCTCCCGTACGGTCTCGACGGGAGTGTGCGGCCGGCCGGCCAGACCGGCCGTGCTCAGTGCGCTGCCACTGCGGGGGCTACCGACAACATCGCTCATGGCCGTCTCCCAGCGCCCGCCGGACGCTCGTCCGGCTGGGTCTTTCCTTTCCAGGGAATGCCCGGACCGCCTCGGCCGACGCCCCACTTGTGAAGACTTGGATGCGGGTTGGGGAGCCCTATACGAAGGGCCTCCCCGAGACCGGGAACCGCGACCGAAGCTTCAGCTCAGCGGGTGTTTACCGGGGCCTTCTCTCCACCGTACGACTCCCCGTGAGCAACGCAACCCCCGGTGTTCACTCCTTTCCCGGAGCCCCTCCCGGGGACTTTCCCGGGGACTTTCCCGGGGACTTTCCCGGCGCCTTTCCGGGGGCGTTCTCCAGGCCCTCCTTCTTCGCCGCCACGACCGCGTCGAAGACCTCCCGCTTGGGCAGCGAGAGCTCCACCGCGACGGCCGCGATGGCCTCCTTGCGGCGCTCCCCGGCCTCCTCGCGGACGGCCACCAGCCGGGCCAGCTCGGCCGGGGTCAGCTCCTGGGGCGCGGCCGGCGGGGCGCCGGCGACCACGACGGTGATCTCGCCCTTGACGCCGTCGGCGGCCCAGGCGGCCAGCTCGCCGATCGGCCCGCGCTTGACCTCCTCGTAGGTCTTGGTGAGCTCGCGGCAGACGGCGGCCGGCCGCTGCGGCCCGAACGCCTCGGCCATCGCCGTCAGCGCCTCGGCGATCCGGTGCGGCGCCTCGAAGAAGACCATGGTGCGCGGCTCGGCGGCGATCGAGGCGAGCTGCCGGGCCCGGTCGCCGCTCTTGCGCGGCAGGAAGCCCTCGAAGGTGAAGCGGTCCACCGGCAGGCCGGACAGCGCGAGCGCGGTGAGCACCGCCGAGGGCCCGGGCACCGCGGTGACCTTGACGTCGGCGGCCACCGCGGCGGCGACCAGCCGGTAGCCGGGGTCGGAGACGGAGGGCATGCCGGCGTCGGTGACCAGCAGCACCCGGGCGCCGCCGAGCAGTGCCTCGACCAGTTCGGGGGTGCGGCCGACCTCGTTGCCCTCGAAGTAGGAGACCACCCGCCCGGCCGGGGTCACCCCGAGTGCCTGGGTGAGCCGGCGCAGCCGGCGGGTGTCCTCGGCCGCGATCACGTCCGCCGTGGCCAGTTCGTCGACCAGTCGGGGCGGGGCGTCCGAGACGTCGCCGATGGGGGTGCCTGCGAGAACGAGTACTCCTGTCACGGTCCCCATCCTCGCAGCTGCCGCGCGCCCGGGGCTTTTGGTGACGATTCGGTCAGCTTCCGAGGGAGCGGACACGCGTGCGAAGAGCGCCCCTACGATGTGGCGGATGAACGGCGACACGGCGGCGCAGACGCCCACTGGTACGGACCACTCCGCGTACGGCGGCGTCGGCCTGCCGTCCCCCCGTCCACCGCAGGACGGACCCGCCGGCTGGCGCGAGCGCCTGGCCCGGTACGGCTACACCGCCCGCCCCGCCGCGCCGCTCGCCGAGCGCCTGGTGCCGCCGATGCCGGACGGCCCGCGGGTGACGCCCGGGGACGTGCCCCAGTCGCCGCTGCTGCTGCGGATGGGCGTCTCGCTGCCGCAGGGCCTGTGGGTCTTCCTCTGCCGCTGGGCGGGCTGGCTCGGGCCGATCGCGGTGGCGGTGTTCGCCGGCCTGCTGCGGTTCACGAACCTCGGGCAGCCGCACGCGATCATCTTCGACGAGACGTACTACGCGAAGGACGCCTACGCGCTCTGGCACGGCGGCTACGAGATCAGCTGGCCGGAGGACGCCAACACCACGATCATGACACCCGGCGCTGCCGTCCCGTACCGGGCGACGCCCTCGTACGTGGTGCACCCGCCGGTGGGCAAGTGGATCATCGGCGTGGGTGAGCAGCTGTTCGGCATGAACCCCTTCGGGTGGCGGTTCGCGGTGGCCCTGCTCGGCACCCTCTCGGTGCTGATGGTGGCCCGGATCGCCCGCCGGATGTTCCGCTCCACGCTGCTGGGCTGCGTGGCGGGCCTGCTGCTCTCGGTGGACGGCCTGCACCTGGTGCTCAGCCGGGCCGCCCTGCTCGACCTGGTGGTGATGTTCTGGACCCTCGCCGCCTTCGGCTTCCTGCTGCTGGACCGCGACCGCACCCGGGCGCTGCTGGCCGCGAGGCTGGGCGGGGTCGAGAACGCCGAGCTCGCCCAGCGGCTGAACCTGGGCTGGCGCCCGTACCGGATCGCGGCCGGCGTCTGCGTCGGCCTGACCTGCGCCACCAAGTGGAGCGGCCTGTACGTCGCGGCCGCCTTCGGCCTGCTGACCGTGCTCTGGGACGTCGGCGCCCGCCGCCTGGCCGGCGCCCCGCGCCCCTTCGTGGCGGTGCTCGCCCGGGACGTGGTGCCGGCCTTCGTGTCGGTCGTCGTGGTCTCGGTCGCCGTCTACATCGCCTCCTGGTGGGGCTGGTTCGCCAGCAGCACCGCCCCCGGCCAGGGCGGCTGGGGCCGTGACTGGGCGGTCGGCCGCTCCACCGACTTCCCGTGGATACCCGAGGCCCTGCGCGCACTGTGGCACTACCACTCGACGGTCTACGACTTCCACGTCGGCCTGAGCGACCCGCACACCTACCAGTCCAACCCCTGGTCCTGGCTGGTGCTGGGCCGACCGGTGTCCTTCTTCTACGAGTCCCCCAAGTACGGCCAGGCCGGCTGCACCGCCGCCGACTGCGCCCGCGAGGTGCTGGGCATCGGCACCCCGCTGCTGTGGTGGACGGGCGTCGTGGCGCTGGCCTACTGCCTGTGGCGCTGGGCGGCCCGGCGGGACTGGCGGGCCGGCGCGCTGCTCTGCGGCCTGGCCGCCGGCTACCTGCCCTGGTTCGCCTACCAGCAGCGGACGATCTTCCTCTTCTACGCGGTGGTCTTCGTCCCGTTCCTGGTGCTCGCGGTGACGATGCTGATCGGCGCCCTGATCGGCCCCGCCGGCGCCTCCCGGGACCGCCGGATCATCGGTTCCACCGCGGCCGGCCTGCTGATCCTGCTGATCGTCTGGAACTTCCTCTTCTTCTTCCCGCTGTTCACCGGGCAGACCATCCCGCTGGAGGACTGGCGCCGCCGGATGTGGTTCAACAGCTGGATCTGACCGCTGGCCCGGCGCGCACCGGGTTCCCACGAATCGTCCGTATGCGGTGTACGGCACGTACCAGATCCGTCACAAGTGCCGGGCGATTCGCCGGCGCACCGATCCGCGCTGCCTAGGGTGGGGGGGTACCGCGTTTCCGGCCCCGGCCGGTTGCGCCCGGCCGCGAGACCCCTGGGGGACCTGCACCATGCGCAGTGGCGCGAAGATCGGCATCATCACCGGCGTGTCCATCGCCGTCCTCGCGGGCGGCGGCTACGGCGCGTACAGCCTGATGAGCGGCTCCGACGGCTCCGGCGGCAAGAAGCCGCGCACCGTGCTCGCCGAGCCGCCGTCGGCCGAGCAGGCGGCTGCCGGGATGAAGGACTTCCTGACGGCCTGGGCGGCCGGCGACATCGCCAAGGCGGCCTCGCTCACCGACGACCCGGCCGCGGCCACCACCGCCCTCACCGCCTTCAAGGACCAGGTCAAGCCGAGCGCGCTGACCCTCACCCCGTTCGGCCCGACCACCCAGCAGGTCTTCTCCGCCGCCACCGGCACCCCCGCCCCGGCCGCCAAGCCGTCCGCCTCGGCCTCCGCGACGCCGGGTGCCGGCACGCCGGGCGCCGGCGACTCGCCGTCGGCCACGCCCGGGCCCACCGGCACGCTGATGTCGTACAAGGCGCGCGCCGAGTTCGCGGGCACCAACCGGGCCTGGGACTACCAGGGCTTCCTCAGCGTCGTGAAGATGAGCGACAACACCCCGGCCGTGCACTGGGCGCCGTCGGTGATCCACCCGCACCTGTCCGGCAACGAGACCATCTCCGTCCAGCCGGTCTTCGCCCCGCCGTCCACCGTGGTGGACCGCAACGGCAAGCCGATCCAGGGCGCCTCGCTCACCACGACGCTGATGACCACCCTCCAGGACAACGCCAACAAGCTGCTGCCGCCGGACCCGGCCAAGGACCAGGACGCGGGCACCGCGGTGGTGATCACCGACCCGGCCGGCAAGGGCGCCGTGGACAAGCTGTTCACCATCGTCGAGCCGAAGCCCGGCAAGCCGTTCAAGGTGACCATCGACAACACGCTCCAGGCCGCCGCCGAGAAGGCGATGACGGACCTGGCCGGCAAGCCCGGCTCCGTCGTGGCGATCGAGCCGAGCACCGGCCAGGTGCTGGCCTTCGCCAACTCGCCGGCCACCGGCCAGAACCGGGCCTTCCTCGGGCTGCTCGCGCCGGGCTCCACGATGAAGATCGTCACCTCGGCGGCGCTGCTGGAGGCCGGGGTCAACCCGGACACCGTGGTCGCCTGCCCGGAGAAGAGCAGCAACCCGCACGCGATCCCGAACTCGTTCCCGGGCGCCTTCCCGACCAACACCCTCCAGCAGGACTTCATGATGTCCTGCAACACCGCCTTCATCGACCAGGGCCTGACCAGTCTCAAGCCCGAGACGCTGTCCGGCACGGCCAAGGACGTGTTCGGCATCGGCCTGGAGTGGAAGACCGGCCTGCCGAACACCGACGGCAAGGTGCCGCCGACTCCGGGCAGCAAGGACGAGCAGGCCATGAACTACATCGGCCAGGGCAAGGTCCAGATGAACCCGCTGGCCATCGCCTCGGTCACCGCCACCGTGCAGAGCGGCGAGTTCAAGCAGCCGATCCTGGTCGCCGAGCTGCCGCAGCAGAAGGCCGCCCGCCCGCTCTCCCCGGACGTGGACGCCAAGCTGAAGGCGATGATGGCGGCCACCGCCACCGGCGGCACCGCCAGGGACGTGATGGCCGGCATCACCGACAACGCGGGCGCCAAGACCGGCTCCGCCGAGGTCGCCGGGGTCGACGTCACCAACAGCTGGTTCACCGCCTACCGCGGCAACCTCGCGGTGGCCGCCGAGGTGCAGGGCGGCGGCCACGGCGTGGACGCGGCCGGGCCGGCCGTCGCCTCCATCCTGAAGGCCGCCGGCGGCCGCTGAGGCCCCCGACGAGCGACGAGCCCGCCCGGCCCGGAGGCCCGGCGGGCTCGTCGCCTTCCCGTGCGCTAGCGACGCGGCAGGACCGGCTGCCGCCTCCTGCGTATCCGGGCGGCCGGCGGCACCGGGCGCCGGCCGCTCCAGCGCCCGGCCGCCAGCCGGGGCCAGATCACCAGCACCGCCGGCAGCGCCAGGTACCCGAACCGCCCGGCCGGGGCCAGCATGAAGGCGATGGCGAGCCCGGCGGCCAGCAGGTCGGCCGCCGCGATCGCGGAGACCGGCGGTCGGGCCAGCAGCCAGATCGCCACGCCGACCAGGGCCACGGTCATCAGCGCCAGCGAGATCGCGTGTCCGGTGGGCCCGAAGCCGGCCAGCACCTTGCCGGGCAGCGGGCTGCCCGCCGGGGTGCGGATCGCCGTCATCCCGAGCGGGAAGCGCACCACCTGTTCGCGCAGCGCGTCCGCCTGGGTCAGCGCGGAGGGCAGGATCACCAGCGCGCTCACCCCGACCCCGATCAGCGCGGTCCTGGCCGCGGGCCGCCGGCCGTACAGCCGCCAGAGCAGCAGGACCGCGACGGGCAGCGCGGGCCAGGCCGTCCACTTGAGGGTGCAGGCGAGGGCGAGCACCAGCCCGGCGCCGACCGTGCGGTCCCGCTCGGCGAGCGCCATGGCCAGGCAGCAGACCCCGATCAGCGGCAGGTCCACCCCGCCGACCACCAGGGCGAGCGCGATCAGCGGCGAGGCGGTGAGGACCACCAGCGGCAGCAGCGGCGCGCGGGGGTGGCCGCCGCCGGGCCGGGTGGGCCGCAGCAGCCGCCAGGCGGCCAGCAGACAGGCGAAGAAGGTCAGCGCGAACCAGATCCGGGCGTCCCCGGCGACCCTCGCGAAGGCGGTGGAGTCGCCGAGCAGCTGGCGCGGCATCCCGAACAGGGACATCGCCGGCAGGTACGGGTCGTAGTCGGTGACCACCACCGGGTGCGGCAGGTACGCGGTGCCGGTGGTGAGCAGCAGGTGGGCCGAGCGTTCGACCACCATCACCTCGGACTGGTGGCGGCCGTGCAGGGCGAGCAGCCCGAGCGGGACGAGGACGGCCCCGACGAGGGCCACCGAGGCGGCGGCACGGGCCGCGAAACGGCGCGGCAGGGTCAGGCAGAGCAGTCCGGCCAGGAGGTAGGCGGGGGCCGCGATCAGGCCCCACAGCCGCTGGTTGTCCAGGTCGGAGACGAGCGGGAAGGCGGCGGCCCAGCCGGCCGCGACCAGGCAGCCGAGCAGTTGGGCGGTCCGTGTCGAGACGAGCCCGGCGAGCCCGGCGGTGTTCGGCCCGTCGGGCGTGGGCGGAAAGGTGCTCTCGCCGCGCTGTCGGGGGAAGGGGCGGACGGAGAAGCCGCGCGGCGGTCGTCCGGGTCTGGACGACGTCTCGATCGCGCAGGTCTGGGCCGGCGTTCTGCCGCGGCCGGTGAAGCGGCCGCGCGGGCGGGAGTGGCCGGGCGTGCGGGTGCTCACCATGGTGGAAGGTTATGGGTGCGAGCCGGGCCGTGTCGCCATGGCGTCGGACACCGGACGGGGATGGCGTGAAAAGGGCCGCCGGACGCCTCGGCGGTCGACGGCCCTTCACACGGGGTTCGCCTGCGGATCAGCCGACGCTGCTGTCCGAGGACACGGACACCCGCTCGGCCTGCTCCAGCCGGGAGTGCTTGATGCTGTACCCGAAGTAGACGACCACGGCGACGGTGAGGGCGATCGCGCCGGCCCGGAAGGTGTCGGCGTGCAGGCCGGTGATCAGGTAGATGCAGAAGCCGACGCTGAGCAGCGGGACGACCGGGTAACCGGGGACCTTGAAGCCGCGCGGCAGGTCGGGCTGGGTGCGGCGCAGCACGATCACGCCGATGGACACCACCGAGAAGGCGATGAGCGTCCCGAGGCTGGTGATGTCGGCCAGGATGTTCAGCGGGACGAACGCGGCCAGCGCGCCCACGCCGAGGCCCACCACGACGGTGTTCCACACCGGGGTGCCGCTGCGCGGGGAGAGCTCGGCGAAGCGCTTGGGCAGCATGCCGTCGCGGCCCATCGAGTACAGGATGCGGGTCTGGCCGTAGATCACCACGAGGGTGATGCTGAAGATCGAGACGATCGCGCCGACCGCGAAGAGCATCGCGGGCCAGCTCTGGCCGGTGATGTCCTGGAGGATCTGGGCGAGGCCGGCCTCCTGGCCGTCGAACTTCTGCCAGGGCTGGGCGCCGATGCCGCCCAGGGCGACCAGGATGTAGAGCAGGGTCACCACGACGAGCGAGATGATGATCGCCATCGGCAGGGTGCGGCGCGGGTTCTTGACCTCCTCACCGGCGGTGGACACGGCGTCCAGGCCGATGAAGGAGAAGAAGATGCTGGACGCGGCCACCTGCACGCCGCCGATGCCGAGCGGCATGAACGGGGTGAGGTTGCCGGAGTGGAAGCCGGTGAGCGCCACGCCGATGAACAGCAGCAGGATCAGGATCTTGATCCCGACCATCACCGCGTTGGCCTTCACCGACTCGCTGACGCCGCGGATCAGCAGGACGCAGACCATGGCGACCAGCAGCAGCGCCGGCAGGTTGAACCAGTGGCCCCCGCCCGGCGCGCCGGACAGCTGCTCGGGGATGGTGAACCCGAAGGCGAGGTCGAAGAACTTGTTCAGGTACTCGGCCCAGCTGACCGCGATGGCGGAGGCGGAGACGCCGTACTCCATCAGCAGGCAGATGCCCACGCCGAAGGCGACGCCCTCGCCGAGGGTGGCGTAGGCGTAGGAGTACGAGGAGCCGGAGACCGGGATCGCGGAGGCCATCTCGGCGTAGCAGAGCGCGGTGAGCCCGGCGGTGATCGCGGCGATCACGAAGGACAGGATGACGGCCGGGCCGGCCGAGGGCACGGCGGTGTTCAGCACGAAGAAGATGCCGGTGCCGATGGTGGCGCCGATGCCGATCGAGGACAGCTGCCACAGTCCGATCGAGCGGCGCAGGTGGATGCCGGAGCGCCCGCCCTCCTCGGGCGCGCCGGCCGGGAGGGCGTCCTTGCCTTCGGTCTCAGCGATCAGTGTCGAGACGGGCTTGCGTCGCAGCAGACGCGCACCGAGGGTGTTACTGGCCAAAACTGCGGTCCTTCTGGGCGGGGGAGGGTGACCTGGCGTCTGGTCACCCGACATGCCACGGGGTGTCATCACGAGGACCAACCGAACAAAGATGGGACAGTCCCCGGCGAAAGCACCAGTGTCGCAAACGAACAGTACCAACCGGCGCATTGTCCGAATCGGCACATATCGATGCACAAACCGGACACTTCGTAAACGGCACACCCTCCACCGGACCGTTAAAGCAGCAGCTCAGCACCCCTGCCGGGGTCATCGGCCGAGCACCGCGCGCATCACCGACCGGGCGATCGGCGCGGCAAGCGCACCACCCGTCACGTCGGTGGCGTCACTGTCCGCGACCACCACCGCCACCGCCACCGGTGGCACCGCGTCCGAACCGGCCGGAGCGGCCCAGGCGATGAACCAGGCGTACGGTGTCCCGCTGTTGCCCACCCCGTGCTGGGCCGTCCCGGTCTTGCCGCCGACCACCGCCCCGGCGATCCGGGCGTTGCCGCCGGTGCCCTTCTCCACCACGTCGGTCATCAGCCCGCGCACCTGCGCGGCCACCGCCGGCGTGATCGCCCGCTTGTAGACGGACGGCCGCATCAGCTGCACCGTGGTGCCGTCGCTCCTGGTCAGCCTGTCCACGAGCTGCGGACGCATCACCGTCCCGTCGTTGGCGATCCCGGCGGCGACCATCGCCATCGTCAGCGGGGTGGCCGCCGTGTCGAACTGCCCGATCGAGGAGAGCGCCAGCTGCGCGTCGTCCATCCGGGTGTCGAAGTTCGACCGGGCCGCGCGCACCGGGACGTCCAGCTTCGCGTCGTTGAAGCCGAAGTCCCCGGCGATCGCGGCCATCCGGTCCAGCCCGACCCGCACCCCCAGGTGGCCCAGCACGCTGTTGCAGCTGGCGGTCATCGCCTCGGCCAGCGACAGGCCCGCCCGGTCGCACACCGGGGTGTCGTTGACCAGCGGCGTGGTCGTACCGGGCAGCACGTACGGGTACGGCGCGTCAGTCGGCGCGTCCGGGTCGGTGACCACCCCGTCGGCCAGCGCGGCCGCGGCGGTGACCACCTTGAAGGTCGAGCCCGGCGGGTAGGTCTGGCGCAGCGCCCGGTTGAGCATCGGCTCGTCGGCGTCGGCCTGCAGCCGGTTCCAGGCCGCCTGGTCGTCGGCGCCGTACCCGGCGAAGGAGCCCGGGTCGTAGGAGGGCGTGCTGGCCAGCGCCAGGATCCGCCCGGTGGCCGGCTCGATCGCGGCGACGGCGCCCTTCCGGTCGCCGAGCCCGCGCATCGCGGCCTGCTGGGCGGCCCGGTTCAGCGTGGTGTACACGTCCCCGCCGGGGTTCTGCCGGCGGGAGACGGCGTCCCAGACCGGCCGGCCCGCCAGCCGGCCGTCGGTGCCGGTCAGCAGGTCGTCCTCGGTCGCCTCCAGCTGGGTGGTGCCGTACGCCTGCGAGGCGAAGCCGGTGACCGCCGCGTAGGTCGGGCCGTCGGTGTAGGCGCGCTTGTACGCGTACCGGCCTCCGGTCGGCTCGGAGCCGGTGACCGGCTCCGAGCCGACCATGATGTCGCCGCGCGGCTGGGCGTAGCGCTCGATGGTGCGCCGCTGGTTGGCGCTGTTGTGGTTGAGCTCCTTCGCCTGGAACACCTGCACCCGGGTGGCCTGCGCGCACAGCGCCGCGATCAGCAGCAGGCAGAAGGTGGCCGCCCGGCGCCCGGTGACGGAGATGCCGGGCAGCCCCTGCGGGCCGTTTCCCCCGGGCCGCACGCGCGTCATCGGACCTCCTCCGGAGCGGGCCGCCTCGCCGTGTCGCTCATCCGCACCAGCAGCGCGACGATGATCCAGTTGGTGACCACCGAGGAGCCGCCCTGGGCGATGAACGGCATGGTCATCCCGGTCAGCGGGATCAGCGCGAGCACCCCGCCCGCCACCACGAACACCTGGAGGCCGACGATCGCGGCCAGCCCGATCGCCAGCAGCCGCCCGAACGGGTCGCGCAGCGCGATGCCGGTCCTGAAGCCCCGCGAGACCAGCACCGCGTACAGCAGGAACACCGCGATCAGCCCGGTCAGCCCGAGCTCCTCGCCGATGGTGGCGAGGATGAAGTCCGACTTGGCGGCGAAGCCGATCAGCACCGAGTGCCCGTTGCCGAGCCCGGTGCCCAGTTCGCCGCCCCAGGCGAAGGCGAACAGCGACTGGGCGATCTGGTTGGCGCCCCGGCCCGCCGCGATCGAGCCCAGCGGGTCCAGCCAGTCCGTGACCCGGCTGTGCACGTGCGGCGAGAGCCAGCCCACGGCCACCGCCCCGACGGCGGCCAGGCCCAGGCCGATGGCGATCCAGCCGGTGCGCGCGGTGGCCACGTAGAGCATCACCACGAACAGGCCGAAGAACAGGAGCGAGGTGCCGAGGTCGGTCTCCAGCACCAGGACGCCGACGAACGCCGCCCAGATCAGCAGCACCGGCCCGAGCACCCGCCCGGGCGGCAGCTGCAGGCGCCACACCCGGCGTCCGGTGAGCGCCAGCGCGTCCCGGTGCACCGCCAGGTAGGCGGCGAAGAAGACGGCCAGCAGGATCTTGGCGAACTCGCCCGGCTGGAAGGAGAGCGGCCCGATCACGATCCAGATCCGGGAGCCGTACACCGGCGGGAAGAAGATCGGCAGCACCAGCAGGACCAGCGCCAGCAGCGCCCCGATGTACGCGTACCGCTGCAGCCGGCGGTGGTCGCGCAGCAGCAGCACCACCGCGATGAACAGCGCCACCCCCAGGGCCGACCAGAGCAGCTGGGTGGAGGCGGCACCGGCGCGCCCCGGCGTGGCGCGGTCCAGCCGGTAGATCACCACCAGCCCGATCCCGTTCAGCAGCACCGCGATCGGCAGCAGCAGCGGGTCCGCGTACCGGGCCCGCCACCGGACCACGCCGTGCGCCACCAGGGCGAGCACACCGAGCGCGGCACCGTACTCGGCCGCGTCGGCCGGCACGTGGCCGTCCAGGTTGACGCCGACCTCGACGTAGCCGTAGACGGCGATCAGGACGGCGCCGACCACCAGGACGAGCTCGGTGGTGCGCCTGGTCGGCACCGGCCGGCTCGGCCCGGCGGCGGATCTCGGCACGGCGGAGGGTGTCGCCACGGACCGTCCTGGGATGGGGAAGGACCCGGTGCCGCCGGCCGGGGGACGCCGACCGGGGCGGACCGGCGGCGGGGCGGGTCCGCCCCGGGGGGAGCGGCGGTCAGACGGGGAGGGTCAGAAGGAGGCCTGGGAGCGGGAGGCCTCGACGGTCGCCTTCAGCTCGGCCTCGGCCTCTGCCGACAGCGAGGTCTGGATGATCCGCCCGCCGAAACGGGCCAGCGCCGGGACCACCTTGTCGGCGGTCGCCTTGCGCACCAGCAGGAAGACGGCGGCGGTGCCGGGCTGGAGGTGCTCGCCGACCTGGCGCATGAAGTCGTCGTCCACCCCGATGTCGGTGGAGGCGCCGACCGCGGCCCCGGTCGCACCGCCGACCGCCGCGCCCACCAGGGGCATGAAGAACAGCAGGCCGATGACCCCGCCCCAGAGCGCGCCGCCGGCGGCGCCCGCCCCGGTCGTGCTGACCTGCTGGTGCAGCTTGATCCGGCCGTCCGCGCGACGCTCGACGACGACCGCGTCCTCCAGCTCGATCAGCTTCTGCTTCTGGAGCCCGATCGCCTCGCTGCGCACCGCCTGGGCGGTGGCGAGGTCCGGGTAGGCGATCGCGAAGAGGTTGCTCACTGCGGGGTCCTTCCAGGGTGTCGGACAGGCCGGGGAGGGGCGTCCGCATGGTGGCGCCGTGTCCCGATTCCGCACCCTAACGAGTGTTATCCATATTTTCGGCTCTTCGCTGCGGTGTGTCCGCCATTGCCGGAATCACCCGGCACGCCCGCTCACTCCGCCCGCCGCCCGGCCAGCACCGCCACCCCCCCGCCGACCACGGCCAGCAGGACGACGGCGGCCGCCAGGCTCGGCCACGGCACGGCGACCCGTCCGGTCCGGGCCGCCGACACCAGCCCGCGCACCGCCGCGTTGGCGGGCGAGTACGGCACCACCAGGAGCAGCGTGGCCAGCGCCAGCGCCGTCGGGATGCCGTACTGCGCCCGGCCCAGCACCGGACGGTTCGCCAGCGCCCCGGCCAGCACCCCCAGCAGCGCGCAGACCGCCGAGGCCGCCAGCCCGGCCGGCACCGCCGCCCCGGCCCCCGGATCCCGCTCCGCCCCCGCGTTGGCCACCGACCCGCTGGTCCACCACACCGCCGCCACCTGACCGACCGCCAGCACCAGCGACACCGTCAGCGCCGCCAGCAGCGCCCCCAGGTGGACCCGGACCGGGCCGGCCGCCGCCACCAGGCAGGCCCGCGAGGCCGGCGGCTCGGCGCTCAGCACGCTGCGCACGTACCAGGCGCTCACCGGCAGCAGCACCCCCGCGCCGAAGCCGAGCCCGCCGAGCAGCGGGTCGCCCACCGCCACCCCCACCACCAGCAGCAGCGCGTACGCCAGGAACGGCGGCAGCCAGGCGTGCGAGCGCAGCAGCAGTTCCAGGTGGTACCGGGTCAGCGAACCGATCCGCGCCCTCACCGCTCCCCCGTCCCGGGCTCCTCGCGCCGCCGCACCGCCAGCACCCGGACGGCCGGGCGGCCCAGCAGCAGCCGGCGCAGCAGCGCGTCCGAGTGTGCGGCCGGGACAGCCAGCCGCACCGCCGTCCCGGCCAGCGCGGTGACCTCCGGCGCCCCCGGCAGCAGCGGCGGCAGCGGGGCGCCGTCCTCGACGTCCACCTCGACCTCCATCACCGGGCCCTCCCGCCCCTGCTCCCCCGCCCCGTCCTCGACGGGCCGCAGCGCGCCGTCCGTGCCGACCCGGTACGCGGCGCTGGTCAGCCCGGCCAGCCGGGCCGGGTCGTGGTCGACGAACAGCACCGTGCCGCCCGCCGCCGCCCGCTCGGCGGCGGCCTCGTCCAGCACCGCCCTGGCCTGAGGGTCCAGCCCGGTCCAGGCCTCGTCCAGCAGCAGCACCCGCGCCTCGGGCAGCAGCGCCTGGGCGACCGCGACCTTCTGGCAGGTGCCCTTCGACAGCCGGCTCAGCGGCGTGCCCGCCCGGTCCGCGACACCGAAGCGGTCCAGCCACTCCTGCGCCCGCCGCCGCGCCCGCTCCGCCGACAGCCCGTGCACCCGGCCGACCCGCAGCAGGTAGGAGACGGCGTCGAAGGGCAGCGCCGGCGGGAAGCGCTCGGGCACGTAGGCCGTCGGCCCCGGCCGCACCACCCGCCCCGTGCTCGGCCGCTCGATCCCGGCGACCAGCCGCAGCAGCGTCGACTTGCCGCTCCCGTTCCGCCCGGCGATCCGCACCAACTCGCCCGGCCCGACCGCCAGATCGACCCCGCGCAGGATCCACCGCTCCCGTCGCCCGTACCGCTTGCCAACCGCCGTCAGCTCCATCATGCCCCCGTCCCGGCCCGTTGTGTACGGAAGGCTATCCATCGGCGGTAAAGCCGGCGTGAGCTAATTCCCCATCCGTGCGCCGGAGTTCACGCTGCGGCTGGTCGAGGCACGATCGGGACTCGTTTCGCCATGACGAACTGATGATCCCTAGTATCGGCCGGGTGACTACCGGACGACGACCACAGACCAGGCTCGGCAGCCTACTGGCGGCCCTGGCGATAACGGGCGCCTCGCTGCTCCTCGGCCTGCCCGCCCACGCCGACGAACCATCAGCCGGGGCCGCTCCCAAGACCAAGGAGGCCCCCCGGGTCGACCTCGTCCTGGACGTCAGCGGCTCCATGCGGGAAGCGGACATCCAGGGCAAGAGCCGCATCGCGGTGGCCCAGCAGTCGCTGAACGAGGTGATCGACGCGCTGCCCGCGGAGACCGAGTTCGGCATCCGCACCCTGGGCGCGACCTACCCCGGCAACGACAAGGCCCTGGGCTGCCAGGACACCAAGCAGCTCTACCCGGTCGGCAAGACCGACAAGGTCGAGGCCAAGACCGCCGTCGCCACCCTGCGGCCCACCGGGTTCACCCCGATCGGGCTGGCCCTGCGCGGCGCCGCCCAGGACCTCGGCAAGGGCGAGACCACCCGCCGCGTGGTGCTGATCACCGACGGCGAGGACACCTGCACCCCGCCCGACCCCTGTGACGTCGCCCGCGAGCTCGCCTCCCAGGGCATCCACCTGGTGGTCGACACCCTGGGCCTCGCCCACGACGACAAGACCCGCCAGCAGCTGCTCTGCATCGCCAACGCGACCGGCGGCACCTACACCGACGTCCGCACCCAGGAGCAGCTCACCGACAAGGTGAAGCAGCTGGTCGACCGCTCCAACGACACCTACACCGTGACCCCGGTCAAGACCACCGGCACCGACAAGTGCGAGAACGCCCCGGTCCTCGCCCCGGGCGTCTACACCGACCGCGAGAAGTTCTCCGAGCACCGCGTCTACAAGGTCCCGGTCAAGTCCGGCCAGGAGCTGCGCGCCTCGGTCAGCGTCGCCTTGGACCGCCCGGTGGCCCGCGACTACGGGGTGCTGCTCCAGGCCACCAGCGCGACCGGCCAGGAGCTGGTCCGCGGCACCGACGCCGGCAGCTCCCGCACCGACGTGGTCTCCACCGGCCTGCGCTGGTCCACCGCCGACTCCAAGGGGTACGTCACCGCGAGCCCCACCGCCTCCAAGGACGCCAAGGACAAGCCGGAGACCACGGTCTGCCTGGTCGTGAGCAACTCGCTGGCCCCGCAGGCCGGCGTCCAGGCCGACCCGGGCATGCCGCTGGAGCTGACCGTCGACCTGGCCTCCGCCTCGCCCGCTCCCGAGGGCGCCGCGATGGGCCTCGGCCGCGGCTGGATCCTGCTGCTCACCCTCACCCTGGCCGGCCTGGCCTTCGGCCTGGTCTTCGGCTGGATCGCGCGCTGGCGGATCTCCGTCTGGAGGGAGAACTGACCATGCGTACGACGATCCGCGGCGCCCTCGCCGCCCTCGCCCTGCTGCCCGCCCTGGCCCTGAGCGCCCTGGGTGCACCGACCGCCTCGGCCGCCTCGCCGTCCCCCTCGGCCAGTGCGAGCGGCACCCCGGCCCCGGCCACCAAGGCCGGCACCTCCTTCCTGACCGCGGTCAACCTCTCCCCCGGCCAGGACGCCAACGTCGCCGTCTCCACCGGTGACTACCTGTACTGGGCGTTCGGCGCCTCCGAGGGCCAGACCCCGACGATCAGCCTGGCCGTCACCCTGGCCCCCACGGCCGACCGGCACGGCCCGCAGACCTGGTCCGTCGAGGTCTTCGACGGGCTGCGCCGCCGCCAGGCGTGCACCGCCGGCACCCAGAACGCCACCGCCGAGCAGGGCGCCGCCTCCCTGGCGCTGGACTGCACCCTGCGCGAGGTCCGCACCTGGGCCGAGCCGTGGTCCGGCGACCCGCTGCCCGGCACCTACTACGTGCGGCTGTCGGTCAGCGACGTCCCGCAGCCCGACCTCGGCCTGGCCTCCGCGGTCAAGCTGCACGTCGCGGCCGAGGGCGACGCCGACAACGCCCAGCCGGAGGGCGGCGAGCTGAAGGCCCCGCTGGTCCCGCCGGCGGGCGGCGGCGCCAGTACGGCCAAGGCGGCCGCCCCGGTGGCACAGGAGGAGCACTGGTACACCGGCTGGTTCTCCGGCTGGAACAGCCGCTGGTACTGGACGATCGGCGGCGGCTTCCTGGCCGCGCTGGCCGGCGTCCTCGGCTACAACCTGACCCGGCACCCGCACGGCCACCGGCCCGGCCGCTACGGCTCCGTCCCGGCCCAGGGCTCCCACCCGAGCGGCAGCTACACCGGCTCCGACCGCCCCTGAGGGGCACCCCGAGAGCCCGCGGAGGGCCGGCCGGACGTCGTTCCGGCCGGCCCTCCGGCGCGTTCGCGGGCATCGGTCAGCCGCGGAACAGGTTGTGCCCCACGTCGGACGGGACCTCGTCCTGGACCGGCTTGCTGTCCGGCCCCGGCACGTGCTCGCCGGGGATCGGCTCGTCGCCCTCCCGGTGCAGAAGCACGACCCCGTCCTCGGCCCACACCTGCCGGTAGCCGTGCGCCAGCAGCAGCCGGATCCGCTCGGCCTGCTCCTTGTCCGTCTTGAACGGGAAGGACCGCTTGTCGCCCCGGGTGAGCACGTACTCGCGCCCGCGCGGTGTGCCGTCGACCAGCACCACGTCCGTCCGGGCGGTCAGCCGCGGCGCGATCTGGTTGTCCGCCTCGACGAACGCCCCGTCCGGGATCAGCGCCGCCGCCCGCACCAGCGCCGCCTCGCTCGTCTTGGGCTCCCAGGAGGACGGTAGGGCCAGCGGCAGCAGCCCCATCGGCACCGCGGCCAGCAGGGCGATGCCGGCCGCGCCGAGGCCCAGCCGGCGGGCCCGCCGCACGCTCCGTTCCGGCCGCCCGACGGCGCTCAGCCGGCCCAGCACCTCGATCGCGGCGGTGAGCAGGACCGGCCACAGCAGCGAGTCGTAGTGCCGGGCGATCGACCAGTGGTTGGGGTTGCTGGACAGGATCCGCTCGGCCAGCAGCGGCAGCGCGCACAGCACGGTGGCCGAGCGCAGCGGCAGCAGCAGCGTGGTGCCGAACAGCCAGAGCAGCAGCAGCGGCTTGAGCGGCTGGTCGAAGGCGGCCTGCACCAGCAGGAACGGGTCGTGCAGCAGGTTGCGCAGCGCGTCGCCGCCATCCGTGCCGAGCGAGCCGTAGTTCCAGTAGTAGCCCGGCTCCCCGCCCATCGCCGGGATCAGCCAGGTGATGGCGACCACCGAGGCGACCGGCCCGCCCAGCAGCAGCCCGAGACCGGTGAGGCGGCCCGCCCGGTCGCCGGTGCGGCGGGTGCGCAGCAGCAGCACCAGGCCGTACGCCCCGGCCATCAGGCCGAGGTCCTCCTTGGTGCAGCACAGCAGCAGGGCGGCGAGCACCACGGTGCCGTACCGGCGGGCCAGGCCGCGCTCCAGCATCAGCAGGGTCAGCGGCACCGCGAAGGCGACCTCGTGGAAGCCCACCCGGGCAGCCACCAGCAGCGGCCAGCCGAGCGCGTAGACCAGGCCGGCCAGGTCGGCGGCCCGACGGGCGGTGCGCGGCTCGGCGGCGGCGAAGGCGTGCCCGGCGATCCGCCGGACCAGCGGCACCCCGGCCGCGAACAGCAGCGACTGCCCGATGATCAGCGAGCGCGGGTCGTCCCAGATCCAGTACAGCGGCGCGAGCAGCGCCAGCACCGGCGAGAAGTGGTCGCCCAGCAGCGAGAAGCCCGGCGGGAACTCGTGGTGGAAGCTCTTCAGCGTCGAGACGGGCAGCCCGAAGTGGGCGTAGCCGCGCACGCCCTGGTCGAAGATGCCGAGGTCGAAGCCGCCGAGCGACACGGACGTCCAGCCCTGCAGGCCGATGGCGCAGGTCACCGCGAAGCAGAGCGCGGTGAGCAGCGCGGTGCGCCGGGCCGGGCCGAGCAGGACGGCCTCGGCCAGTCGGCGGGCGGCCGGTCCGGCGGCGGCCGGCGGCGGGGGTGCGGTCTGGGTGGTCACGTCGGGTCCGATCCGTCCGGTCTGGGTCCGTGGGTCCGGTCCGTCAGGTCCGGTTCGTCAGGGCGGCTTCGCGGTCCGGCCTGGTGGCGAGTGGGGTCCCGGCGCCGTCCGCGGCCTGCCGCCGGGCGCGGTACAGCCGCACGCCCAGGGTGACCAGGACGGCGATCGCGATCGGCGGGTAGATCGCCCCGGGCAGCTGCCAGTACCAGGCGACGCCGCGGCCCCACCGATGCGGCACCGTCCACATCACGTGGGAGAGGAACACCAGCAGGGTCAGGCCGAACAGCACCTGCCGGCCCCTGGTCCTGGCCTCCACCGCCAGCAGGGCTAGCAGCGGGACGCACCAGACCCAGTGGTGGGTCCAGCTGATCGGCGAGACCAGCAGCGCGGTGAGCGCGGCACAGACCGCGCCCCAGGCGTCGGCCCGGCGCAGCATCCGCGTCGAGCGTCCGGCCAGCACCGCCACCCCGAGCCCGAGGGCGGCGACCAGCGCCGAGGCGACGAGCCCGACCGGGCCCGGGTCGTTGACGTCGAGCAGCCGGCAGACGGCGCCGCGCAGCGACTGGTTGTCCACCAGGACGGTCACGCCGACCCGGCTCGGGTCCCAGAGGTAGGTGGTCCAGAACCCCCGCGAGGCGTCCGGCAGCGCTGCCCAGCCGATCAGGCCCGCCGCCAGGAAGGTGCCGGCCGAGACCAGGGCGGCCCGGACCCTGCCGGTCAGGAACAGGTAGACGGCGAACAGGCCCGGGGTGATCTTGATGGCGGTGGCCAGGCCGATGCCCACGCCCTTGAGGCGGTGGCCGTCCGGGCGGGTTAGGTCCCACAGGACCAGGCAGAGGATGCCGAGGTTGACCTGGCCGTACTGGAAGGTCGTGAAGACCGGCTCCAGCCAGATGCCGAGGCCGGTCGCCAGGATCACCACGGCCGCGCGGTGCTGCTTCGGCCAGCCGGCCAGCTTGAGCGACAGGTGGACGGCCGCGGCGAGCAGCGCGTAGTTGAGGAGCATCACCAGGATGCGCAGGGTGCTCACGTCGAACCAGGTGCTCGGCACGAACAGCATCGCCGCGAACGGGGGGTAGGTGGCCGGCAGGTCCCAGCCGGGCAGCCGCATCGCGTACAGGTCCTCGCCGCGGACGACGGCCTCGCCCTCGGCCCGGTAGACCAGCATGTCGACCATGGTGGCCCCGTGGGTGTGCCGGAACCAGGCGAACACCGCCAGTGACACCGCCGCCACGCAGGCCGCCGGGAGGGTCCAGGAATTCGATCTTCCGGTTTCCGCTGCGCCGCCGGCCCGTTCCGGGCCCGTCTGCCGCCCCCACCGTTTCAGACCGAACTCGCGCACCGCGATGGCACCCCGTCGAGATAGACCAGATCGTTCCCTCGTCAGCGTCTGGGCCCACCCACCATAACCGACCCCTCCGAGCCCCAAACCGCGTCAGAAACGGGCCCGGAAGGGTGATGTGATCTCGCCCACAGCCACCCCGGAACCGGCCCCGGCCGCGGGCCCGAAGCCCAAAACGCGAAATCCCGCCGGGAGTTGCCTCCCGGCGGGATTTCGTCGACCGACCGGAGTCGATCTGCTGGGTGGAGCTGAGGGGATTCGAACCCCTGACCCCCTCGATGCGAACGAGGTGCGCTACCGGACTGCGCCACAGCCCCAACGAGAAGAAACTCTAGCACCTTTCGGAGGGGGTCCGTGACCACCCCCCGGGTCGCGGCGCCGACGGGGGGTGGCCCTGGTCATTCGTTGGCCGCGCGCGGGCGCGACTCGGGGGCCTGCGGCTCGGCGTACTGGTCGAACAGCGGGGTCTTGCGGGGCTCCGCGGGGCGGCCCGCCGTCCAGGTGCCGGGGGACGACAGGTCGAGGCCGCGGGAGACCCTGGGGGCGACCGGGGCGGTCACGTAGGTCGGCAGCGGGACGGGCACCGGCTCCCAGGAGTCCGGGCCGGCCGCACCGCGCTCGCGCATGCCGTCGACCCACTCCTCGTGCTCCGTCGCCTCGGCCACCGCGGAGGCGGAGGACACCGAGACGGTGGGCTGCTCCGGGTCCGCCGCCAGCCGCAGGTGCGCACGGCGCGCGGCCCGCTCCCCGACGGGCGGGGCCGGGGCCGGCTCCGCGGCGTCGGGGGCCTCGGCCGGGGCGTCGCCGGGCGCCGGGGCCGCGGCGCGCTGCTGCTCGCGCTTGCGCAGCCGCTCGGCCGCCTGGGCGGCCCGGACCCGGTCGAGCTTCACCTCGTACCGCTGGCGCTCCAGCTTGCGCAGGTGGCCGATGTACAGGGTGAGGAGGACCGCCGGGACGGCCGGGACCCAGAGGAAGGCCAGTCCGGCCACCGCGGCGACCACCGCGCCGAGCGCGAAGGAGAGGAAGAGGGCGGTGACCATCCGCCGCCGGCGGGCCAGCAGCCGCGCCCGGCGCTCGGTCCCGGCCATCGGCCCGGGCGCCGGCCGTTCGGCCGGGCGCTGCGCCGGGGGTTCCGGCTCCCGCGCGGGGTCGCCGGAGGCGGTCGCGTCCCGTTCGGGAGGACCGTCGTTGCTCTGCTCGTCGTCACGCGGTTCGTCGCCCAGGGCCCGGGCTGCCCGCCGCTCCAGCGCCGAACGCCCGGCCAGCAGGCGGATGGCGGTGCTGAAGCGTTCCGTCGGGCGCGCCTCGTTGAGTTCGTCCTGCCTGCGGAGCCACATCGGCACCAGATAGGCGGCCCAGGCCCCTACGATGACGGCGTAGATAAGGCCGCTACTGCTCACGATTCACACCGTACGGGCGCCGGGAAGGCCTGGCAGCAATTTGGCACGGCGTGTCGTGTGATCAAGCTGATTCTCCGACTATTTTGCCGCTATTTGTGGGGGTCCGGTGCCCCTCCGATGCCATATCGATATTTGTTTCGAACATATATTCAATTACCTGAGTCGCGCCCTGAACTGAGCGCCCGCCAGCGCTCCAGCATCCCCTCCGGGACCTCCTCGTCGGTCAACGCGTAGACGAGGTGGTCGCGCCAGTCGCCGTCGATGTGGAGATAGCGCGGACGGATTCCCTCCGAGCGGAAGCCGAGCTTTTCCACCACCCGTCGGCTCGGGGTGTTCTCCGGACGGATGCAGACCTCGATCCGGTGCAGCCCGAGCGTGCGGAAGCAGTGGTCCACCGAAAGCGCCACGGCGGTCGGGATGATGCCGCGGCCGGCCACCGCCTCGTCCACCCAGTACCCGATGTTGGCCGAGCACATCGACCCCCAGGTGATCCCGCCGACGGTCAACTGGCCGACCAGCTGGCCCTTGTAGACCACGACGAAGGGCAGCATCCGGCCGGCCGAGGCCTCGCCGCGCAGGAAGCGGACCATCTGCCGGTACGTCGGCCGGGGGCCGGCCGCCCGACCCGCCGGGCCTGGCGGCACGGTGGCCTCCCAGCGGCGCAGCCAGTCCCGGTTGCGGCGGCTGACCTCCTGCCACTCGCGCTGGTCGCGGGCCCGGATCGGGCGCAGCACGACCTCCCCCTCCCGGAGTTCTACCGGCCAACCGCCGTTCAGTGCGCTCTCCCGGGTGCTGGGGCGTCGGTCCGGGGGTGGTCCCCGCCGCCGAGCTGGTCGACGGCGTGGGCGAGCAGCGGCTCCAGGACGGCCAGGCCGTCCCTGACGCCGCCGGTCGAGCCCGGCAGGTTGACGATCAGGGTACGTCCGGCGAGCCCGGCGAGCCCGCGGGAGAGCGCCGAGGTCGGCACCTTCTCCCGGCCGTACGCGCGGACCGCCTCGGCGATGCCGGGGACCTGACGGTCGATCACCCGGGCGGTCATCTCGGGGGTGAGGTCCATCGGCGAGATGCCGGTGCCGCCGGTGGTCAGCACCACGTCGTAGCCGGCCGCGACGGCCTCGCGCAGCACGGCCTCCACCGGCTCGCCGTCCGGGACGACCCGGGGGCCGTCGGCGGTGAAGCCCATCGCGGTCAGGCCGGCCACCAGCAGCGGGCCGCCCCGGTCCTCGTAGACCCCGGCAGCGGCCCGGTTCGAAACGGTGACGGCCAGCGCCCTCCCGGCCGGGGCCGTCATGCGTCCACCTCCGGGGCGAACCAGTCGCCGCTCTTGCCGCCGGTCTTGCTCAGCACCCGGACGGACTCGATCGTGGCCGCCTTGTCCACCGCCTTGACCATGTCGACGACGGTCAGCCCGGCCACCGCGACGGCGGTCAGCGCCTCCATCTCGACGCCGGTGCGGTCGGCGGTCTTCACGGTGGCGGTGATCTCGACGGCGTCGTCCGCGACGGCGAGGTCGACCTTGACGCCGGAGACCGCGATCGGGTGGCAGAGCGGGATCAGGTCAGGGGTCTTCTTGGCGCCCATGATCCCGGCGATCCTGGCCACCGCGAGGGCGTCGCCCTTGGGCACGCCCTCGCCGCGCAGCAGCTCGACCACCTGCGGGGAGACCCGCACCCGGCCGGCCGCCACGGCGGTGCGCGCGGTGGTGGCCTTCTCGGAGACGTCGACCATCCGGGCCGCGCCCTGGTCGTCGACGTGGGTGAGGCGGTCGCCGGGGGGAGGTGTCGTCACGGGGAACTCCAGGGGCGCGCAGGTCGAATACCGCGCTACCGTACCGTTCCCGGGTCCTGGTGGCCGATCAGGAGTCCAGCAACACCACGTCGACCTCGCTGCCGGCGGGCAGTTCGGTGGTCTCCTCGGGGACGGTGATCAGGCAGTTCGCCCGGGCCAGCGCGCCGACCAGGTGCGATCCGGCGCCGCCCACCGACTCGACCGTGCCGTCCGCCGCCGAGTGACGGCCGCGCAGGAACTGCCGGCGGCCGGCCGGGGAGCGCAGCGCCGTCGGACACACCGCGCGGACGACCGGGCGGTGCACGTCGGCGGCGCCGAGCATGGTGCGGATGACCGGGCGGACGAAGAGCTCGAAGGAGATGTAGGCGCTCACCGGGTTGCCGGGCAGGGCGAGCAGCGGCACCCCGGCCGCGCCGCCGATCCGGCCGAAGCCCTGCGGCTTGCCCGGCTGCATCCGCAGCCGCCGGAAGTCGACGCCGCCGTAGGACTCGAAGACCTCCTTGACCACGTCGTACGCGCCGACGCTGACCCCGCCGCTGGTGACGATCAGGTCGGCCCGGCCGAGCTGGTCCTCCAGGACGGCGCGCAGCCGGTCGGCGTCGTCCGGGACGGCGCCGACCCGGTAGGCGATGGCGCCGGCCTCCTGGGCGGCCGCGGTGAGCGTGAAGCTGTTGGAGTCGGCGATCTGCCCGGGGCCGACCGGCTCGCCGGGCTGGACCAGCTCGCTGCCGGTGGACAGCACCACGACCCGGGGACGCGGGCGGACCTTCACGGTGGGCCGGCCGATCGCGGCGAGCAGGCCGAGCTGGGCGGGGCCGAGCCTGGTGCCGCCCTCCAGCACCCGGGTGCCGGCCGCGACGTCGCCGCCGCGGCGGCGGATGTGCGCGCCCGCGGCGACCGGGCGCAGCACCCGGACCTCCTCGTCGGGGACGGGCGCGGTCATCGCGGCGGCGGCGACCCCGGTGCCGGTGCCGCCGTCGGTCCACTCGACCGGGGCGACGGCCTGGGCGCCGGGCGGCAGCGGGGCGCCGGTCATGATCCGGGCGGCCTGACCGGGGCCGACCTTCGGCAGCTCGGCGGCGCCGGCGGCGATGTCGCCGACCACCGAGAGCACCGACGGGTAGGCGTCGGTGGCGCCCTCGGTGTCGGCGGTGCGGACCGCGTAGCCGTCCATCGAGCTGTTGTCGAAGGGCGGCAGGTCGCCGTCGGCGACCACGTCCTCGTCGAGCCGGCAGCCCTGGGCGTCGAGCAGTCGGAGCTCGATCGCGGGCAGCGGGCCGACCGCGGCCAGCACGTCGGCGAGGTGCTCGTCCACCGTCCAGAGCCGCGGGGCCGCCGGGGCCGGGTCCGTTCCGGTGTCGCAGCAGGCGCTGGGCATGGTGCTGTGCTCGGTGGACCCGGTCATCGGCGGCTCGCTCTCGGTCGTGGTCGTTCCTGCGTCAGTCCTGCATCTCGGTGTCGACGAACTCCCGCAGCCAGGAGCGGAACTCCGGGCCCAGGTCCTCGCGTTCGGCGGCCAGACGGACGATAGCGCGCAGGTAGTCGGCGCGGTCGCCGGTGTCGTAGCGGCGGCCCTTGAAGAGCACGCCGTGCACCTGGCCGCCGTCCGCGGCCTCGCGGTTGGTCAGCTCGCGCAGGGCGTCGGTCAGCTGGATCTCGCCGCCGCGGCCGGGCGGGGTCTCCCGCAGCACCTCGAAGACCAGCGGGTCGAGGACGTAGCGGCCGATCACGGCGTAGGCCGACGGGGCCTCGCCGGGCTCGGGCTTCTCGACCAGGTCGGTCACCTGGAAGACGTCCTCGCCGAAGCCGTTCGCCTTGACGGCGGCGCAGCCGTAGAGGTGGATCTGGGAGGGGTCGACCTCCATCAGCGCGACGACGGAGCCGCCGAGCTGCTGCTGGACCTCGATCATCCGGGAGAGCAGCGGGTCGCGCGGGTCGATCAGGTCGTCGCCGAGCAGGACGGCGAAGGGCTGGCCGGCGACGTGCTGCTCGGCGACGGAGACGGCGTGGCCCAGGCCCTTCGGGTCGCCCTGGCGGACGTAGTGCATGTTGGCCAGCTCGACGGACTCCCGGACCCTGGCCAGGCGCTGCTCGTCGCCCTTGCGGACCAGCAGCTCCTCCAGCTCGTAGGCGCGGTCGAAGTGGTCCTCCAGCGCGCGCTTGTTGCGGCCGGTGACCATCAGTATGTCGGACAGGCCTGCGGCGGAGGCCTCCTCGACGACGTACTGGATCGCCGGCTTGTCGACGACCGGGAGCATCTCCTTCGGGGTGGCCTTGGTCGCCGGGAGGAAGCGGGTGCCCAGTCCGGCCGCGGGAACCACGGCCTTGGTTACCGGCACTCGGGAGTTGGTCGTCGTCATGCGTTTACCTTACTCAGGCACGTTTTCGCCCGGCCGAGCGCAGTCGGACGGCTGGGACAGCGCGTCGCGGGGCCCGGCCACGGTGGTTGGTGTATGGGTCACGACCGGCTGGGAGAGCAGGTCCCCGCCGACACAGGCCGACAGACTACCCGCCTTTTCCGAACGGTCACCTTCACCCTCCGCTCCGTGACCGGGCGGGCAAGTGGCCTGCTCGGGGCGGTCGCCGCCGGGCCTGCCGGGTTCCTCTGGCGGCCGGGTCGACAGCCGCCAGCAGTCGCCGCCGGCCGCCTTGGCCGCGGCGAGCGCGGCGTCGGCGGCGCGCAGCAGGACGGCCGCGTGGGTGCCGTCCTCGGGCAGTACGGCGATGCCGGCGGCGGCGGTCAGGCCGTTGCCGGCGGCGGGGCGGGCCTCGCGCGGGCCGGAGGACCAGTCCAGCAGCAGGTGCCGGCGCACCGACCAGACCAGCCGCTCGGCGACCTGCGCGGCGCCCTCGGCGCCGGTGTCCGGCAGCACCACCAGGAACTCCTCGCCGCCGTAGCGGCCGAGGGTGTCGGCCCGGCGGATCTCCATCGCGAGCCGCTGGGCGAGGTCGCGCAGCACCGCGCCCGCCCGGCCCCGGCCGTGCTCGGCGACGACCGCGTCGAAGCCGGTGATGGCCAGCATCAGCACGGCGAGCGGGCGCGGCCCTTCGGCCTGCTCGGTGTGCTCGGCCCGGCGGGCCCGTTCGATCTCGCGGTCCAGGGTGAGCTGGAGGTGGCGGTAGTTCCACACACCGGTGAGCGGGTCGCAGGAGGCGGTGCGCTCCAGTTCGGCGCAGCGCTCCTCCAGTTCGGCGATCCGCGCGCGCAGCCGCTGCGCCCCGGCGGCGGCCCCGGCCCGTTCCCGCCGCCCGCGCAGTCCGAGGGCGGTGGCGCCGGCCAGTGCGGGGACGCTCAGTGCGGCCAGGGCCTGGACCAGCAGCGGGGTGGTCAATGGGGGCGCCCCTTCGCGTGTCAGGCTCTGCGCGTCGACGGTGCGCAGGCCAGGAGGATCGGATGAACGAGGATCGGATGCCCAACGAGAAGAGCGGCCTGAGGACACGGCTGTTGGCGCGGCGGCGTGAACTGGCCGCCCGGGAACGCTCGGCGGCGGCCGACGCGCTGGCCCGGCACGCCGGTGAGCTGGCCGCCGCGGGCGACACGGTGGCCGCCTACGTCTCGGTGGGCTCCGAACCCGGGACGGGGCCGCTGCTGGACGCGCTGCGGGCGCGCGGGGTGCGGGTGCTGCTGCCGGTGCTACTGGCCGACAACGACCTGGACTGGGCCGAGTACGCGGGCCCCGACGCGCTGGCCCCGGCCGGGCGCGGGCTGCTGGAGCCGGTCGGCCCGCGGCTCGGCCCGCAGGCGGTGACGGAGGCCGCGGTGGTGCTGCTGCCGGGCCTGGCGGTGGACCGCTCCGGGCTGCGGCTGGGCCGGGGCGGCGGCAGTTACGACCGGGTGCTGGCCCGGCTGGAGCGGGCCGGGGCGCGGCCGGTGCTGGCGGTGCTGCTGTACGAGCACGAGCTGCTGGAGCGGGTGCCGGCCGAGCCGCACGACCGGCCGGTGGACCTGGCGGTGCTGCCCTCGGGGGTGCGCGGGCTCGGCTGAGGCCGACGGCCGCGGGCGGGAACGGCGGCGGCCCCGCTCCCTCGGGGGGAGCGGGGCCGCCGGTGGCCGGGCCGTACGGGCTGTACCGGCCGTACGGGCTCCACGGCCGTCAGCCGGTGGTCAGCACCAGCTTGTGCTTGGTGGCCTTCTCGACCGCGTCCGGCGAGGAGGCCCAGGTCAGCAGCTTGCCCTTGAGCCAGAGGTCGGTCTGGTCGTTGTAGTTGTCGTGGAAGGCGTGGCCGGAGGCGCCGCCGACGTTGATCCAGCGCGAGGCGTCCAGGTCGTTCAGGTCGACCACCATGCGCATCGACGGGATCCAGTCCACCTGGTAGCCGGCCGCCGCGTTCCAGCCGGCCGCGTCGACCGCCGCCGAGCCGCCGGAGAGCCGGTACGGGCCGCGGTTGAGCAGCTTGTGCACCGCGCCGGAGGCGATCGAGGAGTCGTCGGTGCCGAGGGTCTGCTCGCGCAGCTCCAGCTTGTGCAGGCGGCCCCAGCTCCAGGTGGAGACGTCCTTGCTGAGCAGCGAGGTCAGCTCCTGGCGGGCGTTCTTCATCGCCTCCTGGAGCAGGTTGTCCAGGCCCTTCTGCTCCTTGTGCTGGTCGTCGATGTACGTCCACCACGAGCTGTCGGGCTTCTCCAGCTGCTGGCGCACGACCTCGGTCCAGCGGTCGCCGCCGTCCGGCTGGGCCTTGCCCGGCTCGCGGGTGCCGCACTCGGTGACGATCTTGGTGGAGCTGTCCGGCTTGGTGGGGTCGTCCTGCTGGCGGACCAGCAGGCAGTTGTCCTTGGCACGCAGGTCGGCCGGGAACTTCTGCCCGAAGGCCAGGATCAGCAGCTGGCGCCAGACGCCGTTGTAGTAGGCGGCGGCCGCCGAGTCGGCGTCCTGGTGGAAGTTCCAGTCCTTCAGCAGGTCCTGGGCCTCGCGCACGTACGGGTCGCTGACCGGCTGCTTGAGCAGCAGCGGGACCAGCGTCTTGGCCATCACGCTGGTGTTGTCCAGTTGGAGGGTCTGCATGTCGTCCGGCGAGATCTTGCCGTTGTTCTTGAGCAGGCCCTCGATCTGGTCGGTGATCTCCTTGGCGCGGGTGCCGTACTCCCAGTCCTTGGTCAGGTTGTACTTGTAGCTCGGGTCCACCACGGCCTGGTTGGCGGTGACGATGTAGCCGGCCGAGGGGTTGAGGCTCCAGGGCAGCGCGGTGAAGGGGATCGGGTCCTTCCACTGGTACGTGGAGTCCCAGCCCGGCGCGGGGTAGGTGCCGTCACCCTTGCCGCGGACCGGGATGGTGCCCGGGGCCTGGTAGCCGATGTTCTTGGCGTCGGCGTAGATCAGGTTCTGCGCGGGGACGGTGAAGTCCTTGGCGGCGGCGCGGAACTCGTCCCAGTTCTTCGCCTTGTCCAGCTCGAAGACGGCGTCCATGGTCTTGCCGGGGCTGAGCGCCGTCCACTGCAGGGCGACGCCGTAGCCGCCGGTGCCGCGGTCGGGGGCGGACGGGCCGTTGGGGGCGTACTTGCCGACGTTCTGCTGCTCGCTGCTCTGGTCGGAGATCAGCGGGGCGCCGGTCTGGGTGGTGCGGACGGTGATGGTGCGGTCCTCCCCGCCGGCGACCTTGATGGTCTCCTTGCGGAGGTCGAACTTCACGTCCTTGCCGTCCACCTGGTACGTCTCCGGACCGGTGACCTTCTCCAGGTAGAGGTCGGTGACGTCGGCGCCGAGGTTGGTGAAGCCCCAGGCGATGTCCTTGTTGTGGCCGATCACCACGCCGGGCATGCCCGCGAAGGTGAAGCCGGAGACGTCGAACTGGCAGGCCGGGGAACTGGTCCGGCAGTGCAGGCCCATCTGGTACCAGACCGAGGGCAGGCCGGGGCCGAGGTGCGGGTCGTTGGCCAGCAGCGGCTTGCCGGTGGTGGTGTGCGAGCCGGCGACCACCCAGGAGTTGGAGCCGATGCCCTGGCCGGGGCGGCCGAGCAGCTGCGGCATCGCGTCGATCCGGTCGGTCAGGCCCTGCAGCAGCGCCTTGGTGGTGGCCGCGCCCTGGGCGGTGGCGGTGCCGGGGGCCGCGCCGGACTGCGGGGAGCCGTCGGCGGGGCGGTAGTTGTCGCCGGTCACCGTGCCGGTCTTCACGATCGTGCCGTTGCGGGCGTACGGGTAGTCCGGGTACAGCTCGGCGATCTTGTCCGGGCCGAAGTCCTGGGCCAGCAGCGAGCGGTCGATCTCCTCCTGGAGGTTCCCGGAGAGGTTCCAGGCCATCGCCTTGAGCCAGGCCACCGAGTCGACCGGGGTCCACTGCTCGGGCTGGTAGCCGCTGTTGACGACGCCGAGCAGGCTGTACTCCAGCGAGGCCTTCGCGCCGCCGGGGTGCTCCGCGAGCCAGGCGTTCACGCCGTCCGAGTAGGCCTGGAGGTACTTCTTGGTCTCCGGCGACAGCTTGGTGTCGAACTCCTTCTGCGCCACCTGCCGCCAGCCCATGGTGCGGATGAAGGCGTCGGTGTCGACCTGGCCGTCCCCGAACATCTCGGAGAGCCGGCCGGCCGTGACGTGCCGACGGACGTCCATCTCCCAGAAACGGTCCTGCGCCTGGACGTAGCCCTGGGCGCGGAACAGGTCCTCGTTGGTGTCGGCGTACAGCTGCGGGATGCCGTTGGCGTCCCGCTTGACGTCGACGGGCGCGCTCAGGCCGGCCACCTTGACGCTGCCGTCGACCTCCGGGAAGGAGGCGCGGACCGCGGAGACCCCGCGGTAGCCGCCGTAGCCGGCGCCGGCCACCAGCAGCACGACCAGCACGATCACGATCAGACGGGCGCGCCGGAACTTCTTCGAGCGGGGCATCTGGGTCCTTGCGGTCCTGACTTCGGGGCGGGCGGGCGTGTCCAGGGCCTGCGGCCGTGACAGGGCACCACATTAGGCCGAGAGGGCCGGGCACCGTGAACGGGGGACCAAGCTAAAGATATGGCAAAATGTTAGACTGCGTAACGATCCACAAGGGGAGTATTGACGACTTCTTAACGCGTCGACCCCACAGCACCGCCAGACACCCCGTCCGCCCCTGCCTGCCCGAGGTGCCCCTGCGTGAACGTCTCCCACCTGAACCAGCTCCTGCTTGAGTCCTCCGTGATCCTGCTGTTCGCGGTGGGCGCCGTACGCCTCTCGACCCGATCAGGGCTGCCCAGCCTGCTGATCTACCTGGGGATCGGTGTGGCGCTGGGCCAGAACGGGATCGGTGTCACCTTCAACAACGCCGAGCTCACCCAGGTGCTCGGCTACGCGGCACTCGTGGTGATCCTCGCCGAGGGCGGCCTCAAGACCAGCTGGCGCGAGATCAAGCCGGTGATGCCGGCCGCGACCGTGCTCGCCACCGTCGGCGTCGGCGTCAGCGTCTTCGCCACCGCGGCCGGCGCCCACTGGCTGGTCGGCCTGGACTGGCGGACCTCGCTGCTGCTGGGCGCCATCGTCTCCTCGACCGACGCGGCCGCCGTCTTCTCGGTGCTGCGGATGGTCCCGCTGCCGCACCGGCTCACCGGCCTGCTGGAGGCCGAGTCCGGCTTCAACGACGCGCCCGTGGTCATCCTGGTCGTCGCCTTCGCCACCACCGGGGAGCTGGACCCCTGGTACGTCCTGATCGGCACGATCATCGCCGAGCTGGCGATCGGCGCCGCGATAGGCCTCGCCGTCGGCAAGTTGGGCGCCTACGGGCTCAAGCACGTCGCGCTGCCCTCCTCGGGCCTCTACCCGATCGCCGTGATGGCGCTCACCGTGCTGGCGTACGCCGGCGGCGCGCTGCTGCACGGCTCCGGCTTCCTCGCCGTCTACGTCAGCGCGGTGATCCTCGGGAACTCCAAGCTGCCGCACGGCCCGGCCGTCCGGGGCTTCGCCGACGGACTGGCCTGGATCGGGCAGATCGGCATGTTCGTGCTGCTCGGCCTGCTCGTCACGCCCGAGTCCATGGGCGACGCGGTGGTGCCCGCGCTGGTGATCGGCGCCGTGCTGGTCTTCCTGGCCCGGCCGCTGTCGGTGATGCTCTCGCTGACCCCCTTCAAGGTGCCGGCCCGCGAGCAGGCGCTGCTCAGCTGGGCCGGACTGCGCGGGGCGGTGCCCATCGTGCTCGCCACCATCCCGGTGGTGTCCGGCGCGCACCAGGCCGAGGACGTCTTCAACATCGTCTTCATCCTGGTCGTCGTCTTCACCCTGCTCCAGGGGCCGACCCTGCCGTGGGTGGCCAAGCGGCTGCGGATCGGCGAGGGCGCCATGGGCCAGGACCTGGGCATCGAATCCGCGCCGCTGGAGAAGCTGCACGGGCACCTGCTGTCGGTCGCGCTCTCCCCCGCCTCGAAGATGTCGGGCGTGGAGATCAGCGAGCTGCGGCTGCCCAAGGGGGCGGCGGTCACCCTGGTCGTGCGGGAGGGGAACTCCTTCGTGCCGGACAAGGCGACGGTGCTGCGCGGTGGGGACGAGCTGCTGGTGGTCACCACGGACGAGGTCGGCGAGGCGGCGGAGCGGCGACTGCGGGCCGTGGACAAGGGCGGCAAGCTCGCGGGGTGGCTGAGCGGGCGGTGAGCCCCGGCCGCCCCCGGCTCCCGGGCCCCGCCCCCGGCTTCCGGGCCTTACGCCCAGGAGCCGGGGGGCGGGGGCGGGGTGGGTGGCGGTGTCTACGCGCGTAACTGTATGCTGGCCCGACCAGCCGTATAACCATCGTTAGACCACCCCCAGCATCTGCCTGACGCAGAGTTGGCGCGACCGCTCGGCGGCCGCGGTCCGGTCCCCGGCCACCAGGCCGGCCCGACCCGGTATCTACCCCGGTCGACGCGCGAGAGGACGACTCTCGGCGCCGTCGGGGCTCCACCATGCCCTGCCGCGCTACCAGGCAGCAGGAAGGACCGACCGTGACGGCGCGCCGAACGGTCGACACCGCCGCGGACCACGCGGCCACCACCCCCGCAGCTCCGGCCCCCGCCCGTGTCGGGTACGGCGAGCTGCTGCGCACCCCCGGGGCCTGGACGTTCCTGTTCCCCGCCCTCGTCGCGCGGCTGCCGTACGCGATGCTCAGCATGGGCATCCTGCTGCTCGTCACCCGGACCCACGGTTCGTACGGCACCGCCGGTACGGTCACCGCGGTCGCCGCCGTCGCCCAGGCCCTGATCGGGCCGCAGACCGGGCGGCTCGCGGACCGCTACGGCCAGGCCGCGGTGCTCGTGCCGACCGTCCTGGTGCACGCGGTCTCGGTCGGCGTGCTGATCGCGCTGGCGCTCGGCCACGCGCCCGCCTGGAGCCTGTTCCTGGCCGCCGTCCCGGCCGGTGCGAGCGTGCCGCAGGTCGGCGCGATGGTCCGGGCCCGCTGGGTCGCCAGGTTCACCGCGGACGGCGCCTCCGAGTCCTCCGCGGCCCGGGTGAGCACCGCGTTCGCGTTCGAGTCCGTGACGGACGAGTTCACCTTCGTGATCGGCCCGATCCTGGCCTCCGGCATCGCCGCCCTCGCCAACCCGGCCACCGCCCTGGTCGCCGAAGCCGGGCTGACCCTCGTCGGCGGCCTGGCCTTCGCCGCCCAGCGGCGTACCGCCCCGGCCCGGATCGTGCCCCAGCCCGGCACCAAGCACGCCTCGGCGCTCGCCTCCCCCGGCGTCCGGCTGCTGGCCGGGTCGATCCTCGGGGTCGGCGCGGTGTTCGGCGGCATGCAGGTGTCGGTGAACGCCTTCGCCGACTCGGTCGGACAGCACGACGCCGGCGGCACCGTGTACGGGATCTTCGCCGGCGGCTCGATGCTGGCCGGTGTGCTGTACGGCGTCGTCGCCTGGCGGCGACCGGTGCAGCAGCGGATGCTGATCAGCTACGCGCTGCTGGTGCTGGGCTGCTCGGTGCTGTGGGCGATGCCGAACCTGGTCGCGCTGACCGTCGCCGGGCTGGTCTGCGGGCTGGCCATCGCGCCGACCCTGATCAGCGGCTACACCCTGGTCGAGACGCTGGTCGCGGACGGGGCCAAGACGGAGGCCTTCACCTGGCTGACCGGCGCCATCGGGCTCGGCCTGGCCGTCGGCTCGATGGCGGCGGGCCGGCTGATCGACGGGCACGGGCCCTCGACCGGGTTCCTGGTGCCGGTGATCGGGGCGGGGCTGGGGCTGGTCGCGCTGTTCTCGCTGCGGCACCTGCTGGTGGCGCCGGGGGGCGTTCCGGCCGACGGTTCTGGCTCCGACTCGGACCCCCGATCGGACTCCGGCTCGGGCTCCGGCTCGACGGAGCGCGGTGGTGCCGGGCGGCTGGTGGGCGCGGCCAAGGGCTGAGCGGGCGGCGGTCCGGCGGCCGGACCCGGCCCATCTCACACCGGAGTCGCTGGACTGATCCCGCGGAATACCGCATCATTGACCATCGTTAGCACTCATCAGGCGAGAGTGCCAGGAGGAAGACAAGTGCCCACGTACCAGTACCAGTGCACCGAGTGCGGCAGCGGCCTGGAGGCGGTGCAGAAGTTCACCGACGAGGCGCTGACCACGTGCCCCGACTGCCAGGGACGGCTCCGCAAGGTCTTCTCGGCCGTGGGCGTCGTGTTCAAGGGCTCCGGCTTCTACCGGACCGACAGCCGCTCCTCCTCCAGCAGCTCGGTGGGCGCCGGGTCGTCGTCGACCTCTTCGGCGTCGTCCAGCACGTCCACGACCTCCGCTTCGTCGTCGTCGAGCTCCGGCTCCTCGACCTCGTCCAGCCCGGCTCCGGCCGCGAGCTGACCTCGGCGCCGGGCACCGGCCCGGACGGCCCGCAGTCCTCGGCAAGGCCCGTCGACCCCGCTTCCGCGCGGGGTGGCGGGCCTTTCCGCATGCCTCCGCCCGGGCGTCCGGTCAAGCCGGACCGGCCCGCATCACTCTCGTGAGTGGACGAACTCGTCCACAGGGCCGGGTTGTCCACAGGGCTGGGGAAAGGACTTCCGGAGTTCGACGGAAACGCCCATCGTGTGGCTCGTCCGGTCCGCGAGGGGCCGGCCCGCCGACACCCGGAGGTGCGTCGATGACGACCGTGAGCTTCTCCCTTCCGCTGCCCGCCCCCGCCGTACCGCCCCGCCAGGAGCTGCCGAGCTTCCCGCCGATCCGGCGCGGGTGCGGCGGGTGGCACCGCTGGCGCAGCGCGGTGCGACGCCGGGCCGGGGTGCCCGCGCTGGCGCTGCTCGCGACGGCGGCGGCGCTGGCGCTGGGGCCCGGGCGGGCCGGTCTGCCGCCGCCGCACGGGGGCCCGCTGGGCCGGACGGGTTGTCAATCCGAGACTCTGGAAGATCACCCGTAACCGGAATGCGACTTCGTCGTTCGAGGCGGCATGAAGGGCTTCAAGGAATTCCTGCTGCGTGGAAATGTCGTCGAACTCGCCGTGGCCGTGGTCATCGGCGCGGCCTTCACCGCCATCATCAGCGCCTTCGTCAAAGGCGTGATCAATCCGATCGTCGGCGTCTTCGGAACGAAGGACCTCGCGTCCTACAGTTCCTGCCTCAAGGGGCCCTGCGAGGTGAGCCCGACCGGCGAGGTCACGTCCGGGGTCCTCATCCTGTGGGGATCCGTGCTCAGCGCCGCGCTCCAGTTCCTGATCACCGCGACGGTCGTCTACTTCGTTCTGATCCTGCCCATGAACAAGCTGGCGGCCCACCGCAAGTCCGCCGCCGAGAAGGCGGAGGAGGCCGAACTCAAGGAGGTCCAGCTACTGACCGAGATCCGCGACGCGCTGGTCACGCCGCTGCGCTGACCGGTGGGCGCGCGTCGCCCACGGTCCCGCTCCCCCGTCCCCCGATCCTCAGTCCCGCTCCTCAGTCCCCGTGGTGCGGCGGGCGCTGGCTCAGGTACCAGTCCAGCCCCCGCCCACCACTCTCCCGGGCCCCGGGGCGGTCGCCCCAGCCCGTGTCGGTGTCGTCCCCGGACTGCTGGTCGAACGGGTCCCGGAAGACCAGCCTGGCCTTGGCGGCCGAGGCCTTCCGAGCCTCCAGCGCCTGGTCCTGGCGCCCGCCCGTTTCCTGTCCCTGTCCCTGCTCGCTCACGCCGTCCACTCCATCCGCTCGTCCCTCCCCTCCAGACTAAGAGCCCCGTGGCACGCCTCGGGCCCCGGTGCGGAGCGCTCCGCGCCAGGGCCCGGGTGAGGGGCTCGGCCCGTGGGGCCGGCTGGACCGTCAGGCGGCTTCGAAGCCCGCGTGGTCCGCGATCTTCTTCAGCTCGGCCAGGGCGTGCTTCTCGATCTGGCGGATCCGCTCACGGGTGAGGCCGTGCTGCTTGCCCACCTCGGTCAGGGTGCGCTCGCGGCCGTCCTCCATCCCGTAGCGGGAGCGGATGATCGAGGCGGTGCGGTCGTCCAACCGCCCGATCAGGTCGTCCAGTTCCTCGCGGCGGAGCATGACCATCACGGCGTCCTCGGGGGACGTCGCCCCGGTGTCCTCGACGAGGTCGCCGAACTGGGTCTCGCCCTCGTCGTCGACGGACATGTTGAGGCTGACCGGGTCGCGCGCCCAGTCCAGCACGTCCTTGATCCGGGCCTCGGTGGTGTCCAGCTCGGCCGCGATCTCGGCCGGCTCCGCCTCGCGGCCCAGTTCCTTGGACTTCTCCCGCTGGACGCGCCGGATCCGCCCCAGCTCCTCCACCAGGTGCACGGGCAGCCGGATGGTGCGGGACTGGTCGGCGATGGACCGGGTGATCGCCTGCCGGATCCACCACGTCGCGTACGTGGAGAACTTGAAGCCCTTGGCGTAGTCGAACTTCTCGACGGCGCGCACCAGGCCCGCGTTGCCCTCCTGGATGAGGTCCAGCAGCGGCAGGCCGCTGCGCGGGTAGCGCCGGGCGACGGCGACCACGAGCCGGAGGTTGGAGCGGATGAAGACGTCCTTGGCCCGCTCGGCGTCGGCGGCTATCGCCTCCAACTCCTCACGCGTGACGCCGTCGGGGAGTCCGCCCTCCTCCAACAGGTGCTGGGCGTACACACCGGCCTCGATCCGCAGCGAGAGCTCGACCTCCTCGGCGGCATCGAGCAGGGGTGTCCTGGCGATCTCGTCGAGGTACATGCCGACCAGGTCGCGGTCGGCCTCGAGGTTGGTCGGGCGGGCCGCGCGACTCCGGTCGGCCCTGTCGCGAACGACGGCACGGGTGGCCATGCTTGCTCCCTTTGCTGGTGTTGCCGAGATCTGCCTGCCTGCCTCGTGAGGGCAAGATGTGCGGCCCCTGGGGGCTCACACGTAACGATCCAACGAACAGATTCCGGACAACATTCCCAAGTCGCTCAGATTCTTCCCGGCGATGCAGTATCCTGCCGGTTTTCACCCCGACTCCGAACCCTGGGTGACCAGTCGGGCACTACCCGTGCCATCGGACGACCGTTGCGGGATCGATTTCTTCACTCGACCCACACCCCGTCGCCGCCTACCCGTGTGAACCCGCGAGGAACGGCCGACGTTCCCGGTGCGCCCCCTTTTCCGCCCGCGCCCGCACCCCGGCGCACGCAGGTCCTCCGCACAAACGATGCCGAATCGCTATCACTCCGGCTCTTGCTCGGCGCAGGACACTGGGAAGGTGTCAACCATGCACCTGACCAACAGCACGACCCTCCTCACCGCGCGTAACCGCAGTCTCCTTCGGGACACCGCGCTCGCGCTGGGCTGTGCCGCGCTGTTCGGCCTGCTGGCGGTCCTGGTCACCGGCCAATGGCGCCCACTGGTCCGCTTCGACCAGGAGTGGATCGGCGAACTGCACGCCTACGCCCGGGAACACCGGATCTGGACCGCCTCGGTGCAGACCCTCTCGGACATCGGCGGGACCGTCACGATGCGTACGCTGCTCGGGATCGTCGCCGGGTGGCTCTGGCTGATCGGCGCCCGGGTGCTGGCCGGCTGGGTCGCCGCCCAGACCCTGGTCGGCTGGGGCGCCCTGTGGGCCCTGAAGCTGGCCTTCGGCCGTAGCCGACCCACCTTCACCGACCCGGTCTCGCACGCCGGCGGCCCCGGCTTCCCCTCCGGACACGCCATGGCCTCGGCGATCACCTGTGCCGTTCTGGTCGGCCTGCTCTGGTACCGGGTCCACCGTCGCGGCCGGACCGCCGCCTGCGTGGTGGCGGCCGCGACAGTGCTGACCATCGGCTGGACCAGGGTCGCGCTCGGGGTGCACTGGCCCAGCGACGTGCTGGCCGGCTGGCTGGCCGCCGGGATCGTGCTGGGCTCCGTGACCGCGGTGATCCAGGTCTGGCGCCCCGGCGCACTGGCCCGGGACGTACGTCGGGTCAACTGGCGCACCAGGCCCCGGGTCCAGCGAGTCACCGTGTCCGCCGGGCGGCCTTCGCGCACCGCCGGCGCACCGGACGAGGACGGGCCCCACGACCTGCGGGCGTAGGCCCCGGGCGGATCGGACGGGCCGGACGGGCCGCTGACCCGCCGTCAACCCCTGCCCGCTGCCGGCCGCCACGCCAGCGTGCCGGCCATGTCCGACACCTCCGCTCCCGCCTCCCCCACCGCGCCCACCGGCCACTCCGAGCAGCCGCTGCGGATCGCCACCTCCAGGCCCGGGCCGTGACCGGTGACATACCCGCCAACGTCGCCCAGGCCGCCGACCTGATCCGCGAGGCGGCCCGGGCCGGTGCCCGGCTGGTGCTGTTCGCGGAGAAGTTCCTCTCCGGGTACGAGCCCGAGCTGATCCGCACCGACCCCGGCAAGTACGCGGTCGGCCTCGGCGATCCGCGTCTCGCGCCGATCGCCGAGGCCTGCCGCGAGACCGGGACCGCCGCGATCGTCGGAGCCGCCGTACAGGACGGCGCCGACCTGCGCATCTCCGCCCTCGTCCTCGGGCCGGGCGGTGGCTTCGTCACCCGCTACGACAAGCAGCACCTGTTCAAGAGCGAACGCGAGCACTACCGCCCGGGGACGGCCGGCTGCACCGTGGAACCGGACGGCTGGCACACCTGCGGCGGCAGCGCGGTCTGGGCCCTCGGCGGCCGACTGGTCGCCGAGGCGAGCGAGGACCGGCGCGAACTCGTCGTCGCCGACCTCGACCCGGTCGTCCTGCGCACCACCCGCGAGACCGAGACCCTCCTCGCCGACCTCGCCCTCGACACCGGTCGGCCGCCCGCGCCCGGACCCGGGTCATCCTGGCCTGAGCGCCCGACTCCCGGCTCCCGACTCCCGACTCCCGGCTCCCGGCGCACCGGCCGCCACCGCGACCGCGACCGCGGTCAGGAGGCCCGCATGGCGGCCACCGCGCTCATGCGGCCGACGCGGCGGGCCGGGAGCACGGCGGCGGCCAGGCCGACCAGCACGGTCAGGGCCAGGGCGGCCAGCACCGGCAGGACGGGCGGGGTGCCGACCGTGCCCACGGTCGAGGTGACCGAGCGCGCGGCAGCCCACCCGTAGCCGACGCCCAGCGCGGTCCCGACCAGGGCGCCGGCCAGGGAGAGGAGCAGGGCCTCCAGGGTGAGCATCCGGCGCAGCTGCTCGCGGGACATGCCGATCGCCCTCAGCATGCCGATCTCGCGGGAGCGTTCGCTGATGCTGAGCATCAGGGTGGCCGCGACGCCGAGGCCGGCGATGGCGACGGAGAAGGAGAGCAGGGCCATGCTGACGGTCTTCAGCCGGTCCAGCAGGGAGCGCAGGGTGTCGGCCTGGGCGGCCGTGTCGGCGACGGTCACCTGCGGGTGGTCGGCGAGGGCGCGGTCCAGGGCTCGGCGGGCGGTCGGCCGGTCGTCGCCCGTGACCGGGCTGATCCAGGCCGTGGTGACGGGCGCGCCGGGGGCGAGGCGGTCCAGGGTCGCGGGCGTCACCAGCAGGGTGGCGCCGCTCTGCAGGGTGAACGGCAGGCTGCTGCGGCCGGGTCGCAGGCGCAGCTCGACGTCGCCGACCCGGCGCGTCCCGGTCTCGCCGAGCCCGCTCAGCGCGTCGCCCCCGGTGAGCCCGCGGGCCCGGTCCACGTCGTCCGTCGAGGAGTTGAGCCGGGTGGCGTCGACGGCGGCGACCACGGTGGGCCGGCCGTCGAGGTCGACGGTGGCCGAGCGGACCGGGGTGACGGTCAGCCCGTGCTCGGCGCCGAGCGCGCCGAGCGCCCCGGCGGGCAGGGCGCCGCCGGTGGCCGTCGCCGAGAAGGCCCCGGGCTGGCGCGCCGACACCACGGGCACCAGCGACTGCGAGGTGATGTCCAGCGCGGTGACGGCGCCGACCATCACGGTCACGCCGAGCAGCAGTGCCGAGCCGGTGGCTCCGGTGCGGCCCGGGTTGAGCCGCAGCTGCTGGGTGGCGAGCCGCCCGGCCGTACCACCGAGCCTTCGGGCGGGCCGGCCCAGTACGGCGACGACCGCGGGCAGCACCCGGTGGGAGAGCCGCAGCACCCCGAAGAAGCTGGCGATGGCGCCGACGGTGACGGCGAGCAGCGACAGCGGCGGCGGGGTCATCGCCCCGACCACCAGCAGCGCCGTGCCGACGAGCAGCAGCCCGGAGGTCCACACCGCGGCCCGCATCCTGGCCGCCCCGCCGGTCGGCGCGGGGGTGCCGCCGAGCGCGGCGATCGGCGGCACGGCCGCGGCGGCCTTCGCCGGGCCGCGGACGGCCAGCAGGGTCAGCAACACGCCGAACAGCCCTGCCAGCAGGCAGGTCAGCGGGGAGGGCATCAGCGACAGGTGCACCGGCCCGAGGTCGAGCCCGCCGACCACGGCGGTGCCGAGCGCGCCGAGGGCGATCCCCAGCAGCACGCCCACCGCCGAGGCGCCCAGCCCGAGCAGCAGGCCCTGGCGGCGGATCAGTCGGCGCAGCTGCTGCCGGTCGGCGCCCACGCAGCGCAGCAGGGCGAGCTGGCGGGTCCGCTGGGCGAGTACCACCGTGAAGGTGTTGCCGACCACCATCCGCGCCACCGCGAGCGCGATCAGGACGAAGGACAGCGCGGCGACCAGCACCACGCCGTACATCGTGCTGCTCTGCCGGGTCGCCTCGGTGACCGAGGCCTCGCGGGTGTGCACCTCGACGCCGGTGCCGAGGGCGGTGCGCAGGGCTTCGACGGTCGTGGTCCGGGAGGTGTCGGGGGTGACCCTGACGTCGAGCCGGTCGGTGGTGACGCCGGTCGCGTAGTCGGCGACCGCGTTCGCCGGGACTCCGATGATCGGGACTCCGGCGAGGCTCGGTGCGCCCCGCTCGTCCAGGGTGCCCACCAGCCGGGCGGTGGCGGCGGTGCCGTCGGCCCGGGTCAGGTGCACCTCGGCGCCCACGGCGGCGTCCAGCCGGTGCGCGGTCCCGGTGTCGAGCAGCACCTCGCCGGGGCCGGCGGGCCAGCGGCCGTCCTTGAGCAGCTGCCATCGCAGCGCCGGGTCCTCGGCGACGGCGCTGACCGCGGCGGTGTGGTCGAGCGGTCGCCCGTCGGCGGCCAGCACGCCGCCCTTGCCGGTCAGCCGGGGGGCCACCGCCGCCACCCCGGCGGTCTGCCGCACCCGCTCCGCGGCGGCCGCGTCCAGCCCGCCCGTCCTGACCGCCCGGGTCACCTGGATGTCGCCGGGCCCGACCTCGGCGGCCGCGGTCTGGCTGTAGGAGTCCACCAGTGCCCCGCTGCCGGCGACGGAGGCGATCAGGAAGGCCACCCCCAGCGCGATCGCGGCGCCGCTCAGGATGAGTTGGCGCAGTTGGCCGCGCAGCTCGGCCACGGTGTATCGGTACGTCGTCATGGGTCCCCGGCTCGTCCGCCCTGACCGGCAACGGTGCTCCGGCAGGGATCTCGACGAGCCTAGGAACGCGGCGGCCGCGCATCGTCAGCACGAGGTCTGCTTCATGATCACTCCGTGGGCGGACGGCCGCCCACCGCCGCCTCCTCCCGGAGGGGTACGCCGCCCCCGAGACGGGCACCCGGACATGGCGACGAGGGCCCGGGAACGCCGCAGGCCCTCCTGCCCGGTGTGGGCAGGAGGGCCTGCGACCTGCGTGTTCGCTGTGCCCCAGACAGGAATCGAACCTGCGACACCGGCTTTAGGAGAGCCGTGCTCTATCCCCTGAGCTACTGAGGCGCGGCCCGGATGCCACCAGGCCGCTCACAGCGTACCGGATCGGGGGTCGGTCGCGGGGTGACGGAGGGGGTACGGGGGGACCGACGGGGCGTCAGGGCTGGTCCAGTAGCCTGCCCGGCATGGTGGGACGCGCCCGGCGCACCGCGTTGAAGGAGACGAAGGACTCGATGAGACCTGCTGTGCACCCGGTCGGTCGGCTGCTGGGGCAGGTGTGGGTGTGGCCCGCGCTCGTCATGCTGGCGGTGGGCGGGTACCGGCTGGGGACGCCGGACCTGTGGCGGGACGAGATCGCGACCTGGACGGCGGCCACCCGCTCGCCGGGCGACCTGCTCCGGCTGCTGCAGCACATCGACGCCAGCAACGGCGCGTACTACGTGCTGATGCACGGCTGGACCGCGGTGTTCGGCGACTCGACGATCGCCCTGCGAGTACCCTCCGTGCTGGCGATGGCCGGGGCGGCGGCGCTGGTGTCGCTCACCGCCCAGCGGCTGTTCGGCAACCGGGTGGCGGCGGTCGGTGCCGGGCTGCTGCTCGCGGTGCCCTCGGAGATCTCCCGGTACGCCCAGGAGGCGCGCTCCTACGCCCTGGTGACCTGCGCGATCGCGGCGGCCTCGCTCTTCCTGCTGCGGGCGCTGGACCGGCCGTCCTGGCGGCGCTGGGCGCCGTACTGCCTGGCCATGGCGCTGAGCGGCGCCGGGCACCTGATCTCCTTCAGCACGGTCGCCGGGCAGGTGGCGCTGGTGGCGCTGCACCTGTGGCGGACCCGTTCGGCGGTGGAGTGGCGGCTGCTGGAGCAGTACCCGCTGGCGGTCGTGGTGGCGGCGCTGCCGGTGCTGCCGGTGCTGCTGCTGGGAAGCCGGCAGTCGGACCGGCAGCTGGGCTGGATACCGACCCCCTCCCCGGAGGACCTCACCTACTTCGGTGAGGTGCTGTTCGGCTCGGAGGACGTGTTCCACGCCTTCCTCCTGCTGGCGCTGCTGGCGCTGCTGCTGCCCGGCCGGCGGATCCAGGCCTGGCAGCTGCTGCTGCTCGCGGTGCTGCCGGTGGTGGCCGTCTGGCTGGTGTCCTGGTCGGGCGAGACCTCGTACTTCCTCGGGCGGTACCTGCTGTTCACGGTGCCCGCCTGGGCGGCGCTGGCCGGCGGCGGCGTCGGGGCGGTGTACGGCGCGGTGACGGGCCTGGCCCGCCGGCTCGGCCGGGCGCCCCGGGGGGCCACCGCGGTGGCCGGGCTGCTGGCCGCCGGGCTGCTCGCGGTGCCGGCCGTGAAGGCCCTGCCGGAGCAGCAGTCGGTGCGGTACGTGGGGTCGCACAACCGCTCGGTGGAGCCGTTCAAGGCGGCGGCCCGGGAGATCTCGGCCGGCTACCGCGCCGGGGACGGGATGGCGGCCCCGCTGGGTGTCCAGGCCTGGGCGATGGCCTGGCCGGGCGTCAGCTACTACCTGCCCTCGGACGTGCGCCCCTACCCGGTCTTCGTCGCGCGGAGCGCCGAGGACGCCGAGGACCTCTCGCCGGCGCCCTGCCCGCAGCCGGAGGCCTGCCTGGGCGAGGTGTCCCGGATCTGGCTGATCGTCCTCGACGACACCGAGGACCCGCTCGGCGCGATGCCGCCGGACCAGGCGCAGGTGCTCCGCGCCCGGTTCGGCGTCCCGGACCGGGTGACGCCGCTCGGCGGGCTCACGCTCGCGCTGTTCGACCGGGACGTCTAGGACACGAGAGGGAGAAGGGGAGCCGGTGGACCGGCTCCCCTTCTCCCTTTCCTCGTCTCGCCGCGTTCGACGGCTCGGCGGGCTCAGCGGCTCGCCGGGCTCAGCGCCTCACAGCGTGCGCAGCAGCCGGGACTGGATGGACGGCGGGTTGAGGTCGCTCTGGAGGGCCACCGGGACCTCCGAGCCGTCGTCGCCGGTGCCGACCCGCAGCACGCCGACCTCCTTGCCGGCCGGCTCACTGTGTCCGATCTTCAGGGGGTCCAGGGTGATCGTGCCGGAGATGCCGGGGAAGCCCGCCACCACCAGGTCCTTGGTCGCGACGACCGCGACCTTGTGGCCGAGCCCGTCCTCCACCGAACCGACGACGTCGCCCTTCTTCACCACGGTCTGCCCGGTGACGCCGTTCTGGGCGGCCTGGATCTGCTTGCCGCTGACCCTCAGCACGGTGGGCAGGATCCCGCCGTCCGGGCCGGAGGAGGTGGCCGGCTGGCCCAGCGTGACACCGAGGATCAGCCGCTTCACGCCGCCGATCTCCTTGTAGGCGGCCCACATCAGGCAGCCGCCGGCCGGGGTGCTGGAGCCGGTCTTGACGCCGATGACGCCGGTCTTCGCGTTGATCAGGTTGTTGGTGTTGGGGATCTTCGCGTTGTTGAAGTTGGTCTCCGGGGTGGAGACGATCTGCCGGAAGATCTCGTCCTGCATGACCTGCTCGGCCAGCTTCAGCTGGTCCTTGGCCGTGGACTTGGTGTCCGCGTTGAAGCCCGCCGGGTCGGCGTAGATGGTGTTGGCCATGCCGAACTTGGCCGCGGTGTCGTTCATCAGCTTGACGAACTCGGCCTCGGAGCCGGAGTGGAAGCGGGCGAGCAGCCGGGCCACGTTGTTGGCGGAGGGCAGCATCAGCAGTTCCAGCGCCTGGTACTCGGTGAGCACCTGGCCCTCGGTGAGCGTCACCTTGGACTCGTCGACGTTGCCGGACTCCTGCGCGGCCTGCTTGTCGACGGTGATCTTCGGTCCGCTCTCCCCCTTCTTCAGCGGGAACTTCTGGAGGATCAGGTAGGCGTTCATCACCTTGGTGACGCTGGCGATCGAGGCCGGCGTCTCCGGGCCCGAGCTGCCGAGGCTGCCGATGCCGACCACCTCGGCGGCGGACTGGCCCTTGGCCGGCCAGGCGAGGTCGAGCGCGTCGCCGGAGAAGCTGTAGCTGCCCGCGGCGGTCATCTTCAGCTTGGGGTCCGGCAGCGGGCGCAGCAGCTGGGCGACCGCGAGCGCACCGAGCACCACGGCGAGGAAGACCGTCCAGATGGTCACCCGCTTGAGGGCGCGCCGCAGCGGCGAGACCGGGCGGGCGTTGAGGGAGGCCAGGACCTCCATCGCCTCGGCGGTGTTCTCCGGCGACGGCAGCGGCTCGGGCTTGGGCAGCGGCGGGACCGGCGGCACCGGCCGCGGGTCGGGCTGCGGCAGCGGCTTCGGGGCCGGCCCGGGCGCGGGCACGGGGGTCGGCTTCGGCAGCGGCGCCGGAGCGGGGGTCGGCTCGGGCTCGGGGACGGGCCTGGGCTCCGGACGCGGCTCGGGCTTGGGCGCGGGCGCGGGCTCGGGCTTCGGCTCCGGGGCGGTGCCGGCCGCGGAGGCGCGCAGCGGCGCGGGCTTCTCCAGCTTCTCGGCCGGACCCGACGGCTGACCAGGCTGCCCGGTCTTGGTCAGCGCGAGGGTCACGTCGCCGTGGGTGGGGGTGTCCTCGGCGCCGGTGGCCTCGGCCTCGCCGGTGCCCTCCGGGTCGTCCTCGGTCCCCGCGCCGTCGGCCTTCTCCGGCTTCTCCGACTCGTCGGCCTTGTCGGACTTGCCGGACTTGTCAGCCGCGCCGTCAGCAGCCCCGTCCGGTACGGCCGTCGGCTCGGCATCGCCCTCGGCGCCGGTGGCATCGCCCTCGGCGCCGGTCTCGGCACCGGTCTTCCCCGCCGGCTCGGCCGCCTTCCCCGCGACCTTCCCCGCCGCCGCGACACCCGTCCGCATGGTGAGACGCGGGTCGGCGGTGACCGGACGCCCGGCGGGCTCGGCCGCCTCCGCGGTTTCCGGCGAGGACTCCCCCTTCTCCCCCTCGCCTTCGGAACTCGCCTTGCCGGCGGCCTTCACCAGCTCCTCGGGCAGCCGCAGCGCGGTGGTCTTGTTGTCCACCGGCAGCCGCAGCATCGTCGTCTCGCTGTCCACATCGTGGACGCGGAGCTGTACGGTCGAGCCGCCCTTGGGGGCCGTCGCCGGAGCGTCGGCGGACGCCTTCGGGGCCGTCTCGCCGGAGGTCTCCGCGGGGCCGTCCGAGGAGGTGTCCGAGGAGGCCTCGGCGGAGGTCTCGGCAGAGGCCTCGGCGGCGGCCGTGCCTGACGCCCCGTCGACCGCCGGGCCGGAGCCGCCCGCGGCCGGCTCGGAGCCGCCCGCCGCCGTACCGGTCCGTTCGCGCTCGCGGTCCCGCCGCCGCTCGTCGCCGTCCCTCAGCACCCTGTCGGGGGACTCGCCCACGTATCCCAGCCTCCTCAACGCCCGGCGGGGCACCGGCGAACCCGTTTTCGGGAAGCCGACGCCCCGCCCCGTGTACCTGTACAGTCTCCGCCACCGGCGGTCGTTCCGGCCGTGCACACCCCGCCCGACCGGCGCTTATTGTCGTCGCCCGGTCGCGCCACGGCCTGTTCACCGGTCAGACGCCAGGCCCGCCGCCGCCGGTTCCGCACCTTCACCGCAAGGTCACGATTCGGAGGCGTACTCGACAAGCCCGTGTGAGAGGCGTCACCCTGTCTCTCATCCACGCGGGGAGGCTTGGATGGGCAAGAGCCGCAGAACTGTTCCCGAGGAACTCTTGCTGCTCGCTTTGGACCCGACCACGGGTACCACGGCGCAGCCGCAGACCCTCGACCTCGGACTCGCCGGGGCGCAGCTCGTCGAGCTGTCCCTGGCCGGACGGATCGTACCGGAGGGAGACCGGATCGCCGTCGTGCTCGCACGGCCGACCGGCGACCCGACCCTTGACCACGCACTGGAACTGCTGCGCCGACGCGGCAGTCCGGTCCGCGCGGCGCACTGGATCGGCGGGCCCCGGCTGGGGCTGCGGCAGACCTATCTGGCGCACCTGGAGCGCTGCGGCATGGTCACGGCCGTGCCGGGCCAGGTGTGCGGGGTGCTGCCGACGACCCGGTACCAGGCGTCCGACGACTGCACCAACGCCGCGATCAAGCAGCGGTTGGACACCGCGATCCGCACCGGTGTCCCGCCGGACCCGAGGACGGCCGCGCTGGCCGCGCTGGCCCACTCGGTCGGGCTGGGCAAGCACCTGTACCCGGGCAACGAGGGACGGTCCTCGCGGTCGCGGCTGCGCGACCTGATCCGGTACGACCCGCTGGGCGGGATGGTCGCGCACGCCGTGATGGACGTGCAGAACGGCCTTCCGGCACAGCAGAACCGTTCTTCCCAGGGGTCCGGGGCCGCCGCCGGCCGTCCCGGTGCCCGTGCGGCGGGCCGGGGTTCGGGCGGGCGGGTTCCCGCCTCCCGGGTCGGCGCACGCTGAGCACGACGGTCGACCGAGCACCACGACGCACTGAGCATCACTGTCCACTGAGCACCACGGTCGACCGAGCACCACGACGCACTGAGCAACACGGTCCGCGCGGCCCGGCGGGCAGCCCTCACGGCGCCCGACACCACCGACCGCGCACCCGGCGGCGCAGGCCCCTCCGCTCGCACCGCCCGAGGGCGCCGAGCGACCCGACGCACGACCGGTGCCACCGGCGCCAGGAGTACGACGAGCGCCGGACGCACCGCACGCACCACCGGCACCACCACCAGCACCGAGGGGCGGTCGCCCCGCGACGCGAGTCGCCCGGCGACCGCCCCTTCGCCGTCCCCGGACGCCCGGCGAGCCGCCCGCCCCCGCACGTGCGTGGGCCGGGGCAGGTGCCGGCCGGTCCGGGGGCGGTCTGCGCAGCATCTGTCCGAACCACCGAGCCGCACTACCACCTGGGGGCTTTCGCTGTCTCGCGGAAGCACTTTTCCGATGATCTGTTCTACCGCGCTGCGGTGAATCCCCGGCGCCGACCTGGCCCAAGGTGACATGCTGCTCCGAGTCAGGGGGGTTGGTCCCAATGTCCGAAGTGTTCCGAGGACTGCCGTTCCAACGAGCACCAGAGGTCCGGCCGGAGGTCGAAGTGTCCGCCAACGTCAATCCCACCGTGCGCCGTCGTCGCCTCGGTTCGGAGCTGCGCAAGCTCCGCGAGGGCCTGGGCATGACGGCGGAGGAGGTCGCAGGCCGCCTGATGGTCTCCCAGTCGAAGATCAGCCGACTGGAGAACGGCCGCCGCAGCATCAGCCAGCGCGACGTGCGCGACCTCTGCGACGTCTACAAGGTGCCCGACGACCAGTTGCGCGCCAGCCTGATGGAGATGGCCAAGGAGTCCCGTCAGCGCGGCTGGTGGCACGACTTCAACGACATGCCGACCCCGTACAGCGTCTACATCGGACTGGAGGCCGAGGCCTCCTCGATCCGCGCGTACGAGTCCTCCTTCGTCCCCGGGCTGCTGCAGACCGAGCACTACGCCCAGGCCGTGGTCGAGGGCACCCAGCCGGACACCGACGCGGTCGCCGTGCAGCGCCGGGTGCAGGTCCGGATGAAGCGCCAGGAGCGCATCCACGGCGAGAACCAGCTGGGCAGCCTGTGGACCGTCATAGACGAGGCGGTACTGCGCCGGGAGGTCGGAAGCAAGCAGGTGATGGCCCAGCAGCTGCGGCAGATGCTGGAGCTCAGCCAGCGATCGAACATCACCATCCAGGTGATCCCGTTCTCGCACGGCGCCCATCCCGGCATGACCGGGACATTCTCGCTGCTGGAGTTCCCCGAGTCAGCCGATTCCACGGTTGTCTACTTCGAAGGTGTGACGAGTGATCTCTACCTGGAGAAGGAGGCGGACGTGCGCCGCTATACCGGTCTGTACGACTACCTGAGAGCGGCCGCGCTCGGTGTCGCGGAGAGCCGGTCGCTGATAGCCGACATCGAGAAGGAATTCCACGAATGATCACCCCGTCCGAGCACGGAGCCCGTTGGCGCAAGAGCAGTCACAGCGGAGGCCAGGGCGCCTGCGTGGAGATCGCCGTCCCAGGAGCGGGGGAGGTGGCCGTCCGGGACTCGAAGGACCCCCGGGGCCCCCAGCTGCGCTTCTCGGCCGAGGCCTGGAACGCCTTCGCCTCGGCCGCCGCGGGCGGCCTCTTCGGTGAGCTCCCGGGCTGACCCGCCCACCCGGTTCCGCACTCGGACCAGTTGCCCGTATCGGTGTCCGTCGCCCCTCGGCGGCGGCGGCGCCACGGGCAACTCCCGTTTCGGGGGCCCGGTTTCCGGGAGTCCCGGTTCAACTCACCACCGGGTAGCGGCTGGTCCAGTTGACCCCCTCCGGGGTCCGTCGGTCGTGCAGTTCGGTGCCGTGCACCAGCTCCAGCACGAAGTCGTCGGCGAGTTCGAGGATCGCCCCGCGCCCTTCGAGCCCGGCCAGCAGGCCCGGCGGCAGCGCGGTGTCCCCGTGCAGCGCCCCGAGCAGGTTGCCGCAGACGGCGCCGGTGGAGTCGCTGTCCCCGGAGTGGTTGACGGCGAGCAGCAGGCCCGACCGCACGTCGTGCGCGACCAGGGCGCAGTAGACCCCGATCGCCAGCGCCTCCTCGGCCACCCAGCCCTCCCCGAGCGCCTCGACCCGCTCGGCGGACGGCTCGCCAGCCCGCACCGCGTCCAGGGCGGCCCGCAGCGCGGCGGTGGTCTCCTCGTGCGCCGGCCGCTCGGAGAGCAGCGCGAGCGCGAGGTGCACGCCCTCCTCCAGGGTGCCGCCGCGGGCGACGGACTGGACGATCACCGCGAGCGCGCCCGCCGCGAGGTAGCCGGTGGGGTGGCCGTGGGTGAGCACCGAGCACTCCACCGCGAGCTGGAACACCAGGCCCGGCTCCCAGGTGGTGAGCAGCCCGAAGGGCGCCGCCCGCACCACCGTGCCGCAGCCCTTGGAGTGCGGGTTCTTGGGGGCCGCCAGGGTGCCGAGCCGCTCCGCCTCGGCCCCGCTGAGGCCGGACAGGCAGCCCTGGCCGGGGGCGCGCTGGGCGTACAGCCACTCCTCGCGGCCGAGCCAGCCGAGGTCGGGGCGGCGCTCGTCCGGGCCCCAGTCGCGCTGGGTGGCGGCCCAGCGCAGGTAGGCCAGGTGCAGGTCGGTGGGCGGGTGCCAGCTGCCGGTGTCGCGCCGGATGTGGGCGCGGATCAGGCCGTCGACGGTGAACAGGCTGAGCTGGGTGTCGTCGGTGACGGCACCCGTGCGGCCGTACGCGGGGAGGTAGCCGGTGACGCCCTGCGGGCCGTGCTGGGCCCGGATCTTCTCCAGCGACTCGAACTCGACGCCGGCTCCGAGCGCGTCGCCGATGGCACCGCCGAGCAGACAGCCCCGCACCCGGCTGCGGTAGTCCTGCTGCTGGGCGCGTGACCACAGTGGCATCACGACGGGGCGCCTTTCCTCGGGTGTGGGGGCCGCGCGACGGTCGGCCGGCCGCGCGCCCTGGCACTGTATTCGAAGAGCCGATCGGATCGGCCCCTCCCCCGGCGTCCGGTGCCCCGTCCCGGCCGCCCGTGCGGGGCGGCCGGGACGGCACGGTGTCAGTCCACCACCGGCAGCAGCTGCGGCAGGTGCCCGTCGGAGGCCAGCGCCGCGGCCCGCCGCTCGGCCGGCACCTCGCCGTAGGTGGTGGTGCGCTGGCGGTGGGGGCGGCCCGCCGCCTCGGCGATCGCCTGGAGGTCGCGCACCGACTTGTAGCTCCCGTACGCCGAGCCGGCCATCCGCGAGATGGTCTCCTCCATCAGCGTGCCGCCGAGGTCGTTGGCGCCGGAGCGGAGCATCTCGGCCGCGCCCTCGGCGCCCAGCTTGACCCAGCTGGTCTGGATGTTGGGGATGTGCGGGTGCAGCAGCAGCCGGGCCATGGCGACCACGGCACGGTTGTCCCGGGCGGTCGGGCCGGGCCGGGCGATGCCGGCCAGGTAGACCGGGGCGTTGGTGTGGATGAACGGCAGGGTCACGAACTCGGTGAAGCCGCCCGTCCGTTGCTGGATCCGGGCGAGCAGCCGCAGGTGGCCCAGCCAGTGCGCCGGGGTGTCCACGTGCCCGTACATCATCGTGGACGAGGAGCGCAGGCCCAGCTCGTGCGCGGTGGTGACCACCTCGACCCAGGTGGCGGCCGGCAGCTTGCCCTTGGTGAGCACCCAGCGGACCTCGTCGTCCAGGATCTCGGCGGCGGTGCCCGGGATGCTGTCCAGGCCCGACTCCTTGGCCCGCTGCAGCCAGTCCCGGATCGACAGCCCGGTGCGGGTCGCGCCGTTGACCACCTCCATCGGGGAGAAGGCGTGCACGTGGATGCCGGGCACCCGCTCCTTCACCGCGCGGGCGATGTCGAAGTAGGCGGTGCCGGGCAGGTCCGGGTGGATGCCGCCCTGCATGCAGACCTCGGTGGCGCCCACCTCCCAGGCCTGCGCGGCCCGGTCGGCGACCTGCTCCAGGGAGAGGGTGTAGGCGTCCGCGTCGGTGCGGCGCTGGGCAAAGGCGCAGAAGCGGCAGCCGGTGTAGCAGACGTTGGTGAAGTTGATGTTCCGGGTGACGCAGTAGGTGACGTCCTCCCCGACCGCGTCGCGGCGCACGTCGTCGGCGATCCGGCAGAGCGCGTCCAGGGCCGGGCCGTCCGCGTGGAACAGGGCCAGCGCCTGCTCGTCGGTCAGCCGCGTCGGGTCGTCCGCGGCCACCGCCAGGGCCTCCCGCAGGTCCCCGGCGAGGCGCTCGGGGGCGCCCTGCGCGAGCACCTGCTCGCGCAGCACCTCCCAGTCGCCGTACACGTCCTCGAAGTCGGCCCGGCGGTCGCCGGTGCGGCCCTCGGTGTCGATGGTGGCGTGCAGGTCGGTGCGGCCGTACGACTCCGGCAGGTCCTCGGGTTCCTGCCAGGGCAGGCCGCGGACCACCGCGTCCGGGTCCGCCAGGCCGGTGGCCGGGTCGGCGAGGGCGCGGACGTGCGGCAGCACCCGCGGGTCCAGCCAGGGCTCGCCGCGGCGCACGTACTCGGGGTAGACGGCGAGGCGCTCGCGCAGCTCGAAGCCGGCCGCCGCGGACCGCTCGGCCAGCCGCTCGATCTGCGGCCAGGGGCGCTCGGGGTTGACGTGGTCCGGGGTCAGCGGGGAGACCCCGCCCCAGTCGTCGATGCCGGCCGCGATCAGCCGCCCGTACTCGCCGTCCACGAGGTTCGGCGGGGCCTGGAGGCAGGCGGCGGGGCCCATCAGGTGCCGGGCCACCGCCACCGTGGCCACCAGCTCGTCCAGTTCGGCGTCCGGCATGCCGCGCATCGCGGTGTCCGGCTTGGCCCGGAAGTTCTGCAGGATCAACTCCTGGACGCCGTGGTACGCCCGGGAGACCCTGCGCAGCGCGAACAGCGACTCGGCGCGCTCCTGGTACGTCTCGCCGATGCCGATCAGCAGGCCGCTGGTGAACGGGACGGAGCTGCGCCCGGCGTCCTCCAGCACCCGCAGCCGGACGGCCGGCTCCTTGTCCGGGGAGCCGAAGTGCGGGCCGCCGGGCTCGCTCCACAGCCGGGTGGCGGTGGTCTCCAGCATCATGCCCATGGAGGCGGAGACCGGCTTGAGGCGCTGGAAGTCCGTCCAGCCCAGCACCCCGGGGTTGAGGTGCGGCAGCAGGCCGGTCTCCTCCAGGATCCGGATCGACATCGCGCGCACGTAGGCGATGGTGTCGTCGTAGCCGTGCGCGTCCAGCCACTCGCGGGCCTCGGGCCAGCGGTCCTCGGGCTTGTCGCCGAGCGTGATCAGGGCTTCCTTGCAGCCGAGTTCGGCGCCCCGGCGGGCCACCTCCAGCACCTCGTCCGGGGACATGAACATCCCCTGCCCCTCCCGGCGCAGCTTGCCGGGGACGGTGGCGAAGGTGCAGTAGTGGCACTTGTCGCGGCAGAGCCGGGTGAGCGGGATGAAGACGCTCTTGGAGTAGGTGATGACGCCGGGGCGGCCGGCCGCTTCGAGGCCCGCGTCCCGGACCCGGGCGGCGCTCGTACAGAGGTCCAGCAGGTCGTCGCCTCTGGCCTGGAGCAGCACGGCGGCCTCGGTCACGTCGAGGGCGACGCCGTCCCGGGCGCGGCGCAGGGCGCGGCGCATCGCGTTCTCGGTCGGCGGGGTGCTGGAGTCCGTGGCGGTTCCGTCCATGGCGCGAGCCTATGCCAGGGGTGGTACCGCGGATGGACGGAACCCTGAGGCCGTCTCAGGGTCGGCGTACCCAAGAAGGCCACCCCGATCTGACCCCACAGGGCGATGACGGCGGCGGTGCGGCGGCCTCTAATGGGAGGGCAGGGCCAATCACACGTGTTCGCGGAGGAGTTGAGGACGCCATGACCAATGAGAAGGCGGCGGGGGCCGATCCGGACGGCGGAGCGCCGTACCGCACCCGGCGGCGCGTCCTGATGCGCGCCGGGGTGCCGGTGGCGGTCGTCGCGGTGATCGCCGCAGGGGTGGGGCTGGTCCCGGCGCTGGCCGCCGACGGCGCGCCCGACCTGCCGGCGGTGTCGGCGGAGCAGCTGGTCGCCAAGGTGCTCGGCTCGGAGACGCAGACGCTCTCCGGGACGGTCTCGATCGCCACCGACCTCGGGGTGCCCGGCCAGCTGCTGGGCGCGGCCGGCGGTCTCGGCGGGGCGGTCGGCGGGCACGGCGGCGGCAGCGGCCAGGGCTCCGCCGCGGACCCGCAGGCCAAGCTGATGGGCCTGCTCGGCGGGGACCAGACGCTGCGGGTCGCGGTGGACGGTCCGGAGCGCCAGCGGGTGGACGTGCTGGAGAAGATGTCCGGCTACACCCTGGTCCACAACGGCGACCAGACCTGGGCCTGGGACAGCTCCTCCAACAGCGCGGTGCACACGACCGGGCGGGCCGCCGAGGGCCGGCACACCGGGGCGCCGCTGTCCGAGCTGCCGACCACCCCGCAGGAGGCCGCCAGGCAGTTCCTGGCCGCGAGCGCCGGCACCACCTCGGTGACGGTCGCCGGGACGGCCAAGGTGGCCGGGCAGAACGCCTACCAGCTGAGCGTGAAGCCCACCCAGTCCGGCTCGACGCTGTCCGAGGTCCGGATCGCGGTGGACGCCGACAACGGGGTGCCGCTGGCGGTGACGGTGACGTCCGTCGACGGCAGCACCGTGCTGAAGGTCCGCTTCACCGAGGTGTCCTTCGCCAAGCCGGACGCCAAGACCTTCGAGTTCACCGCCCCCAAGGGCGCCAAGGTGACGGACCGGAAGGCGGACGCGGCGGCCGAGGGCGCGCCGGACGGCGCCGGGGCGCGCCCGGGCGCCGAGGGGCACCAGGGCGTGAACGTGATCGGCGAGGGCTGGACGACGGTCGTCTCCGCCCAGGTGCCCGGCACCGTGGACGCGGCGCCCGGCGGAGACGGCAAGGGCGAGGGCAAGGGCGGCAAGCACGGCGGCCGCGGGGGCGACGCGGCCCGGTCGATGAACCCGCAGGCGCTGGTGAAGTCGCTCGGCAAGCCGGTCGACGGCGGCACCCTGGTGAGCACCAAGGTGCTCAACGTCCTGCTCACCGACGACGGCCGGGTCTTCGCCGGCGCGGTGACCCTGCCGGTCCTCCAGCACGCCGCCGGGGTGAACTGACGGATGACCAAGACTCCCGTAACGGGGGACGTTACGGAGTCGGCCGGGGGTACGGGCGCCGCACCGCGCCCGGCCCCCGCTCCCGTCCCATCCGCTTCCCCCGCCGCCCCCGACACCTCCTCGGCCGGCTCCGACGACGTCATCCGGACCCGCGGCCTGACCAAGCGCTTCCGCGGCGGCCAGCTCGCCGTGGACGGCCTGGACCTCGCCGTACCGCGCGGCTCCGTCTTCGGCTTCCTGGGCCCCAACGGCTCCGGCAAGACCACCACCATCCGGATGCTGATGGGCCTGATCGCCCCCACCTCGGGCGTGGCCGCCGTCCTCGGCGAGCCGATGCCGCAGTCCGTCGCCACCGTGCTGCCCCGGTTGGGCGCGCTGATCGAGGGCCCCGCCCTGTACGGCTTCCTCTCCGGACGGGACAACCTGGTGCGCTTCGACGCCGCCGACCCGACCGCCGACCCGCGCACCCGTCGGCAGCGGGTGGACGCGGCGCTGGAGCGGGTCGGCCTGGCCGCCGCGGCGGGCAAGAAGGCCCGCGCGTACTCGCTGGGCATGAAGCAGCGCCTCGGCCTGGCCTCCGCGCTGCTGCAGCCGCGCGAGCTGCTGGTGCTGGACGAGCCGACCAACGGGCTGGACCCGCAGGGCATGCGGGAGATCCGGACGCTGGTCCGGGAGGTCGCGGCGGAGGGCACCACGGTGTTCCTCTCCTCGCACCTGCTGGACGAGATCGAGCAGGTCTGCACCCATGCCGCGGTGATGTCCCGGGGCCGGCTGGTGGTGCAGGGCACCGTCGCCGAGCTGGCCGCCCGGGCCCAGGGCCGGCTGGTGGTCCGCACCCCGGACGTGGCGCGGGCCACCGAGGTGCTGGCGGCCAACCGGGTCACCGCGCTGGTGCCCGGCGAGGACCGGGTGGACGGCGAGCCGGGCGTCCTGGACGAGGAGGCGCTGCCCAGGCTGTGCGCGGCGCTGGTCGGGGCCGGGGTGCGGGTGCACGGTTTCGGGCTGGAGCGGGGCACGTTGGAGGACGCCTTCGTGGCGCTGACCGGGGAGGGTTTCGATGTCGCGGGCTGAGTCGCTGCCGGCCGGGTCGCCGCCGCAGGCCGAGGCGCTCGCGCCGGTGGCGGGCCGGCGGCCGCGGACGGCGGCCGGGTTCCTGGCGCTGTTCCGCAGCGAGCTGCACCTGACCTTCCGCCGGCTGCGCACCAAGGTGCTGCTGGCCATCCTGGCGGTGCTGCCGATCCTGATCGGGGTGGTGGTCAAGCTCAACACGGACGGTCCGCACGAGGGCGGCGGCGGTCCGAGCTTCATCGCGCAGACCACGCAGAACGGGCTGTTCCTGGTCTTCACGGCGCTCGCGGTGGCGCTGCCGGTCTTCCTGCCGATGACGGTCGGCGTGGTCGCCGGGGACGCGGTGGCGGGCGAGGCGGCCGCCGGGACGCTGCGCTACCTGCTGGTCGCCCCGGCCGGGCGGACCAGGCTGCTGGCCGCCAAGTTCACCGCCGGGCTGGTGTTCTGCGCGGCCGCCACGGCGGCGGTGGCGGTGACGGCGCTCGCCGCGGGCGCCGCGCTGTTCCCGCTGGGCCCGGTCACGCTGATCTCCGGGGACACCATCGGCCTCGGCGACGCGCTGCTGCGCGCGCTGCTGGTGGCCCTGGTGGTCGCGGCCTCGCTGGCCGGGTTGGTGGCGATCGGGCTGTTCGTCTCCACCCTCACCGGCAGCGGCATCGCGGCGATGGCAGCCACGGTCGGGCTGGTGGTCACCGTCCAGATCCTGGACGCCTTCCCGCAGCTGGACGCCGTCAGCCCGTTCCTGTTCTCCCACTACTGGCTGAGCTTCGCGGACCTGCTGCGGGCGCCGATGTACTGGGACGGCGTGCTGAAGGACCTCGGTCTCCAGGCCGCCTACGTCGCCGTGTTCGGCTCGGCGGCCTGGTCCCGCTTCACCAGCCGGGACATCAGCGCGTGACGGCCTCGGAGGCGGCTTCCGGGAGGGACCCCGGGGCGGCCGCCGCCACCGGTGCGGGCTGCGGCACGGCCGCGGCCCGCACCGCGCGGTCGGCCCGCACCTGGCGCAGCGCGTCCCAGGTGAGCAGCGCGAGCGCGGCCCAGACCAGGGCGAAGCCGGCCCAGCGGGCGGGCGGCATGGACTCGTGGAACACCGCGACACCGATCAGGAACTGGAACACCGGCGCCAGGTACTGCAGCAGGCCGAGCACGGTCAGCGGCACCCTGACGGCGGCCGCGCCGAAGAACAGCAGCGGGACGGCCGTGATCACCCCGCTGAGCATCAGCAGCCCGGAGTGCCCCCAGCCGTACGAGCCGGCCACCGTGTGCCCGAAGGTGCCGCGCCCGCTGACCTCCAGGTAGACCAGGTAGCCGAGGGCGAACGGGAACATGAAGGCGCTCTCGGCCGCCAGGCTCTCCAGCCCGCTCAGCCCGACCTGCTTCTTCAGCAGGCCGTAGGTGGCGAAGGAGAGCGCCAGGGTGAGCGCGATCCAGGGCAACTGCCCGTAGGCGACGGTCAGCACCACGACGGCGGCGGCGCCGATGCCCACCGCCGTCCACTGCGCGGTGCGCAGTCGCTCCTTGAGCACCAGGACGCCGAAGCCGATGGTGACCAGGGGGTTGATGAAGTAGCCGAGGCTGGTCTCGACCACGTGCCCGGCGTTGACGGCCCAGATGTAGACGCCCCAGTTGACCGAGATCACGGTGGCGGCGCCGGCCAGCATGGCGAGCCGGCGGGGCTGGCGCAGCAGCGGGCGTATCCAGCCCCAGTGCCGCTGGGCTATCAGCAGCAGGACGACCGCGACCAGGGACCAGACCATCCGGTTGGCCAGGATGTCGTCGGCGGCTCCCGGTTCCAGCAGCGGCCAGAACAGGGGGAACAGGCCCCAGATGCCGTACGCGGCGACGCCGTACCAGAGGCCCCGGCCGTTGTCCTGCTGGTCTGTTCCCGCCATGGCCGAGTGCCCTCCCGCGCGCGTGTGTCGAGGTGACCGTAGCGGGCGGGAGGGGCGACTGTCATCTCCGTTTCCGGATTTTGGTCATGACATTGCCTGGATGCCGGACGGTCCCGCCGTTCCGGGGCCCTGAGCTGCGGCGCTTCAGGCGCCCAGGGCCGCGCGGACGGACTCGGCGAGCGGGGTGGTCGGGCGGCCGATCAGCCGGGCCAGGTCGCCCGTGGTGCCGGCCAGCTCACCGCGCGCGATGCCCGCGTCGACGTCCACCAGGGCCTCGGCGAAGCCCTGCGGCAGGCCGGCGCCGACCAGCGCGTCCAGGTGCTCGGCCGGGGTCACGTCCCGGTACTCGACCGGCTCGCCGGAGGCCTTCGCCAGCTCGGCGGCCAGCTCGGGCAGGCTCCAGGCGACGTCGCCGCTCAGCTCGTACACCCCGCCCTCGTGGCCCTCGCCGACCAGGACGGCGACCGCGGCGTCCGCGTAGTCCCGGCGCGCGGCGGTGGCGATCCGGCCCTCCCCGGCGCTGCCGAGCACCACGCCGCGGGCCACCGTGCCGGCCGCGTCGCCCAGGTAGTTCTCGGTGTACCAGCCGTTGCGCAGGAACGCGTACGGCAGCCCGGAGGCGAGGATCAGCTCCTCGGTCGCCTTGTGCTCGTCGGCCAGCCGGAAGGTGGCCGCCCCCAGGATGCCGGTGTAGGCGAGCAGCGCGACCCCGGCGGTCCTGGCGGCCTCCACCACGGCCCGGTGCTGCGGGATCCGGCGGCCGACCTCGCTGCCCGAGATCAGCAGCACCCGGTCGCCCTCGGCGAAGGCGCCGTCCAGGGTCTGCGGCTGGTCGTAGTCGACGACGCGGACGGTCACGCCGCGCTCGGCCAGGTCCGCGGCCTTCTCGGCGGAGCGGACGGCGACGGCCACCTCGCTCGCGGGGACCTCGGCCAGCAGGCGCTCGACGACGAGACGGCCGAGCTGGCCGGTGGCACCGGTGACGACGTACATGGTGTGCTCCTCAGGGTTGCTGCGCGGGGACCGCCAGGGGGATTGCCGTGCGGGCCCGACCTCGAAACTCACCCTAGGCCCTGCACTAACCTTTCGAAAGTACGCACTTCAAAGTACGGTACTGACATGAAGGTGAGCGAGATGAAGGCCGGCGGGCCGCCCCCCGCCGACGTCTTCGACCGGATGTGTCCCTCCCGGGGCGTGCTGGAGCACGTCACCAGCCGCTGGGGCGTGCTGGTGCTGGGAGCGCTGCACGCCCGCGGCTACCGGTTCAGCGAACTGCGCCGCAAGGTCTCCGGGGTCAGCGAGAAGATGCTCGCCCAGACCCTCCAGACGCTGGAGCGGGACGGCTTCGTGCTGCGCGAGGCGCACCCGGTGATCCCGCCGCGGGTCGACTACAGCCTCACCCCGCTGGGACGGGAGGCGGCGGAACTGGTCGCGGCCCTGGCCCACTGGTCGGAGCGGCGGGTGCCGGAGGTCGAGGCGGCGCGCGGGGAGTACGACGGGCGGGGCGCCGCACGGTGAGCTTGCGCCCCGCGCGCCGCGGAGGGCACGCCGGCCCGGCTACCGCCCCGCGATGAGGGCGTCGAGCCCGTCGAGCAGCCGGGCCAGCCCGAACTCGTAGGCGTGGTCCGGGCTGTACGCGCCGCCGTGCGCCTCACCGGCAGCGGCCCCGACCCGGGCGGCGACCGGGTAGCGCTCGGGGTCGAAGACCCGGGCCAGCAGCTCGGCGTTGGCGGCCCACCACTGCTCGTCGGTCATCGCGCTGTCCTGCCGGGCGGCGCGCTCGTCGGCGGCCATCCGGGCGCAGGTCAGGACGAAGCCGAGCAGGTGGGTCAGCGCCGCGTCCAGGTCGACGTCGGGCAGCCCGGTGCCCTCCAGGGCGCGCAGCTCGTACTCGTACTTGGCCATCAGGCCGGGACCGAGCGGCGGACGGCTGGTGGAGACGGCGGCGACCCACGGGTGGGCGCGGTGCAGCGCCCGGTTGTCGTCCGCGACGGCGGTGACCCGGGCGCGCCAGCCCTCGTCGGCGGGGGCGGTGCGGGGCATCGTGGCGTAGACGGTGTCCAGCATCAGGTCGAGCAGCTCGGCCTTGCCCGGCACGTAGGTGTAGAGCGCCATCGGGGAGAGCCCCAGCTCCTGGGCGACCCGGCGCATGGTGACGGCGTCCACGCCCTCGGCGTCGGCGAGGGCGATCGCGGCGGCGGCGATCTCACCGGTCGAACGCGCCTGGCGCGGCCCGCGCCGGCCGGGCTTCTCCTCGGCGGTGAGCCCCCAGAGCAGGGCGAGGGTGCGTGCCGGGTCTCCTGCGCTGCTGCGGTCGGTGGCCATGGGGCCATCGTTTCACGCACCGGCGGCGGCCCGGACGGAGCGGGCGGCTACCGTCTCAGCATGACCAGCCCGACCAATCCCGCCGGCGCGATCGGCGCGTCCGGTCCGACCGGCCCCGAACCGCTCCCCGGGACGGACACCGCGCAGACCCTCCGCGCGCGGGTGACCTGCCGCCGCTGCCACCGGCCGCTGCACGACCCGGAGTCGCGGATGCTGCGACTGGGCCCGGAGTGCCGGGACCCGGCGGAACGGGTCGCCCGGTTCGACGTCGACCAGGAGCCACTGCCCGGGGTCTAGGACGGGTCCAGGCCGGGGTCTAGGACCTGCCCTGCCCCCGGCCGAAGAGGCGGCGCAGCCGGCCGGGGCGGGGCTCCTCCTCCGGGGCCCGCGCCGTCTCCTTCGGCTGCTCCCGCGCCTGCTCCCGTTCCGCCGCCCGTTCCGGTTCGGCCCCCGCGTCGGCGGCGTCCTCCCGGGCCGTCAGGTGCCGGGCGAGCGCCCGGTCCTCGTCGGACGTCCAGGGCGCGGCGAGCACCAGCGCGCAGAGCGAGCGCAGGATCGTCACCACCCGGGTGCGGCGGGCCCGGGCGCCGTGGTGCAGCCGCTGCCGGAGCAGCTCGGCGACGTCGGCCCGGGTCTGCGGTTCGGTCCAGCCGATCGCGACCAGCGCGAAGCCGGCCGCCTCGACCACCCAGTCCTCCGGACCGAGCAGCAGGTCGCGCAGCACCCGGCGGCGCTCGGAGCCCTCCCAGGGCTGGTCGGTGCGGTGGTGGGCGATGCCCAGGCAGGCGAAGACCTGGACGGCCCGCACCCAGAGTTCGGGCTGGTGGGCGAGCAGGGCGCGGCCGAGTTCGTCCTCGCGCGGCATCGGCGGGTGGACCAGGACGCCGAGCAGGTCGTCCAGCGGCAGGCCGGCGAGCCGGACGGCGTGGTCGTAGGCGGCGGGGACGGTCGGCCAGAAGATCTCGGCGGTGGCGCGGACGAGTTCGGCGCTCTGCGGGGCGGGCGGGGCGACGGCCGGGCGCGGGTCGGTGCCGTCCCAGGCCCAGATCCGGGTGGTCGGCTCGGTCACCGGCAGCCGGGGGTCGGGCTCGCCCACGGCCTGGTAGCCGACGGTGGAGCGCGGCAGCGCGAGCCGGACGGCCAGCACCGAGCTGGGCGGCTCCAGGGCGGAGGCGGTGCAGTCGATCTCGGTGTCGCGGTCGGTGTCGGGGGCGGAGAGCACCTGGTGCAGCACGTTGACGGTGGCCTCGGTGGCGCCGGAGACCAGGCCGAGCCAGGGCTCCCGGTGGCTCAGCCGCTCCAGCAGCTCCAGGGCGTACTCGTGCTCGGGGTGGGCGCGGTGGTGGTCGGCCAGGGCGAGCAGGTGGACCGGATCGCCGTCGAGGGCGTGGCGCAGCCCGTGCCGGGCCGGGCCCGCCTTGGGGTGGTCGGGCTCGGCGGCGAGCACCTTGTCCAGCCAGGGCAGGCCCTCGGCGGGGCGGCCGAGGGCGCCGTACAGTTCGGCGACGTCGACGGCGAGGTAGCTGCTGGAGTCGTCGCGGCCGGGTGCCGTCCTCGCCAGCTCGGCCTCCCAGACGGCGAGCGCCTGCTCCGGGCGGCCGGCCGAGCGCAGGGCGTTGCCGAGCATCACGGCGGGCAGGTAGCCGGGAGCCAACCGATGGGCGCGGTCGGCGAGTTCGACGGCGCGGGCGGTGTCGCCGAGCCGGCGGGTCAGGCCGGAGACCATCGCCAGCAGCAGCACGTGGTCGGGGTGGCGGGCCAGCACGGCCCGCACGAAGTCGTGGAACGGCTTTACGGCGTCCGCCGGTTCGGCCGGGAGCGGGTCGGGCAGCGCGCCGGCGGCGCGGGCCACCGCCTGGGCGACGGCGTCCGGGTCGACCAGGCCGGGTAGGTCCTCGCGGGCGAGCCAGGCGGCGTGCGCCCAGGGCCGGGCCGGTTCGTACTGGACGGCGGAGGCGAGCAGGCCGATGGCGGTGTCCCAGTCCCCGGCGGCGGCCTCCACGTGGGCCCGGCAGACCACGGTGCCGAGGTACACCTGGCCCTCCAGCGGGAACAGCTCGCGGGCCGCCGCCGGGCCGCCCGCCGCGGCGCACAACTCGGCGAGGGCCTCGTGCAGTTCGGGCAGCTGGGGGTCGGCGAGGATCGCGTCGCCGAGGTGCTCGGCGGCGTGCGTCAGGTCACCGGAGTCGATCGCCAGCCGGGCGACCGCGACCTCGCCCTCGGCGGCCAGGCGCTCGGCGCCCTCGTCGTCGGTGTGACCGCTCATTCGCCCCTGCTCCCCCGCTGGCCTCGCCCTGTTCCGTCCCGCTCCGGAGGAGGCTATCCGGTGCCACCGACAGCGCGATGATCACCCCGGTGGCGGCGCCGTCCACCCTTCGGATCGGATACGACTCGTACGGGTGGTTTAGACCTCCGAGGGCTTCAGTCGATCACCGGCGCCCACCACGATGGCCGGGGTTCTTCGCAAGCGAAGTGCCAATCCTGCCAATGAGATCGAGGAGACCAATGAAGCTCTCTCGCACCGTGTCCCTGGCCGCCTCCGCCGCCGTGCTGAGCACCCTCGCCATCGCCGGCCAGAGCGCCCCGGCCTCCGCCGCCGGCTCCTTCGTGGTCAGCGAGGCCCAGTTCGACAAGATGTTCCCGAGCCGGAACCCCTTCTACAGTTACAAGGGCCTGACGGAGGCCCTGAGCGCCTTCCCGAAGTTCGCCAACACCGGCAACGACGCCACCCGCAGGCGCGAGGCGGCGGCCTTCCTCGCCAACGTCAGCCACGAGACCGGCGGCCTGCGGTACGTGGTCGAGCAGAACACCGCCAACTACCCGCACTACTGCGACACCTCGCAGGCGTACGGGTGTCCGGCCGGGAAGTCCGCCTACTACGGGCGCGGGCCGCTCCAGCTGAGCTGGAACTTCAACTACAAGGCGGCCGGCGACGCCCTGCACATCGACCTGCTGCACGACCCGTACCAGGTCGAGAAGAACCCGGCGACTTCCTGGAAGACGGCCCTCTGGTTCTGGAACACCCAGAGCGGCGCCGGGAGGATGACCCCGCACGACGCCGTCGTCAACAACAAGGGCTTCGGCGAGACCATCCGCAGCATCAACGGCGCGCTGGAGTGCGACGGCAAGAACCCCGACCAGCGCAACAGCCGCATCAACCTCTACAAGCAGTTCGTCGGCGTCCTGGGCACCGACGTGGGCGGCGGCAACATCTCCTGCTGACCGGTCCCCGGCGGTGAGTGGGAAGTCGGCCGGTCCGACTTCCCACTCACCGTCAGTGCCGCGTGCGTCACCGCCGAGGCGCCGGCCCGTCCGATCTGCTGCCGCCGGCCGAGGAGTTGATCGCCCTCGCCCGGCGGGCGCGGGCGGTCGGCGAGCAGCCGTGCTGCTGGAGCCGCCCGGAACGGGCGCGCTCAGCGGAGCACCGGGGCGGCGCCGGTCGCGGCGAGGGACAGCTCCCACAACCGGGCGGCCGCGTCGGGGTCGACGGCGTACGGGCGGACGCCGCCGTCGTCCATCGGGGTGTCCGGGCCGCAGACCGGGGCCGCCTCGCAGTCCTCCAGGTAGAGCCCGCCTCGGCCGTCGAGCAGCGGCGAGGTGGCCGCCCACAGCCCGGTGGCGGCGCCCTGGGAGGCCGTCTTGAAGCCCGCGCCGATCACCCGGCCCTGCGCGTCCACCCAGCCGCGGTCGACCTGCTCCTGCCGGGTCATCTCCCGCTGGAGCCCGGTGATGATCCTGCCCGGGTGGAGCGAGAACGCCCGGACGCCGTCGCCCCGCCCGAGCACGTCGAGGTGCACGGCGAACAGCGCGTTGGCGGTCTTGGACTGGCCGTACGCCAGCCACTTGTCGTAGCCGGTGCGGAAGTGCGGGTCGTCCCGGCGGATGTCGGTCAGGGCGTGCCCGGCGGAGCTGTTGACGACGACGCGGGCACCGTCGGGGGCGGCGGCCAGCAGCGGGTACAGCTCGCAGGCGAGGAGGAAGTGCCCGAGGTGGTTGATGGCCAACTGCCCCTCCCAGCCAGGACCGACGCGCCGCTCCGGGGTGGCCATGACGCCGGCGACGGCCAGCAGCAGGTCGAGGCGGTCCGTGGCCTCGCGGATCAGCCCGGCGGCGGCGCGCACGCTCCCGGGGTCGGCGAGGTCCATCGGGAGGACCCGGCTCCCGGTTCCGTGGAGCGCGGCGCGGGCGACGTCCGGGCGGCGGGCCGGGACGATCACGCCGGCGCCGGCGGCGGTCAGTGCCAGGGTGGTCGCCAGGCCGAGGCCCGAGTAGCCGCCGGTCACGACGGCGGTGCGGCCGGAGAGGTCGAGGCCCGCCAGGACCTCCTCGGCGGTGCTGGCGGCGGAGAAGGGCGAGCCGGTCGGCCGCTGCCGGTCGGCGACGGCCGTGCTGCTGCTGGTGCTGGTGGTCATGGCGACGACGGTAGGAAGTGGAGTGCGGTCTAGATCAAGTCCCGTACCCACCGGTTCTCCTAGGCTCTGACGACATGACGGAACTCAGCATCGGCGAGGTGGCCGAGCGCACCGGGCTCAGCGTGCACGCCCTGCGCTTCTACGAGCGCGAGGGGCTGCTGGTCGGCCCGGTGCGGCGCACAGCGGGCGGGCGCCGCCGGTACGCCGCGCTCGACGTGCAGTGGGTGGAGATCTGCGTCAGGCTGCGCGAGTCCGGGATGCCGCTCGCCGACCTCCGCCGGTTCGCCGAACTGGTGCGGCAGGGCCCGGGCAACGAGGCCGAGCGGCTGCGGCTGCTGGACGCCCACCAGCGGCGGGTCGACGAGCGGATCCGGGAACTGGAGGAGTGCCGCTCGCTGATCGCCTGGAAGGCCGCGGTCTACGCCGACCACCTGGCGCGCGGCGAGGCCGGCGGACTCTGGGACCCGACGGTGGAAGACCGGTCGCCGGGGGCGTGATCCGCCTGGCACCATGCCCGGCGCCTCAGGCCTCCTACCCGCCCTCGTCCTGGAACTGATCTCGGCCTCCAGCGCGACCGCCTCCGCCACCGGAAGGCGGACATCCGCCGGCTGTCTCCGAGCGGGGCGTCGGCCTCGTCGCATAGCCTGCCCCGGTGAATCTCGACGATCTCGCGCGGCAGCGGCAGTTCGACGGCGGAATCGACCTTCCCATGGCGGAGTACCTGCTCAAGCAGGGGCAGTTGGAGCTGGTGATCGAGACCGCCCGGGACCGCGGGGAGTGGTTCCAGGACCGTCAGGGCCCGCTCGAACTCCCCGGGGGATGAGCGCGGACGCCGGCACCAGCCGTCGGAGGTACTGTGCCGGAGGAGTAGGGACCGCCGGGCAGGAAGTCGGACGGGCCGCCTTCCTGCGCAGCCGACTCCCCCACCCGTCCGACTTCCTACGCGCCCGAACTCCCGCGCGTCCGGCTTCCCCTGTGTCCGATGCCTGGACGCGGCCGCACCCCGTGCTGAACACTTGCCGAGCGCAACGACCAGACGTCAGGGGGGAGTTGTTCCGTGAGCGGCGTACAGCCAGACCCGCACCGACAGGGCCCCGGCCCGGAGGCACCGGGCAACGGTGCGCAACGTCAGCGCCCGCTCGGTGAGATCGCCGCGCTGATCTCCGCCGGCACCGGCCTGCTGGGGCTCCTGCTCGGCTACTTCGGCCTGCCCGCCGTCGTCAGTCCGCCGACCGCGACGCAGGCCACCGCGATCCAGACCGTGCCGGGGCCGACCGTCACCCTCCCGGCCGCGACGGTCACCGTCACGGCGAACGCCTCGGGCTCCGCCGCCCCGGCAGCCGCCGAAGCCGGGCCGGACACCCAGCGGCTCAGCCTGATGACCTACGTCGACACGACCGGCACGCCGCTGCGCCCGGTCACGGGCACGCTGAACGCGAAGCAGTACGACGACGCGCTCGGGATGTCGACCTGCCCCCGCAGGGGGTGGGTGGGCTACAACCTCGGCCGGAACTGGAAGCGCTTCACCGCCTCCGCCGTCGGCATCGACGACAACTCGCCCTACAACGCGATCACCATCGAGGTGTTCGTCGACGACAGGAAGCTCGCGTCCTTCCCCGTCGGTGTGGGCAACCCGCAGACCATCGACCTCGACATCACCGGCGGCATCCGCCTCGGGATCGCCTACATCACCGACAGTGACTGCAACCCGTCGAAGGCCGCCCGGCTGGTGATCGCGGAACCGCTGCTGAAGCGCTGACCCGCGTGAGCAGGAAGTCGGCCGGGCCGACTTCACGTGTGCTCCCTATGCCGTCTCGCCCAGGACGGAGTCGAGGCGGTCGAGGACGTGGGGCCAGCCCCTGCCCATGCCGTCGTACGCCTGCCGGCCCATCGGGGAGTCGAGGTCGAAGCCCGCGTGGACGAGGACGAGGCGGGTGCCCGTACCCTCCGGGTGGAGCGTCCAGGTGATGGTGGTGTCGAGCGAGCCCTCGGCGAACCGGTAGGCCAGCAGCCGCTGGTCGTCCACCTCGGTCACCTCGCAGGGCTGGCTGCCGAAGTTGCCCATGTCGAGGGTGAAGCGGTGCCCGACGACGGGCTTGATGTCCCCGGCGGCCCACCAGCGGGCGTGCGATTCCGGGTCGGTGAGGGCCTTCCACACCGCCGCCGACGGGTGGGGCAGGAACTTCTCGCAGGTGATCGTGTTGTTCTCGGTCATGTCCCGTTGTCCTCGTCCAGGAGGTCGGACAGCGCGTCCAGGCGCTGCTTCCAGTAGTGCTCGAACGGATGAAGCCACTCGCTCACCTCGGCCAGTCGGGCCGGTTCGAGGTGGTGGAAGCGGTGCCGGCCGCGCGGCTCCTCGCGCACCAGCCCGACGGAACGGAGCACCGCCAGGTGCTCGGAGACCGCGGGCCTCCCGAGCTCGAACATCGAGGCCAGTTCGCCTGTGGAGCGGGGGCCTTCCCGCAGGCTTTCGAGCAGTCTGCGCCGCACCGGGTTGGCCAGCGCGCCGAACACGTCCGTTGGCATGAGGCCAGTATGCGTCGGAGACTTCCGACGCGTCAAGAATCTCCGACGCGTTCCGGCGGCTAGTGGGGGCGCGGACTGAGGCGGGCGGCCGACCAGGGGGAGTTGCGGCCGGCGGCCTCGCGGTAGGCGATGCGCTGGACGGCGAAGAGCAGGCGGTAGAGGTTGAGGGCGGTGTCGGAGTCGTCGGCGGCGAAGCCCAGGTGGTGGACGAAGGCGTCGAGCTTCGGCCAGTCGAAGTCGTCGGGGACGGGCGGGGCGACGGCGACGCCGAAGAGGGCGTTGAAGGCGGCGGCAACGGCATAGTTGGCCGCGGCGAGGGCGTTGGCGACGCCGGGGTCGTCGGCCGGGTCGGGGGTGGGGGTGGGGCCGGGCATGTCAGGACTCCTCTTCGTCGGGCCTTGCAAGGTTGAGCGTGGTGATGACGCCCAGGACGACGGTGGCGATAGCGAGAGCGAGCAGGGTGAGGAAGGCCGCGGCGATCAGGAACCGCACGAGCGCCCGCGGTCGGCGTCGAGGAGGAGGGTGAGGAGGTTCAGAAGGGTCGACGCCGGGGCCATGCCGAAGCGGACGACGAGGCGACCGTCGACGGTCTTGTCCGTGCAGGCGGAGGGGAAGAGGAGGCCGTACTTGCGGCCGCGCTCGTGGAGTTCGCTGAGGAGGATGAGGATGTCCTCCTCGGCGTAGGAGCGGATGCGGGGGTCGCCGGGCTTCATCGGCTGACGCTTCACGCGGCGGCTTCCTTCAGCAGCTCGAACCAGACGACCTTGCCGTGCTTACGGGCCTCGGCGCCGAACCGGTGGGTGAGGGCCCGGACGAGGAAGAGGCCGCGGCCGGAGACGGCGAGCGGGTCGACGGGGAGGTGGACGTCCTCGGGGATGACCGGGCTGTTGTCGGCGACCGAGACCCGGAGCCGGTGGCCGGCGAGGGCCAGGACGACCATGGGCGCAAGGGTGCCCCCGTGCCGCCAGGCATTGAAGAAGACTTCATGGAGGGCGAGTTCGGCGTCCGAGATGACGGACGGTCGCCACCCGTCCGCGGCGAGGAGGTCGGAGAGCTCGGCCCGAGCGGTGGACCAGTCAGGAGGGTTGCAGGCACGCATGAGAGACCCCAAGAGGGAGGAGGGGAATCGACGAAGCAGACACTCCGTCATGTGATCAGTGCAACACTGAGAGTAGGGCGATAGGTGTTACGCGTGCAACCAGATCCCCGAGATACCCCGCCCAACTTGGCTAAGCTCACTCGTGTGGGTGGAGACTGGCCCGACACGGAAGGAACCCCCCTTGGCACTCAGGACCCAAATCAGCGAGCGACAGCGGCGGTTCGGCGCTGAGCTGAGGAGGTTGCGCGAGGCAGCGGGCCTGGCCGTCAAGGACGCCGGCGCCCTCATCGGCATCGCGGGCCCACAGCTGAGCCACATCGAGGCGGCTCGAACGGCGCTCGACCCGGAGCGACTCTCGGTCTTGCTCGAAGGCTACGGGTGCACGGATGAGACCTATGTCAGGCTGCTACACGCTCTCGGAGCCAGCAACGGCAAGGGCTGGTGGAGCAAGTACAAGGGTCAGGTGCCCGACCTGTCGCTCGACCTGGCCGAGCTCGAAGACCGAAGTGCCCGTCTGGACAACTTCGAGACTCTGTACATTCCCGGGCTGCTCCAACTACCTGAATACGCTGAAGCCATCTACAAGGATGCCTACCGCAACGGGCACTGGGACCTGGCGACGGCCATCCAGTTCCGCATAGACCGTCAGCGCGTCCTGCAAGACAAGGAGAGGCAGTTTCAGTTCGTCATCCACGAAGCAGCCTTGCGGATGCTCTTCCCTGGTGTGGAAGTCATGAGGGCTCAGTTGGACCACCTGCTGAACATGGCCGAACGCCCCAACATCACTCTCCAAGTCCTCCCCTTCACAGCTACGAGGAAGCCTCCTCAGTCAGGCCCCTTCGTCCTGTGCGACCCCGGATGTGTTGACCTGGCAACCATCCTGCTGGATGTGCCCGGGCGCGCCGAGCATCAGGGCGACCCTGAGACCATTACGGCGTACGGATGGAAGTTCCAACAGTTGAGCGAGATCGCACTGCCGGCCGTCGATGCAACGGCTCCGACCAACTCGCGAAACTCCTGGGGACTTCTTCAACACCTCCTCTACACCCTACAAACCTGAGAGGCGTCTCAGATGGCTGGATTCTCCTGGCAGAAGTCATCGTTCAGTGGCGGCGATGCCGGCAATTCCTGTCTGGAACTGGCCCACGGCACCAACGAGCTCCGCCACATTCGCGAATCCGACGATCCCTCCGTCATCCTCACCACCTCGGCCACCCAGCTCCGCGCCTTCCTCCTGGGCGCCAAGGCCGGCGAGTTCGACCACCTCATCTGAATCACTCTCCGCCCGCTCGCCGCACCAGCGAGCGGGCGGGCGACTCCTTCCCGTTCCCATGGGCAAACGCGAAGAACCCCTGATCCGAGTGGATCAGGGGTTCTTCTGAAAAATTGTTCGGCGGCGTCCTACTCTCCCACAGGGTCCCCCCTGCAGTACCATCGGCGCTGTGAGGCTTAGCTTCCGGGTTCGGAATGTAACCGGGC
>NZ_JBSFKF010000026.1:0-113402 GCF_053598415.1 Kitasatospora sp. NPDC001132 | reverse complement strand
TCGCGACCAGCTTGCCGCCCTCCTGCTCCTTCTTGATCAGGGCCATCTTGTCCTCGGGCGTGGCCTCGGCGAGGAAGTCGTCCACGCCGGCCTCCTCCGCGATCGCCTTGGCGGTCAGCGGGTTGTCGCCCGTGATCATGACGGTCTTGATGCCCATCCGGCGGAGCTCGTCGAAGCGCTCCCGCATGCCCTCCTTGACGACGTCCTTGAGGTGGATGACCCCGAGGACGCGGGCGGGCCCGGCGCCGATCCGCTCGGCGACGACCAGCGGGGTGCCGCCGGCCGCGGATATCCCGTCGACCAGGGTGGAGACCTCGGCGCCGACCGAACCGCCGTTCTCGGTGACCCAGTTGGAGACCGCGCCGGCCGCGCCCTTGCGGACCTGGTGGACTCCTCCGGCCTCGTCGAGGTCCACGCCCGACATCCGGGTCTGGGCGGTGAACGGGACCCACGTGGCGTGCGTCAGCTCGCCCTGGGCGCGGGCCCGCAGACCGTACCCGGTCTTCGCGAGGACCACGATCGAGCGGCCCTCCGGGGTCTCGTCCGCGAGCGAGGAGAGCTGCGCCGCGCCGGCCAGGTCCTCGGTGGACACGCCCGGGGCGGCCAGGAACTCGGCGGCCTGGCGGTTGCCCAGGGTGATGGTGCCGGTCTTGTCGAGCAGCAGCGTGTTGACGTCGCCGGCGGCCTCGACGGCGCGGCCGGACATCGCCAGCACGTTGCGCTGCACCAGGCGGTCCATGCCGGCGATGCCGATCGCGGAGAGCAGCGCGCCGATGGTGGTCGGGATGAGCGCCACGATCAGGGCGACCAGGACGATCATCGTCTGCGGGGCACCCGCGTAGGTGGCCATCGGCTGGAGCGTGACGACCGCGACCAGGAAGACGACGGTCAGCGAGGCCAGCAGGATGTTGAGCGCGATCTCGTTCGGCGTCTTCTGCCGGGCGGCGCCCTCGACCAGGGCGATCATCCGGTCGATGAAGGTCTTGCCGGGCTCGGAGGAGATCCTCACCACGATCCGGTCGGACAGCACCTTGGTGCCGCCGGTGACGGCGCTGCGGTCGCCGCCCGACTCACGGATGACGGGCGCGGACTCACCCGTGATCGCCGACTCGTCGACGCTCGCGACGCCCTCGACCACGTCGCCGTCGCCGGGGATGACCTGGCCGGCCTCGACCACCACGTGGTCGCCGAGCCTCAGCGCGGTGCCGGGCACCTCCTCCTCGGCACCGGTGGCCGGCCAGTCGGTGAGCCGGCGGGCCATGGTGTCGCTCTTGGTCTTGCGCAGCGTGTCGGCCTGCGCCTTGCCGCGGCCCTCGGCCACCGCCTCGGCCAGGTTGGCGAAGACCGTGGTGAGCCACAGCCAGATGGTGATGACCCAGGCGAACACGGACGGGTCGGCGATCGCGGCGACGGTGGTGACCACCGAGCCGACCTCGACCACGAACATCACCGGGTTCTTGATCATCACCCGGGGGTCGAGCTTCTTCACCGCGTCCGGCAGGGACGCGACGATCAGCTTCGGGTCGAGCAGGCCGCTCGCCACTCTGTGCGGCGCGGCGGCCTCCGCCTGGTCGGCCGGTGCGGGGTTGAGCGTGGAGGTGGACATCAGGAGGACAGACCTTCCGCGATCGGCCCGAGAGCCAGGGCCGGGAAGTAGGTGAGGCCGACGACGATCAGGATCACGCCCGACAGCAGGCCCACGAACAGCGGCTTGTGGGTGGGCAGGGTGCCCGGGGTGGCCGGGACCGGCTGCTGCTGGGCGAGCGAACCGGCCAGCGCGAGGACGAAGACGATCGGCAGCAGCCGACCGAAGATCATCGCCAGGCCGAGCGCGGTGTCGTACCAGTCGGTGTTGACGGTGATGCCGCCGAAGGCCGAGCCGTTGTTGTTGGAGGCCGAGGTGAAGGCGTACAGCACCTCGGAGAAGCCGTGGGCGCCCGAGTTGAGCATCCCGGCGCGCTCGCCCGGCAGGGCCATCGCCACGCCCGTACCGACCAGCACGATCGTCGGCGTGGTGAGGATGTACAGCGAGGCGAACTTCATCTCCCGGCCGCCGAGCTTCTTGCCCAGGTACTCGGGGGTGCGGCCGACCATCAGGCCGGCGACGAACACCGCGACGACCGCCAGCACCAGCATGCCGTACAGGCCCGAGCCCACACCGCCGGGCGCGATCTCGCCCAGCATCATGTCGAAGACCGTCAGCCCGCCGCCGAACGGCGTGTACGAGTCGTGGAAGGAGTTCACCGCACCGGTCGAGGTCAGCGTGGTCGAGGCGGCGAACAGCGAGCTGGCGGCGATGCCGAAGCGCTGCTCCTTGCCCTCCATCGCGGCGCCCGCGGCCTGCAGGGCGCTGCCCTGGTGCTGCGCCTCCGCGAAGGTCAGCAGGGCGGTCGAGGCGATCCAGAACAGGCCCATCACGGCGACGATCGCGTAGCCCTGGCGGTCGTCCCCCACCATCCGGCCGAAGGTCCGCGGCAGCGCGAACGGGATCACCAGGATGAGGAAGACCTCGACCAGGTTGGTGAAGCCGGTCGGGTTCTCGAACGGGTGCGCCGAGTTGGCGTTGAAGAAGCCGCCGCCGTTGGTGCCGAGCAGCTTGATGACCTCCTGGGAGGCCACCGGGCCGCCCGGGATCTTCTGGACCCCACCCGCGAGGCCGGTGACCTCGTGGAAGCCGTGGAAGTTCTGGATCACGCCGTTGGCGGCCAGGACCAGGGCGAAGACGATCGAGATCGGCAGCAGCAGCCGCAGGTTGATCCGGGTGAGGTCCACCCAGAAGTTGCCGACCCGGTCCGTCCTGTTCCGGGTGAAGCCCCGGACCAGCGCGGCGACGACGGCGATGCCGACGGCCGCGGAGACGAAGTTCTGCACGGCCAGACCCGCCATCTGCGCCACCTGGCCCATCGCGGACTCGCCCGCGTAGGACTGCCAGTTGGTGTTGGCGACGAACGAGATGGCGGTGTTCCAGGCCTGGTGGCCCTCCATCTGCGGAACGCCCAGGCTCAGCAGCAGATAGCCCTGGAGGCGGATCAGACCGTAGAGGAAGAGGACGGAGACGGCCGAGAAGGCCAGCACCGAGCGGAGGTACACCGGCCACCGCTGATCGGCGTCGCCGTCGACGCCGATCAGCTTGTAGATGCCGCGCTCGACCCTGAGGTGCCTGGCGGAGGTGAGGAGCTTGGCGATGTAGTCGCCGAGGGGGCGGTAGCACAGGGCCAGCGCGCCGACGAGGGCGAGCACCTGCAGCCAGCCCGCGAGAGTGGATCCCATGTCAGAACTTCTCCGGGAAGATCAGCGCCACGACGAGATAGCCGACGAGCGCGACGGCCACGACCAGACCAGCGATGTTCTCGGCACTCATGCGGCCACCTCGCTGCGCTCGCTGGGCGCCTGGCGCAACACGCGCCCTCCGATGGTTCGTTCGCTGCGCTCACTCACAGCTTCTCCACCCCCCGCGCGATCAGGGCGATGACGGCGAACACGGCGACCGTGACACCGACGTAGATGAGATCGGACATGGGCTCCACCAGAGTGGTTCGGGAGATGCCGCGACCTGGGCCGGAGGGGCTCGCGCGGCACCGGCGGAAGACCGGCAGATGCAGCAAACCAGCCGTCAGGGGCGCGCTATGGGGCCCTGACGCCCTCCATACGGGTGATAGCGCGACGTTGACGCGACGTTGACGGGCGCTTCACCGGACCGAGACCGTCGTGATCGGGCCGAGACGTGGCCGGGGCCCGCGCAGCCGGCTCGGGCCGGCTCGGGAGCGGAAAACGGCGGGCCCCGGACGGCAGGCTGCCGTCCGGGGCCGCCCCGCTCCCCGTTCCCCCGTTCCCGGTCCCCCGTCCCCCGTCCCCGGTCACATCCGCATGCGCAGCCGGCAGACCACCGCGTCGGTGTGCCGCCGCAGGGCGCGGTCGATCACGGCGCCGCGCCGGTTCTGGAGCGCCCGCTGCCACCAGCGGGCCGGCTCCACCTCGGGGATCAGCACGGTCAGCCGGTCGTAGACGTGCTCCGCCCCCAGCTCGTTGACGAAGTCCGCGATCGGCCGGCCCAGCCGGCGGTGGACGTCCGGGACCTCCACCAGCGGCACGCCCGGCCGCCACAGCTCCCAGTCCCGGCGCAGTGCCTCCGCGACGGCCGGCTCGTGCACCACGGTCACCGCCATGACCTCGTCGCCGAGCGAGAGCGCCGCCGACAGGCCGTCCCTGGTCAGCCGGGTGATCGCGGTCACCGGGACGACGACCAGACTGCGCTGCCTGGTCACCGGGCCGGGCACCCGGCCCAGCTCCAGCCGCTCGCCGATCCGCCCGTAGCCGCGGTGGACCGCCTCGAACAGCACCACCAGCAGCGGCAGGGCCAGCACGATGCCCCAGGCGCCCTCGGTGAACTTGGTGCCGGTGACGACCAGCGCCGCGACGCCGGTGAGCAGCGCGCCGAAGCCGTTCAGCGCGGCCTTCCACCGCCAGCCGGACGGCCGGTGCAGCAGCCAGTGCCGGACCATGCCGACCTGGCAGACGGTGAAGCCGACGAACACGCCGATCGAGAACAGCGGCACCAGGCTGTTGACGTCCCCGCCGGAGCCGACCAGCAGCGCCGCCGAGACCGCGGCCAGGAACAGCACCCCGTACCGGTACACCTGGCGGTCCGCGCGCAGCGCGAACAGGTGCGGCAGGTGGTTGTCCCGGGCGAGCAGGTCGAGCAGCACCGGCAGCCCGCCGAAGGAGGTGTTGGCGGCGAGCCCGAGCAGCACCACGGTGGCGAACTGGACGACGTAGAAGCCGAACCCGTGGCCGAGTGAGGCGTCGGCGAGCTGGGCGAGCACCGTGACGCCCTCGACCGGCTGGAGGTGGAAGCGGCCGATCAGCACCGCCAGCCCGACCAGCATCACGCCGAGCAGGGCGCCGAGCGCGACCTCGGTGTGCTGCGCGCGCTTGACCCGCGGGGTGCGGAAGGAGGGAACGGCGTTGGCCACCGCCTCCACGCCGGTCAGCGCGGAACAGCCGGCCGCGAAGGCCCTGAGCAGCAGCAGCGCACCGACGGTGGTGGCGTTCTGGGCGAGGGCCGAGGCGTGGCCGGCGGCGGCCGCGGTGCTGACCGGGGCGTCCCGGAACAGGCCGACCACGACGATCGCCAGGATGGAGAGCACGAAGACGGCCGTCGGCGCCATGAACCAGCGCGCCGACTCGGCGATCCCGCGCAGGTTCACCGCGGTGACCAGCGCCAGCACGCCCAGACAGAGCCAGACGCGGTCGTCGTACAGGCTCGGGACGGCCGAGGTGAGCGCGGCGACGCCGGCGGTGACCGAGACCGCGACGTTCAGGACGTAGTCGACGACCAGCGAGGCGGCCGCGGTCAGCGCGGTCCGGCGGCCCAGGTGCGCCTTGGCCACCGCGTAGGAGCCGCCACCGTCCGGGAACGCCGCGATCACCTGCCGGTAGGAGGCGACCAGCACCGCCAGCAGCACCGCGATCGCCGCCGTGACCGGCAGCGTGAAGCCCAGCCCGTACGCCCCGGCGGCGGCCAGCACCAGCACGATCGACTCCGGCCCGTACGCGACCGAGGCCATGGCGTCCAGCGAGAGCGCGGCCAGCCCGCCGAGCGCGCTGAGCCGGTGCCGCTCGTCGCCCGCGCCGGTATCAGGCGGCGCGGGTTCGGCCGTGGCTGCCGGGGTGGCGGTGGCGCTGGACATCGGACGGGACCTCCGCAGTCGGTAGTTGGTCCGATCCTGCGGTCCGCGCGCCCACCGCCCCGGGGCCCGTACGCGTTCCTGACGCCGCCACGAGCGGCCTTGACACGCTCTTGACGGGGCCGTCACTCCGCGTCGGCCCCGTCCGGTGGCTGTTGGCGGGGGTGGGGCGAGCCGTTGTCCCGGCGGTCGCCGGCTGGGAAGACGATCAGCTCTGTCGAAGGACTCCCACCCCCGGGCACCACTCTGCTGCCTGCAACCCGTAATTGCAAGCAATGTGCAATAAGTCCGCCCGCCGCCCCGAGCCCGCCCGAGCCCGCCTCGAACAAGCAGAACGGCCCCCGATCCGCGTTTCCGCAGATCGGGGGCCGTTCTCTATCCTGTGGCTGGTGCAGGGTTCGAACCTGCGTAGCTTGCGCGACAGATTTACAGTCTGCTCCCTTTGGCCGCTCGGGCAACCAGCCAGGATTTTTCGTTCCCCGGGGCGTTCGCCCCGTTCGACTTGGTAAACCATACCCGATGCAGGGGGGTGCTCCGCCACTCGATAGATCACACGATGATCAAGGAGTCTCGGACGCCTGCTACGGGCGGGGCCGGTGTGGCGCTGGATAGGCTGGGCCTGCGGACACCCCGGCAGGGCGGACCCGTGTCAGTGAAGACCAGAGCATCAAGGAGACCTATACCCATGGCCGACTCCAGTTTCGACATCGTCTCGAAGGTCGAGTGGCAGGAGGTCGACAACGCGATCAACCAGACCTCCCGCGAGATCGCGACGCGCTTCGACTTCAAGAACGTGGGCGCCGAGATCAGCCGCTCCGGCGAGAAGATCGAGATGAAGGCGAACGGCGAGGAGCGCGTGCGCGCCGTCCTCGACATCCTCCAGACCAAGTTCGTCAAGCGCGGCCTGTCGCTGAAGGCTCTGGACGCCAACGAGCCCCAGCTCTCCGGCAAGGAGTACAAGATCTTCGCCAACGTCAAGGAGGGCATCACCACGGAGGACGCGAAGAAGGTCGCGAAGATCATCCGTGACGAGGGCCCGAAGGGCGTCAAGGCGCAGGTCCAGGGCGACGAGCTGCGCGTCAGCTCGAAGAGCCGCGACGACCTCCAGGCCGTGCAGGCCCTGCTCAAGGGCAAGGACCTGGACTTCGCGATCCAGTTCGTGAACTACCGCTGACCCTCCGGTCGGCCGGTCCGACGGACGACGGCGCGGCCCCGCTCCCGGGTTCGGGAGCGGGGCCGTTCGCGTGACCGGGGCGGTCCCGGCGGGCCGGGGGCGGGTCAGGCGGTCGGCTCCGCCCAGCCGCCGGTGGTGCGGTGCCGGCCCAGGCCGACCGACTCGAACTCGTCCACCCGGCCCTCCTCGGTGTGCGCGCCGAGCCGTCTGAGGGCGCGGGAGATCGGGGTGCCCTCGGCCGGGGACGCCTCGAACTCGCCGATGGTGAGCGGGCCGAGGGCGACCACGCCGTCCGCCCAGACGGCGGCGCGCTGGGTGCCGCTGCCGCCGAAGTAGTCCGCCTCGACGCAGGCGATCGGGCCGGCCTTCGACCAGGCGGCCAGCCGGAGCTCGAAGCCGTCCGAGTGCCAACCGAACCCGGCCCCACCGGCGCGCTTGCGCGCGGTGCCGTCCCCCTGGAGCGCGGCGAGGACGGCGGGGGTGACGGGGATCAGTGCCAGCCCCTGTGCCAACGGCACCACCCTGGCCGCCGGAACCTCCGCCGACGCCACCGTCATCAGCTCCAATGTTCCAATGAGCGCCTGGAGTTCGTAGGACATGGCGGACATGGTGTCCCACCGCACCGACAGTCGGCCCCGAATTTATGATTCCGTGCCCGGTCGGAGACCGCAGAGCAGACTGCGGGGCCGCATGACGGCTCAGGCCGCCTCTCCGGTCGCGCTGCCGGTCACCCGCTCGGACGCCTGCGGCATGCGGCGGCCGCGACACCCGGATGGACTGGCCCGGTACGGCCTCCACCGGCTCCTCCCCGTCTCCCGTACAGCCGGGTGCTTCCGGCCGGGGCCGTACGCAGGAGGACCGCATGCATTCCACGGACACACCCCCGCCGTACCGGACGACCACGACCATGGCGCTCCGCGGTCTGGCCCGCGCCGCCCTTCTCCGCCTCGCCCCGGCCCTCGTGCTCCTGCCCCCGACCGCCCCCGACCGGGTCGGCGGCGCGCCGCGCCGGGCCCCGGCGCGGCCGCCGGGGCCGCTCCGGCCCGCCGAGGGGCGGCCGGCCCGTCGTCCGGATCGCGCCGGTCCCTCCCCGAGGGCTTCGCCGACTCGGCGCGGAAGTGATGGAGTCGACCCGATGGCGTCTCGCCGAGCCCGTCCGGCCCCCGAGGAGGAACCGCCGTGCCCCGTCCTTTCACCGTCGAGGACCACACCGCCCGCATGGCCCGGGCCACCGCCGAGGCGACCGCCGCCGGGCTGGCCGGCCTGGTCGTCGCCCCCGGCCCGGATCTGGCCTACCTGTGCGGCTACACGCCCACCGCGGTCACCGAGCGGCTGACCGCCCTCGTCCTCGCCGCCGGACGCGAACCCGCCCTGGTGGTCCCCAAGTTGGAACGTCCGGACGCCGAGAAGGCGGTCGGCGCCCCGGCCGTCCGGCTGCTCGACTGGTCCGACGGCGAGGACCCGTTCGCCACCGCGGCCCCGCTGCTCGACCCGGCCGGGCGGTACGGCGTCTCCGACAACACCTGGGCGCTGCACCTGCTCGGCTTCCAGGGCGCGCTGCCCGGCGTCTCCTTCAGCTCGCTCACCGACAGCCTGCCGATGCTGCGGGCCGTCAAGGACGCCGAGGAGGTGGACCGTCTGGCCGCGGCCGGCGGCGCCGCGGACGCCGCCTACCGGGGCATCCTGGAGGTCCCCTTCGCCGGCCGCCGGGAGAACGAGGTGGCCGCCGACCTCGCCGCGCTGCTCATCCGGTACGGGCACAGCCAGGTCGACTTCACCGTGGTCGGCTCCGGCCCGAACGGCGCCGACCCGCACCACGAGGCCGGTGACCGGGTCATCCGTACGGGTGACACCGTGGTGCTGGACTTCGGCGGCCTCAAGGACGGCTACGGCTCCGACACCACCCGGACGGTGCACGTCGGCCCGGACGTCCCGGACGAGGTGCGGAAGGTGCACGAGCTGGTCCGGTCGGCCCAGCAGACCGCCTTCGAGGCGGTCCGCCCAGGGGTGCCGTGCCAGGAGATCGACCGGATCGCCCGCCGGGTGATCACCGAGGGCGGGTACGGTGAGTACTTCATCCACCGCACCGGCCACGGCATCGGCACCACCACGCACGAGCCTCCGTACCTGGTCGAGGGCGAGGAGCGGCCGCTGGTGCCCGGCATGTGCTTCTCGATCGAGCCCGGGATCTACCTGCCCGGCCGGTTCGGGGTGCGGATCGAGGACATCGTCACCGTCACCCCGTCGGGCGGGCGCCGCTTCAACAACACCCCGCACGAGTTGGCCATCGTGGCCTGACCGCCCCCGACCATCTCTGACCATTCCCGACCGTGCCCGACCGGATTTCGGACCGGGCACCCGACCGCCCGTCGAACCACCTGTCGAACCATCTGTCGGACCGCCCGTCGAACCGGGTGTCGACCGGATCGGACGTCCTTACGAACCGGTCATATTTCACCCAGAGACCTCCAAGTTTGGGTTGCTAGTTTCGGTGCGCATGACCAAGACCCTCCCCCCGGCCCCGTACGACGTGCGGGCCGGGCAGCCGCGCCCGGTGCCTCCGCCCCGTCCACGCGTGACGGGCTGGTCGAGACTCCGGTGGCTCGCCTGGCCGCTCTACCTGACGTGCTTCCTCTGGTTCCTGCGCACCGAGGGCATCCCCGCGGCCAACGACGTGCTGTTCCTCTGGCTGATCGCCGCCCTGCTGACCGCCGCCGTGCACAGCGGGCACGGCCCCCGCGGCTTCCTCCTGGTCCTGCGCGACTGGGTCCCGGTCATGGCCGTGGTGTGGACGTACTCGCTGCTGCGCGGCTACGGCGCGCACACCCCGTGGGCCCCGCACTGGCTGCCGCAGCTGCGCTTCGACGAGGTGCTCGGCTTCGGCGAGACCTGGACCGTCCGGCTCCAGCACGCCCTCTACACCTCCGGCTCGCCGCACTGGTACGACTACGCCGCGGTGGCCGTCTACCTCTCGCACTTCTTCGTCGTCTTCCTGCTGCTCGCGGTGCTCTGGCGGCGCGCCCACCACCGCTTCCGGCAGCTGCTCGCCGCCTACCTGGCGCTCACCTTCGCGGGCTTCGCCACCTACCTCCTCTACCCGGCCGACCCGCCGTGGCTGGTCTCCCAGGAGGGCAACCTGCCGCACCTGTCGCGGGTGGTCTGGGAGGTGATCTCGGTGAGCGGGCTGCCGCAGGCCGACTCGCTGCTGGAGAACGGCAGTCAGTTCGCCAACGACGTCGCGGCGATGCCCTCACTGCACTCCGCCTACCCGGCGATGCTGCTGTTCTTCTTCTGGCCCACCGCCAAGCGCTGGCTGCGGGCGGTGCTGGTCGCCTACCCGCTCGCGATGACCTTCACCCTGGTCTACGGCGCGGAGCACTTCATCATCGACGTCTTCGTCGGCTGGGCCTACGCGGCCGTGGTGGTGTTCGGCCTGCGCCGGCTGCACAACCGCCGGGCGGCCACTGCGGCTTCGGCCCCGGCTGCGGCTTCGGTCCCAGCTGTGGCTTCGGCTTCGGCCCCGGATGCGGCTTCGGATCCGACGTCGGCCCCGGCCACGGCGGAGAGCACGGCCAAGGGCAGGGCAGACTTGGCCGGGTGACCCCGAGCGCACCGATGAAACCCACCGCCGAGCAGCTGCTGGCCGCCAAGGACGGCACCATCCCGGACGTCTCCGGGCCCGGGCTGCGGGTGCTGTTCTGCGGCATCAACCCGGGCCTGTGGTCCGGCGCCACCGGGCACCACTTCGCCCGCCCGGGCAACCGCTTCTGGCCCGCCCTGCACCGCTCCGGCTTCACCCCGCGCCAGTACCGCCCGGACGAGCAGCAGGAGTTGCTCGCACTCGGCCTGGGCATCACCAACGTCGCCCCGCGCACCACCGCCAAGGCGGACGAACTGACCGCCGAGGAGCTGCGCGAGGGCGGCGCCGCACTGCGCGAACGGGTGCTGCGGCTGCGCCCGCGCGTCCTCGCCGTGCTCGGCATCGGCGCCTACCGGACGGCCTTCGGGCAGCGCCGGGCCGTGCTCGGGCGGCAGCCGGAGGGCATCGGGGACACCGAGGTGTGGGTGCTGCCGAACCCCAGCGGCCTCAACGCCCACTACACCCTGGACGGGCTGGCCGAGGAGTTCCGCAGGCTCCGCGAGGCCGTCGACGGCTGAACCCCGGACAGCCGAGCCGCGGCGGCCCGAGCCGCTGACGGCTGAGCCGTCGAGGCCTGACCGGCCGGGGGCCGGGCCGCCGACAGCCCTTCCGGCAAGGGCAGTTCGCGCAGCTCGCGGATCAGTGCCCGGACGGCGGCCGTCCCGGCGAGCTCGGGCGTGGTGACGTACCCGACGGAGCGGCTCGGCGGCCGCGGCCCGAGGTCGGTGACGGCGAGGGCGGCCGGAGCGCCCAGCAGGGCGGTCCGGGGCATGATCGCCATGCCGAGGCCCTGGGCGACCAGCGAGAGGGCCACCGTGTCGTCCTCCACGTCCACCGTCGCGGGCGGGATCCAGTCCTGCCGCCGCCACCAGTCCCGGGTGTACGAACCGCAGTTCTCGTCCCAGTCGACCAGCGGGAGCTCGCGCGGCGCCGGGTGGCCCAGCGGGTGCGCGAGCGCGTACGACTCCTCGTACAGCGGCACCGCGACCAGACCGGGGACGGCCGGCGGGCCGCCCGGGTCGAGCGTGGCCAGCCCCAGGTCGGCGCGCCCGTCGGCGACCTCTCCGGCGGTGCCGCGGCCGATCTCCCGGACGATCCGGACACGGGTGCCGAGCCCGGGGTGCCGCTCGGCCAGCCGGGCCAGGACGGACGGCAGCAGATGGGCGGCGGCACTGCGGAAGGCGGCGATCCGCAGCGTGCCGGTCAGCGGCCCGGCCACTCCCGCGCCGCGCACCTCGGGGCCCATCGCGTCCAGCAGCCGCAGGATCCGGCGGGCGTACGCCACCGCCCGCGCGCCGCCCTCGGTGGGGCGTGCGCCATGGCGTCCGCGCTCGAAGAGCACCGTGCCGAGCTTCCGCTCGCAGGCGCGCACGGTGTGCGAGACGGCGGACTGGGTGGTGCCCAGGCGTGCGGCGGCCGCCGTGAAGCTCCGCTCCTCCTCCACGGCGACCAGGGTCCGCAGCTCGTGCGGGGCGAGATCGGTCATGCGCCCGAACCTATCCCGACCGTCCGCGATCCATCGATCCCGCTCATGGATGCCGCCGTTCCATCGGCAGCAGCCTCTGCCCGGCCGCTCCCGCGCTTTCTACGGTGATCACGTCCCGCCATCACCCGCCCCTGGAGCAGCACCCGATGTCCCGTCCCACCGTCCACGCCGTCCACCTGGTGTCCCGCCCCGACGGCGCGCCCACCGCCGCGAACTTCGCCTTCGTCGACGAGACCGTCCCGGCCCTCGCAGCGGGCGAGGCCCTGGTCGAGAACCTCTACCAGTCCGTCGACCCGTACATGCGCGAGGAGATGGAGGAGGGCGGCTGGGAGCTGCACGCCCCGCTGGAGGGACGCACCCTCGGCCGGGTGGTGGAGTCCCGGGCCGACAGCCTGCCGGTCGGGGCGCTGGTCCGGCACCGCCAGGCGTGGCGCACCCACTCGGTGGTCACCGTGGAGCGGGCGAGCCTGCTGCCCGAGCTCGCCGGTGTCCCGCTCAGCGCCCACCTGTCGGTGCTCGGTGGCACCGGCCTGTCCGCCTGGGTGGCGCTTACCAGGATCGCCCGGCTCAGGGCCGGCGAGACGCTCTTCGTCTCGGCGGCCGCCGGCGGCGTCGGTACCGCCGCCGGACAGCTCGCCCGGCTGCTCGGCGCCGGCCGGATCGTCGGCAGCACCGGCTCCGCCGCCAAGGCGGCCCGGCTCGTCGAGCGGCTCGGCTTCGACGCCGCCTTCGACTACCACGACGGCCCGATCGCGGACCGCCTGCGCGAGGCCGCCCCCGAGGGGCTGCACGTCTACCTGGACAACGTCGGCGGCGACCACCTGGAGGCCGCCATCGGCGCCCTGCGCGAGCGCGGCCGGATCGCCTGGTGCGGCGCGGTCGCCCAGTACGACCGCCTCGGGGACCCGCCGGCCGCGCCGCGCAACCTCTTCGACGTGGTCGGGAAGAGCCTGCGGCTGGAGGGCTTCCTGGTCCGTGACCACCTCGACGCCCGGCCGGAGCTCTACGACTTCCTGGTCCCGCACCTGCGCTCGGGCGCCGTCGTCCCGGACGAGACGGTCGTGGACGGCTTCGAGCGGGTAGTGGACGCCTTCCTCGGCATGCTGCGCGGCGCCAACACCGGCAAGATGCTGGTCCGGATCGCCGACTGACCCGGCTCCGGCCCGGCCCGCCGTGCTCACCCCGGCGGCGCTCATCCGGGCAGGACGGCCGGTTCGAGCGCGGCGAGCCGGGCCGGGTCGACCACCACCTCGTAGCGGCCCCCCGGCCGTCGGCGACCGCCAGCCGCAACACCAGCCGCAGCCGCCCACCCTGGGCGATCAGGATGCCGGGCACCCCGTCCACCAGCGCCACCGCGCCGTAGCGGGCCCGGCGGCCGAAGACCGTGGTCTTCCCGGCGACGGTCCCCGCCGGAGAACCTCCACGTGGCCAACGCCGAGCTCACCAGGGCCGCGGACATCCCGGCGCTGAACGCCCTCCGGCCGCTCGCCGCCGAGTCGCCGGCGGCCGCCGAGGCCGCCCTCGACGAGTTGGCCGCGACGCTCCGGCCCCGGCGGACTACAGCGGGGTGACGGCCTTGAGCACCACCAGCAGGGCGATGGCGGCGTTGAGCGCGCACAGCGCCGACGCCGCCGTACCGATCGCCGCGACCATCGCCGCCAGGCCCGCCGGGGTCTTGGCCGGCGGCCAGTTGCGGGAGGTCGGCACCGGGCCGAGCAGGGCGGCGACCCGCCGCGGCACCGGACCGGCCGCGCCGGCCGGGGTGGCGAAGGCCGCGAAGCCGGGCGCCGGGGCGGCGTGCGAGACCAGGGCCGCCCGGGCCACCGCCCGCGCGGTGATCCGGCGGTCCCCGACGGCCTGCGCCGAGTCCTCGTCCGCCCACCGCTCCGCGCTGTACGCCACCGCGTCCTGCAGGGGCCGCAGGAACGGGTTGACGCAGGCGGCGAGCTGGGTGGCCAGCAGGTACCGGTGGTGCCGGTGGCGCAGGTGCGCCCGCTCGTGCGCGAGCAGCGCCTCGCGTTCGTCGGCGGCCAGGCCGTCCAGCATCCCGGTGGAGACCACCACCCGGCCCGGCGAACCGGGCAGCGCGTAGGCGTACGGGCTGCGGTCCGGCAGCACCGCGAGGTCACCGGACCCGCCCGGCCCGGCGGGCAGCCCGCTCAGCGCCCGCCGGGCCCGGGTCCGCACCCGCAGGTGGCGGACGACCGTCCGGGCGCAGGCGAGGCCCACCAGGGCCAGCAGCCACATCGCGGCCGTGCCGACCGTCTCGTGGTACGGCAGCGCGGCCCGCACCTCCGGGTCGGACCAGCTGTCCGGCAGCGGGTTGCCGGGGATCTGCGCGGTGCCCACCACGCCGATCAGGCCGAGGCAGAGCACGCTGCACACCGCCATCACGGCGCTGATCACGGTCATCAACCGGGTCGCGCCGCGCGGGTGCAGGTGCTGCTCGGTCAGACGCGCGATCGGGACCGCGGTGAGCGGCAGGACGAGCGGGAGGAAGACGAAGAGGCCCACGGATCAGCTCTCACGGTCGGGCGCTGCCGGATCGGCGGACGCGGCGTCCAGCAGCGCCCGGAGCAGTTCCTCGTCGTGCGGCAGCAGCGCGCTGACGAAACTGGCCAGGACGGCGTCCCGGTCCGCCTCCCCGTCGAGCATCCGGCGCATCCGCAGCGCGGCCAGCCCGGCGGCGTCCGAGGAGGCCTGCCACAGGTAGGAGCGGCCGGAGCGGGTCCGGGTCACGGCGTTCTTGGCGTGCAGCCGGGACAGGATGGTCATCACCGTGGTGTACGCCAGGTCGCCGTCCAGGCGTTCCTGGACCCATCCCGCGGCCGCCGGGCCGGGCGCCTGCTGGAGCACCGCGAGCACCTGCGCCTCCAGCTCGCCCTGGCCGCGTCGCCGGGTCGGCGCGTCCCCGGTCGTCGGGGCGTGCCTCTGGTCTGCCATGACGGCCCACTCCCTCCGGATGCCGCGCCCGGACCGACGGGCGCGGGTTCATCCTAACGAGCAAGGGGCCGCGCCGACCCGGTCGGAGGCGGGGGTTCGGGGGCGTACGGCGCCCGAGGCGCCCGGGCCCTACCGGCCGTGGCCCGCCATCCGCTCCAGGCGGGCGATGCGCTCGGCCATCGGCGGGTGGGTGGAGAAGAGCTTCGCGCCGGCCTCGCCGGGGCGGAAGGGGCTGGCGATCATCATGTGGCTCGCGGTCTGGAGCTGCGGCTCGGGCGGGAGCGGCAGCTGCCGGGTGCCGGCGTCGAGCTTCCGCAGGGCGCTCGCGAGGGCGAGCGGGTCGCCGGTGATCCGGGCGCCGTCGGCGTCGGCCTGGTACTCGCGGGAGCGGCTGACCGCCAGCTGGATCAGCCCGGCCGCGAGCGGGCCGAGGATCATGATGGCGAGCATCCCGAACAGCCCCGGGCCGTCGTCGTCCTCGCTGCGCCCGAACGGGATCAGCCAGGCGAAGTTCACCAGGAACATCACCACCGAGGCGAGCGCCCCGGCCACCGAGGAGATCAGGATGTCCCGGTTGTAGACGTGGCTGAGCTCGTGCCCGAGCACGCCCCGCAGTTCGCGTTCGTCCAGGATCCGCAGGATGCCCTCGGTGCAGCAGACCGCCGCGTTGCGCGGGTTGCGGCCGGTGGCGAAGGCGTTCGGGGCCGGGGTCGGGGAGATGTAGAGGCGGGGCATCGGCTGGCGGGCCGAGGTGGAGAGTTCACGGACGATCCGGTACAGCCCGGGTGCCTCGAACTCGCTGACCGGCCGGGCGCGCATGGCCCGCAGCGCGAGCTTGTCGCTGTTCCAGTAGGCGTAGGCGTTGGTCCCGAGGGCGACCAGCAGGGCGATCACGAAGCCGGTGCGGCCGAAGAGGCTGCCGATCACCAGGATCAGCGCCGAGAGGCCTCCGAGCAGGACGGCGGTCCTCAGTCCGTTGTGCCTGCTGTGCACGTCAGGCCCTCCAATGGTGCGGTGGGGAAGCCCTTTCTGCCTCGTCCCTCTTGCCCGGTCAACGGGTGGGGCCGGGGACCTTGTTCCCTTGTGACCGACGCGACACCGCCGGACCGCGGCCCGACACCGCAGGACCGCGCCCCCCGACGGTGCCCCGGGACCGCCCCGCCGCACCGCGGCCCGGTCCCGGCCGGGGGCTCAGAACAGCGAGCCGCCCGCCACCTGGAGGACCAGCTGCGGCGCCACCGAGAGGACCACGGCCGCCGAGGCGGTCAGCCCCAGGGTCGCGGTGAGGCTCACCGGCAGGCGGTGCCCGGCGGCGGCCTCCCCGAGGGGCGCGTCGCCCGCCGGGGCGAACAGCCGGGCCGTCCACAGCAGGTAGTAGTACAGGGCGACGACCACGTTGACGGCCATCACCACGGCCAGCCAGCCCAGCCCGGCGTCGACCGCCGCGCGGAACACCACGACCTTGCCGAACAGGCCGATCACGCCCGGCGGCAGCCCGGCCAGGCAGAGCAGGAAGAAGGCGAGCGCCAGCGCCGTCCAGCGGTTGCGGGAGAACAGGCCGCGGAAGTCGTCCACGCTGGTCCCGGCGCGGCGGCCGACGGCGGCGACCACCCCGAAGGCGCCGAGGTTCACCACGCCGTAGATCAGCGCGTACGCGGCGGTGGCGCCGAGCGGATCGACGCCGGTGGGCGCGTAGCCGGCGGCGGCGAGCGGCACCAGCAGGTACCCGGCCTGGCCGACCGAGGACCAGGCGAGCAGCCGCACCGCGCTGTAGCGGGTGTCGAAGCGCTGCCGCAGTGCGCCGACGTTGCCGACGGTCATGGTGACGGCGGCCAGCACGGCGAGCACCAGGCCCCAGGTGTGGGCGTACGGGCGGAACGCGACGGTGGTGGCGAGGGCGAGCCCGGACAGGCCGGCCGCCTTGCCGACCACCGAGAGGTAGCCGGCCACCGGCAGCGGGGCGCCGGTGTAGGTGTCGGGCACCCAGAAGTGGAACGGGACGGCGGCGACCTTGAAGGCGAAGCCGACCAGGGTCAGCACCGCGCCCGCTTCGGCCAGCGGCCTGAGCTGCCCGGGGGCGTGCTCCAGGCCCTGGGCGACGGCGCCGAGGTGCAGGCTGCCGCTCGCCGCGTAGACGAAGCCGACGCCGAGCAGCATCACGGCGGTCGCGGTCACCGAGGAGACGAAGAACTTGAAGGCGGCCTCCGCGCCCCGGCCGTCCCGGCGCAGCGCCACCAGGGCGAAGGCGGGCAGCGAGGCGACCTCCAGGGCGATCACCATGGTGGCGAGGTCCCGGGAGGCGGGCAGCAGGGCGGCGCCGGTGGCGCTGGAGAGCAGCAGGAACCAGTACTCGCCGCGCGGCAGCTTCTCGGTCTCCACCGTGTGCGCCGACAGCAGCGCCGCGATCAGCGCGCCGCCGAGGGCGAGCAGCTGGAACACCAGGGCGAAGTGGTCGGCGACGTACGAGCAACCGCCGTTGTCAGACCCCCCTGCTACGTTCTGCACGCAGAAGGTCGCTCGGGGTGATCCGCCGGTGAGGGGAAGGAGCGCGATGAGGGCGAGGGCGAGTCCGGCCGCGGTGAGGCGGCCGAGCCACCGCTTGTGCCGCTCGGGCAGGAACAGGTCCGTGAGCAGCACGGCGAGGGAGGCCACGGCGGCGATCAGCGGGGGCGCGATCGCCACCCAGTCCACGGACTGGATCAGGCTGCCCGGGTTGGCTACGGCGAGGGAGGTCACAGTGTGCTGCCCCGTGGAGTGAGGTCCGAGTGCGGCGGTCTGGGCTGCGAGCACGGTCAGCCACCCCCGAGGAGGTGCTTGACGGCGGGATCGGAGAGGCCGAGCAGCAGCGCGGGCCAGAGGCCGGCGAGCAGGGTGAGCGCGGCCAGCGGCGTCCAGCTGACGGCCTCGTACGGGCGCAGGTCGGCGAGCTCGGCCACCGGTGCGGGCTGCTCGGGGTCCCCCATGCAGACGCGCTTGACCACGATCAGGAGGTACGCGGCGGTGAGGAGGGTGCCGAGGCCGGCCAGGACCATGTAGGTGACGAACGCGGGGCGCGACAGGCCGTCGGCCGGGTCGAACGCGCCGAACATGGCGAGCAGCTCGCCCCAGAAGCCGGCCAGGCCGGGCAGGCCGAGGCTGGCGACGGCGGCGAAGGCGAGCAGCACGCCGAGCCGCGGGGCCCGGCCGTACAGGGCAGCTCCGGTGGTGCCGGCGAGGGTGTCGAGGTCGGCGGTGCCGTAGCGGTCCTTGAGCGCGCCGACGACGAAGAACAGCAGACCGGTGATCAGACCGTGGGCGATGTTGGCGAACAGCGCGCCGTTGACGCCCACCGGGGTGAGGGAGGCGATGCCGAGCAGCACGAAGCCCATGTGGCCGACGGAGGAGTACGCGATCAGGCGCTTGAGGTCGCCCTTGGCTCCGGGGCGGGCCAGCGCCAGGCAGGCCAGTGAGCCGTAGACGATGCCGACGGCCGCGAAGGCGCCCAGGTAGGGGGCCAGCGTGGCGGCGCCGTCCGGCACGACCGGGAGGAGGACGCGGACCAGGCCGTAGGTGCCCATCTTCAGCAGCACGCCGGCGAGCAGCACCGAGCCCACCGTCGGGGCGGCGGTGTGCGCGTCGGGGAGCCAGCTGTGCAGCGGCCAGGCCGGGGCCTTGACCGCGAGCCCGACCAGGATCGCCAGCGCGGCGATCACCTGGGTGGTGTGGCTCAGGCCGCTGCCGTGCGCGGCGGCCAGGGCCTGCATGTCGAAGGTGCCCGCCTTGCTGCCGATCAGCAGGAAGCCGAGCAGCATCACGGCCGAGCCGAGCAGCGTGTAGAGGATGAAGCGGTTGGCGGCCGGCACCTTCGCCCCGCTCCCCCAGCGGGCGATCAGGAAGTACATCGGGATCAGCACGATCTCGAAGGCCACGAAGAAGAGCAGGAGGTCCAGCACCGCGAAGGTGGCGAGCATGCCGACTTCGAGCAGCAGGAACAGCCCGACGAAGGCCTGCGCCGACGGGACGCCCTCCCCGTTCGGCAGCCTCTTCTCCGAGTACAGCGCGCAGAGGAAGGTGAGCAGCGCGGTCAGCACGACCAGCGGCAGCGAGACGCCGTCCACCCCGAGGTGGAGGCGCACGTGCATGGCCGGGATCCAGGACACGTCGGTGGTGGCCTGCATCCGGGCGGGTTCGTCGTGGTCGAAGGCGGCCGCGAGGGCGACGGTGAGCAGGAACACCGCGCCGGTGACGACGGTGTTCAGCCGCAGTGCCCGCCGGTCGGCCACGGCCCGGTCCGGCCCGAACACCGGCGCCAGGGTGAGTGCGGCACCGAGCAGCGGCAGCACCAGGAGGGCGATGAGGACTGCGTTCATCGGGGGCTCCCAGCAGCGGTCGAGGGGACGGAGGTGGAGGACAGCAGCACCGGCTACACCGCCACCAGGACGGCCAGCAGGACGACGGCGGCCAGCAGGGCGCTGAGGTACGTCTGGGCGTTGCCGGTCTGCGCGAGCCGGACGGCCCGGCCGAGCAGGTTGGCGCCCACCGCGCTGCCGCGCACGTAGGTCTCGACGACCTCGCGGTCGAGGAAGCGGACCAGCTTGGCGGCGGCGCCCACTGGGCGGACGAACAGCGCGTGGTACAGCCGGTCGACGCCGAAGCCGTGCCGGGCCGGGCCGAACAGCGGGCCGAGCAGGGTGCGCCCGGGGTCGGCGACGATCACCTCGGCGGCCGGGGCGGCGCCCTGCTCGGGCACCCGGCCGGCGACGGCCGGGGCCGGGCGGCCGGTGCCCAGTCGGGCGGTCGCCGAACGCCAGGCGCCGTACGCGGCGAGCGCGCCGACGACGGCGAGCCCGGTCCCGGTGACGGCGGTGACGGCGGAGGGCCGCAGCGAGCCGCCGTCCAGCAGCGCGGGCAGCCAGTCCGAGCGCAGGCCGGCGATGCCGAAGCCCATGGTCGGCACGGCCAGCACCCACAGCGGCCAGCGCATCGCGGGCGGTTCGGCGGCGGCCGGGTCGGCCTCGTCGAGCTCGGGCGAGTACGGCGCGTCGGCCTCGTGGTCGGCCGCGACGGTGCTCCGGTCGGCGGCGGGCAGCACCTGCGGGGCGGCCGCGGCGGCCCCGGCCGGGCTGTGGAACGCGACCAGGAAGAGCCTGGCCGCGTACGCGGCGGTGAGCAGCGCGGTGAGCCCGGCGGAGATCAGCACGATCCACCCGGCGGCCTGCGGCACCGCCGAGGCCGGGCCGAGCCCGTTGGTCAGCGCTTCGCCCTTGGCGGCGTGCTCGGCGGCGGTCAGCACCGCCTCCTTGCTGAAGAAGCCGGAGAACGGCGGCAGCCCGACCAGGGCGACCAGCGCGACGCCCATCGTCCAGTAGGCGTCCGGCACCCGCTTGCGCAGCCCCGGGATGCGGGACATCGCGGAGATCGAGTTGGTGTGCGCGGCGTGGATCACCACACCGGCGGCCAGGAAGAGCAGCGCCTTGAACGCGCCGTGGCTGACCAGGTGGAAGACCGAGGCCTCGCGGTCCCCGCTGGCCAGCGCGCCGGCCATGTAGCCGAGCTGGCCGACGGTGGAGTAGGCGAGCACCCGCTTGAGGTCGTCCTGGGCGAGCGCGCAGAGCGCCGAGCCGATCATCGTCACGGCGGCCATCACCGCGAGCACGACCAGCGCCGCGCCCGACAGCAGGAACACCGGCAGCAGCCGGGCGACCAGGTAGATGCCGGCCGCGACCATGGTGGCGGCGTGGATCAGCGCGGAGACCGGGGTCGGGCCGGCCATCGCGTCCGGGAGCCAGGTGTGCAGCGGGAACTGCGCGCTCTTGCCGGCCACGCCGGCGAGCAGCAGCAGAGCGGTCAGCGTGGGGTGGCCGAGCCGGCCCTCCGTCGCGGCCGCCAGCACGTCCGGGACGCGGAAGCTGCCGGCGTCCGCGCCGAGCAGGAAGATCCCGAACAGGAACGGCACGTCACCGAGCTTGGTGACCAGGAAGGCCTTCAGCGAGGCCGAGCGGGCGTCCGCGGTCTCCCAGTGGTGGCCGATCAGGAAGTACGAGCACAGGCCCATGACCTCCCAGCCGACCAGCAGCACGATCAGGTCGCCCGAGTAGACCACCAGGAACATCGCCGCGGTGAACAGCGAGACCAGCGCCGCGTACGAGGGGTAGCGCGGGTCCTTCTTGAGGTACGCGGTCGAGTAGACCTGGACGCAGGTGGCGACCAGGCCGACCAGCACCGAGATCAGCGAGCTGAAGCCGTCCAGGTGGAGCGCGAGCGCGATGTCCGGGCCACCGGTCGGGGTGAGCCGGGTGGCGGCGTCCAGCGTCTGGCCGGTGCCGAGTTGGAGGGCGACCACCAGGGCGAGCACCGCCGAGACGGCGACCGGGACGATCGCCAGCGGCCGGGCCAGCCCGGGCGCCTTCTTGCCGACGGCCAGGGTCGCGGCGGCGCCGAGCGCGGGCAGCGCCGGAACGAGTACGGGCAGGGCGAGGTTCATGCGGCGGCCCGGCCCTTCAGTGCCTCGGCTCCGACCGGCGCCTCGGCGTCGACCGGCGTCTCCTCGACGGCGAGCGCCTCGGCCGGGTCGCCGAGCGCGGTGGCCCGGTCGATGTCCGCGGTGCCCCGGGCCCGGAACAGCAGCAGGACGATGGCGAGTCCCAGCCCGATCTCGGCGGCGGCGACGGTGATGGTGAACAGGGTGAGCGCCTGCCCGGCGTGCAGCGAGTCCCGCAGCCAGGCGTCGAAGGCGACCAGGTTGAGGTTGACGGCGTTGAGCATCAGCTCGACGGACATCAGCACCAGGACGGCGTTGCGCCGGGCGAGCACGCCGTACACGCCGACGCTGAACAGCAGCGCGGCGAGGACGGCGGGGTAGGCGAGGTGCATCAGCCCTCCTGCTCAGAGGTCGACGGCTCGGCGGTCGGCTGCGCGGCCGTCGGCTGCTCGGCGGTCGAAGGCTCGGCGGTCACCGGCTCGGCGGCCGCCGGAACCGGCTTCGGCGCCGTCGCGGCGACCGTCCCGTTGGACCCGACCGGCCGCCCGGCGCGCAGCTTGCCCGCCCGGGGCGCCGGCACCCGCCGCTTGGCGCCGCGGGACAGCACGATCGCGCCGACCAGCGCCGCCAGCAGCAGCACGGACAGCGCCTCGAAGGGCAGCACCCAGTGCCGGAAAAGGCTGGCCCCGGTGACGGCGGCCGAGCCGCCGCCCTGGCCGAGGTCGATCCAGGAGGTCCGGAAGGCGTCGACCACCAGCGTGACCAGCGTCCCGGCCGAGGCCAGCGCCACGACCAGCGCCACCCAGCGGTTCTTGGAGTCGGCGTCCGGCGAGCGCCCGATCGGCGCCTTGGTGAGCATCAGCCCGAACAGCACCAGGACGACCACCGAGCCGAGGTAGATCAGCACCTGCACCCAGGCGATGAACTCGGCCGTGAGCAGCAGGAACTCCACCGCCAGCCCGCCGAGCGCGACCACCAGCCAGAGCGCGGCGTGCACCAGTTGCCTGGTGGTCACCGAGACCACGGCCGAGCCGAGCACGGCGATGCCGACCAGCAGGAAGACGATCTCCTGACCGGTCGGGGACAGGAACGAACGGGCGGCCGGCTCCAGGGAGCCGGTCGCCGCGAGAAGCGTGGTGGCACCGATCACGCGTCGTCACCCTTCTCCTCGGTAGCCGCTGCCGCGGCGGCCGCCGCGGCAGCGGCCGCCAGCTTGTCCGCCGCCTTGCGCGCGGTGGCGATCTCCTTGGGCTCCTCGGCCGCCGGGTCCAGCGCCGGCGGCGCGGGAACGGTCCACATCCACTCGCGGAGCTTCTCCCGCTCGTGGGTCAGCTCGTGGATGTCGGTCTCCGCGTACTCGAACTCCGGCGACCAGAACAGCGCGTCGAACGGGCAGACCTCGATGCAGATCCCGCAGTACATGCAGAGCGAGAAGTCGATGGCGAACCGGTCCAGCACGTTGCGGGTGCGGGCCCGGGCGTTCGGCTCGGCGGCCGGCAGCGTCTCCTTGTGGGAGTCGATGTAGATGCACCAGTCCGGGCACTCGCGCGCGCAGAGCATGCAGACCGTGCAGTTCTCCTCCAGCAGCGCGATGACGCCGCGCGAACGCGGCGGCAGCACCGGCTGCACGTCGGGGTACTGCGCGGTGACGCTCTTCCTCGTCATCGTCCGCAGCGTCACGGCCAGGCCCTTCGCGAGCCCGACACCGGGAAAACTCATGAGATCGCCACCTTGATGATGCCGGTGAGGGCCAGCTGGACCAGCGCGAGCGGGATCAGCACCGTCCACGCGAAGCGCATCAGCTGGTCCTCGCGCAGACGCGGGTAGGTGACCCGCAGCCAGATGACCACGAAGGCCAGCGCGAAGGTCTTGAGGATCATCCAGAGCCAGCCGAGCTGGTCCGGCAGCGGTCCGTGCCAGCCGCCCAGGAAGAGCACCGCGGTCAGCGCGGACACCACCAGGATGCCCGCGTACTCGGACAGCAGGAACAGGGCGAACCGCAGGCCGGTGTACTCGGTGTACGCGCCGAAGATGATCTCCGAGTCGGCGACCGGCATGTCGAACGGCGGCCGCTGGAGTTCGGCCAGACCGGCCGTGAAGAACACGAACGCGCCGATGATCTGCCAGGGCAGCCAGTACCACTCCCAGGCGTCCACGATCCCGGGCAGCGACAGCGTGCCGGCGGCCATCGCCACCGAGGCCGCCGCCAGCACCATCGGCAGCTCGTACGACATCAGCTGGGCGGCCGTGCGCAGCGCGCCGAGCAGCGAGAACTTGTTCGCCGAGGCCCAGCCGGCCATCAGCTTGCCGATCACGCCGACGCCCATCACGGCCAGCACGAAGAACAGGCCGGCGTCGACCGCCTGGCCGACGAAGCCGTCCGGGCCGACCGGGATCGCCAGCAGCACGAAGAGGTACGGCAGCAGCGAGACGGCGGGCGCCAGCTGGAAGATCCGGCGGTCCGCCCCGGCCGGGACGATGTCCTCCTTCTGCGCGAACTTCACGCCGTCGGCGACGAGCTGCGCCCAGCCGTGGAAGCCGCCCGCGTACATCGGGCCGAGCCGGCCCTGCATGTGCGCCATGACCTTGTGCTCGGTCTGGCCGATGACCAGCGGGAAGACCAGGAAGACGACGAGGGTGGCGACGCAGCGCAGCACCGTGTCGAGCAGGTTCACGCGCCGTCTCCGTCCTGGTCGGCCGCTCCGGCCGAGGTCTCGTCCTGCCGCCCGGCCGGCTCGCCCGACGGCTTCTCCTCGGACGGCTTCTCCTCGGACGGCTTCTCCTCGGACGGCTTCTCCTCGGACGGCTTCTCCTCGGACGGCTTCCCGTCCGAAGGCTTCTCGTCGTGGGCGGGCACCGGGTTGTGCCAGGGCGCGTCCGCGGACCGGGGCGCGTCGGAGGGCCGGGGCCGTACCGGAGCCGCGGGCCCGGCCGTCGGCTCGGCGGCCGGCTGGTCGGTCCCCTGGCCCACCGCCTGGCTGGCCGATCCCTCGGAGGCCGACCTGGTCCGCCGCGGCCGGTCCGCCCGCACCGGAGCGCCGCCCTCGGCCGGAACCGCCGCTGGGGCCTCGGCGGCCGCCTGGCTCGCCGACCCCTCCGACACCGACCTGGTCCGCCGCGGCCGGTCCGCCCGCACCGGAGCGCCGCCCTCGGCGGCGGCACCGGCAGCACCGGCAGCACCGGCACCGGCGGCCGCCCGGGGCGTCCGCGCCGCCGCACCCGCCGCCCGCGCACCGCGCGCGGGCCGTTCGGCGACCGGCGGCAGGGTGCCCTTGAGCGGCCCCCACTCGTTCGGGTCCGGCACACCGGCCGGCTGCATCTTGCGCCGGGCCGGCCCGCCGCCGTGGTCGGACTCGCCCGGCTCCTTGGCGCCCGGCCAGTCCTTGGCGACCCGGGCCGCGAGCACGAACTCCTTGCGCAGCGGGTGCCCCTCGAAGCCGTCCGGCAGCAGCAGGGTGACGAGGTGGGGGTGCCCGGGGAAGTCGATGCCGAACATCTCGTGGGTCTCGCGCTCGTGCCAGGCGGCACCCGCGTACACCCCGACGGCGGTCGGCAGCGCCGCCCCGTCGCGCGGCAGCCGGGTGCGCAGCGCGAGGTGCCGCACGCCCGGAGCCTCGACGGCGGCCAGGTGCGCGACCACGCAGAAGCCGTCGGCGAGCTCGTCGACGGCGCTCAGCCAGTCGAAGAAGCCCAGGCCCAGGACGTCGCGGGCGTTGGTGAGCGCCTCGATCCAGTGCTCGGCCGGGACGTCGACGGTGGTCAGCCCGTACGCCTCGGCGCCGGTCGCCCACTCCCCGACCGACGCCGCGTACTGCTCGGCGGAAGTCACGAGGCCCCTCCCTCGGTCGAAGGGCCGGCTCCCGCGGCCGGAGTGCCGGCCCCGGAAGCGGCCTGCGGCCCGGCCACCAGCGGGCGGCGCAGCGCCGCCGCGGGCGTGGTGTAGCGGTCCGGCAGGGACTCGGCGGCGATCTTCTCCTGGAGCTTGAGGATGCCCTGGAGCAGCGCCTCCGGCCGCGGCGGGCAGCCGGGCACGTAGACGTCCACCGGAATGATCTGGTCCACGCCCTTGGTGACCGAGTACGAGTCCCAGTACGGGCCGCCGGAGTTGGAGCAGGCGCCGAAGGAGATGACGTACTTCGGCTCGGGCATCTGCTCGTAGAGGCGCTTGACGGCGGGCGCCATCTTGTCGGTGACGGTCCCGGAGACGATCATCAGATCAGCCTGACGGGGGCCGGGTGCGAACGGGATGACACCCATCCGGATGAAGTCGTGCTTGGCCATGGACGCGGCGATGAACTCGATCGCGCAGCAGGCCAGCCCGAAGTTGAAGCACCAGAGGCTGTAGCGGCGCCCCCAGTTGAGCACCACCTTGACCGGGTCCGGCGCGAGCCGGGCCAGCGGGCCTATGCCGCGGCGCTCGACGGCGCCGGGGCGCGCCGGGTCCGGCAGCCCGAGCGGGACGGGACCGCCCTGCGCGCCGCCGTGGGAGTGGGAGTGCGTCACGTCCATTCCAGAACACCCTTCTTCCAGGCGTACAGCAGCCCGACCGCGAGGAAGCCGATGAACAGGAACATCTCGATCAGCGTTCCGGCGCCGTACCCGGCGGAGGCGAAGACGGTCGCCCAGGGGAACAGGTAGATCGCGTCCACCGCGAAGATCACGTACAGGAAGGCGTACACGTAGTAGCGGATCTGGGTGTGCGCCCAGTCCTCGCCCACCGGGTCCACCCCGCACTCGTAGGCGAGGAGCTTCTCGGGCGAGTACACCACGGGTCGCAGCAGCCGGTTGGCGGTGAACGCCACGGCGACGAAGAGCACCCCGACGACGGCCAGCAGGCCCATCGCGGCGTACGCGTCGAAGTAGCCGCTGCCGACCGCCGGGTCGGCCGCGACGGCAGCCGCGTGCTTCCCCTCCATGCCTTCGCCTCCACCTCGGCCGTGAATCCGCCCTCAGGACAGTTCTACGACGTTTGCTCTCACGGACCCAACCATGGCCAAAGCGTGAGTCTAAGGGGACCGCCGCGCTCCGCCCGAACCCTGCCCGCTTGGCAAGACGACCGCCGGACACCCCGGCGGACCTCCGGCACCCCCGCCCGGGGTGGGGTTAACCCCCGGCCGGGAAGATGTATCACCCCCATGGCCTGCACCGCCCGGCGTTCGGGAAGCTTGGTCCACCCGCACGACGAAGAGGGACGGTAGATCCGGATGAAGCCGCTGCACCGCGCCGTGGACGCCATCAAGGAGCAGGACGCTCGGATGGAGCGTCCGCCGCTGTACGGCACGAGGATGTGGCACCAGGTCGGCCGGCTGCTGCTCAACCTGCCGCTCGGCATCTTCGGCTTCGTGCTGGCGGTGACCACCCTGGCGGTCGGCCTGGGACTGTCGATCACCGTGATCGGTCTGCCACTGCTGGCCGGTGGCCTGGCCGTCTCCCGCTCCCTGGGCGCGCTGGGCCGGCAGCGGGCCCGGGTGGCGTACGGCTCCGGGATCGACGAGCCGGAGCCGGTGAAGCCGCGCCGCCCGGGGATGGTCGGCTACACCATCGCCCAGCTCACCGACCTGCTGAACTGGCGCTCGGCGCTCTACAACGTGCTGATGCTGCCGTGGGGCGTGCTCAGCTTCGCGCTGACCCTGGTCTCGGTGATCGTGCTCTGGCCGGTGCTGCCCTGGGTGGTCCGCGGGCTGGTGGCGGTCGACCGCATCCTGATCGAGTCGCTGCTCTTCCCGGGCGCCCTGGCCGAGCGGGTGCGCGAGCTGGAGGACGACCGCGGCACCGTGGTCGACACCGCCGCCGCCGACCTGCGCCGGATCGAGCGCGACCTGCACGACGGCGCCCAGGCCCGGCTGGTCGCGCTGGCGATGGACCTCGGCATGGCCAAGGAGCGGCTGCGCGAGGTGGAGAGCGAGGACGACATGGCGGCCGCCACCAGGATGGTCGACAACGCCCACGGCGAGGTGAAGCTGGCCCTCCAGGAGCTGCGCGACCTGGCCCGCGGCATCCACCCGGCGGTGCTCACCGACCGTGGTCTGGACGCCGCGCTGTCCTCGGTCGCCGCCCGCTGCACCGTCCCCGGCGGGGTCCGGGTGAACGTCGACCTGGCCGGCGCGGACGGGCAGCCCGAGCGCCCGGACTCGGCGGTCGAGGGCATCGCCTACTTCACCGTCAGCGAGCTGCTGACCAACGTCTCCAAGCACGCCGGCGCCCGCTCCGCCTCGGTCGAGGTCTGGCGCTCGGACGACCAGCTGATGGTGCTGGTCCAGGACGACGGCAAGGGCGGCGCGGCCCCCTACCCGGGCAGTGGACTGGCCGGACTGGCCGAGCGGATCCGCGCGGTGGACGGGGTCTTCCTGGTGGAGAGCCCCGAGGGCGGGCCGACCACCGTCACCGTCGAGCTGCCCTGGCGCACCCGCACCGCCCGCCGCTGACCGCCCCTCCCCCGGAACACGGCAAGGCGCCGGGACCCCGTCGTGGCAGAGACTGGGGTCCCGGCGCCGGTCCGGTACGGCACCCGGCCCGCTGAACCCTTGCGCGGCGTGCGGCCCGGTGTCCCCGTACCGGGGCTCAGGGCGAGGTCCGGGCGAGTGCCAGTTCGCCGAGGGTGACGGCGGCGGTCCTGGTCTCGCCGTTCCGGATGTACGTGACGGTGGTCTTGCTGCCCGGGCTGAGCGCGGCGAGCGCGGTGGTGAGCGCGTTCAGCGAGTCCACCTGGGTGTCGCCGATCTTGGTGATGACGTCCCCGACCTGGAGCCCCGCCGAGGCGGCCGCGCCGCCCGGGGTGACCGCCACGATGACCGCACCGGTGGGCTGGAACTGCTGGTTGAAGCTGGTCCGGGCGGTGATGCCGAGCGCGGCCCGGCCGGAGTTGGTGACCTTGCCCTGCTTGATCAGCTGGTCGGCGATGTTGGTGATGGTGCTCGCCGGGATGGCGAAGCCGATGCCGGGGGCGGCCGCGCCGTTGGTCTGCGGCTCGGTCGCGGCGAGCGTGTTGATCCCGATCACCTTGCTGTCCAGGTCGGCCAGCGCGCCACCGCTGTTGCCCGGGTTGATCGCCGCCGAGGTCTGCACCATGTTGCTGATCGTGGCGCCCGGCGACCCCGGCGCCTGGGGCTCGGAGACGGTCCGCCCGATGGCCGAGACGATGCCCTGGGTGACGCTGCCGGACAGGCCCAGCGGGCTGCCCATGGCAAGGGTGATCTGGCCGATCTGGACCTTGCTCGAATCGCCGAAGCTGGCCGGTTTGAGACCGCTCGGCGGGTTCTTCAGCCGGATCACCGCGAGGTCGGAGTCGGGGTAGCTGGCGACCAGGCCGGCGTCCAGCGCCGTGGTGCTGTTGGCGAGGGTCACCGTGAAGCCGGTCGCGGTGCCGACCACGTGGGCGTTGGTGACGATGTCGCCCTTGTCGTCGTAGACGATCCCGGACCCGAGGCTGTCTCCGGTGGTGATCTGCACCACGGAGGGCAGCACGTTGGCGATCACCGCCTGGTAGGCCTCCTGCAACTGGGTCGCGCCGTTCGTCGAGGCGGCCGGGGGCGAGGCGGTCGCCGGGGGCGAGGCGGTGGCGGCGAGGGTGGACGAGGAGGACGAGCCGCTGCTGCACCCGGCCGGCGCCAGCACGGCCACCAGCGCCATCGCGACGACTCCCGGCAGCCGCCGGCCCCGCGCCCACGGCCCGATCGGCCGCGGTCCGGCGGGCAGGGGGCTGGCGTGTTCCTTGTGACGGCGCACCTGGCTGCCTCCGATTCGTCACCGCGCCGAGCGGGCGCAGTCATGAACGCACGGAAATCCTTGTCAGCTTTTCACCGTTTTGTCCGCTTTGTTGTTCCGACTCGCCCGAACGTGGCGATCGAATCCGAGCGCCTAGGATTCGGGCCATGACTTGGTTGATCACCGGCGGTGCCGGATACATCGGCGGACACGTCGTCCGACAGCTGCTCGACGCCGGGGAGCGCGTCGCCGTCCTGGACGACCTCAGCACCGGCGACGCCTCCCGGCTCCCGGCCGGCGTCCCCCTGATCGAGGGCTCCACCCTGGACCGCGCCGCCCTGGACGCCGCGATCCGCGAGCACGGCGTCGAGGGCATCCTGCACTTCGCCGCCAAGAAGCAGGTCGGCGAGTCCGTCGAGCAGCCGTTCCTGTACTACCGCGAGAACATGATCGGCCTCCAGACCGTCCTGGAGGCCGCCGCCGAGGGCGGGGTGAAGCGTTTCCTCTTCTCCTCCTCCGCCGCGGTCTACGGCATGCCGGACGTCGACCTGGTCACCGAGTCCACGCCCTGCGCCCCGATGAGCCCGTACGGCGAGACCAAGCTGGCCGGCGAGTGGCTGGTCGCCGCGGCCGGCAAGGCCCACGGCATGTCCACCGTGGCCCTGCGCTACTTCAACGTGGCCGGCGCCGCCTCCCCCGAGCTCTCCGACGCCGGGGTGTTCAACCTGATCCCGATGGTCTTCGAGCGGCTCACCGCCGGCGAGGCCCCGCGGATCTTCGGCGACGACTACCAGACCCCGGACGGCACCTGCGTCCGCGACTTCATCCACGTCTCCGACATCGCCTCGGCGCACGTGGCGGCCGCCAAGCGGATGGCCGCCGACCCGGCCGGCGCGACCTCCCTGGTGCTGAACATCGGCCGCGGCGAGGGCGTCAGCGTCAAGGAGATGCTGGCGGTGATCGGCAAGGTCACCGGCTACGACACCGCCGCCGAGGTGACCCCGCGCCGCCCCGGCGACCCGGCCCGGGTGGTGGCCTCCGCCGACCTGATCCACCGGGAGCTGGGCTGGACCGCCCGTCACGACGTGACGGAGATGGTCTCCTCCGCGTGGGACGGCTGGTGCAGCCGCCACCCCGGGGCCCGCAAGGCCTGATCCGGCCCGACCCGGCCGACCGGCGGTGTCCGCCCCGCGCGTCAGCGGGCGGGCACCGCCGTTCCGTAGAAGGCGTCCAGCGCGTACACGCAGCGGTCCTTGGAGCCGACGAAGACCCGGCCGCCGACCGCCACCGGCGAGCCGGTGAGCTCGCCCTTGGTGCCGAGCTCCCAGCGCAGCTGACCGCTCGCCAGGTCCAGGGTGTGCAGCGAGTGGTCCCGGCTGCCCAGGTGGACCAGGCCGTCGGCCACCGCCGGGGAGCCGACGATCTCGCCGCGGGCGGTGTAGCGCCAGCGCTCACGGCCGGTGGCCGCCTCGAAGGCGTACAGCACCTCGCCGTTGCCGACCAGCACCATGCCGTCCGAGACCACCACCGGGTCGGCGCCCTGGCGGCGGCCGGTGACCCCGCGCCAGCGGTCCAGGCCGGTGGCCGCGTCCAGCGCGTAGACCGTGCCCAGGTAGTCGGCCACGTAGACCGCGTCGGCGTCCAGGGCGGGCGGGGTGAACAGCACCACCGGGGCCTCGAAGCGCCAGCGCTCGGCCCCGCTGGCCGCGTCCAGCGCGTACACCCGGGTGCCGGCCGACACGTACAGCACGCCGCCGCGCTCGACCGGGTGCGAGGGCACGTCCTCGCCGACCTGGAAGGACCAGCGCAGGCCCGCGCCCCGCGGGTCGACGCAGCGCAGCCGCCCGCCGCCGTAGTAGTAGGCGGCGCCGCCCACCAGGACCGGTCCCGACTGGGGGTTCTCGTAGTCCTGCTGGGCGTCGTCGGCGCGCCACAGCTCGGCGCCGTTGGCGGCCGAGCGGAGCTGGACGCCGCCGCCCCTGATCCCGCAGCAGAGCACGCCCTCGGCGGCGGAGAGCGAGTACACCCAGCCGTCCAGCGAGGTGCGCCAGCGCTCGGCGCCGTCCGCGGCGTCCACCGTGTACAGGTGGGGGCCGTCCGCGGCGTGCACCCGGCCGGCGTCCACCGCGAGCGCCCAGGCGACGTCCCGCGTCTTGTAGCGGCGCTCGCCGGAGGCGACGTCCAGCGCGTGCACCTCGAAGCTGGAGACGAAGAGCGTGCCGTCGGCGACCACCGGGGTGCCCCAGACGTCGTTGGACATCCGGAACCGCCAGGGACGCCAGCGGGCGACCGGCGGGGGCGGCGGGGTGGGGGCCCGGCGGACCCAGTCCGTCGTGGCCGGGGCGGTGTTCGGGCCCGGCTGCTCGTACTCGGCCCGGGGCCCCGGACCTATCCGCACCGAGGCGCCGGACAGCTGCACCTCGACGGAGCCGCCGGTCGGCGCCCGGTGCCGGTTCGGGTAGGCGACCTTCGCGGTCGGGATCTCGGCCTCGGAGGCCTGGCCCGGCCGCGGCAGGCTGTGCACCGGCCCGGCCGGCGGCTGCGCGTGCCGCCCGCCCGGGTTGGTGCGCGGGTCGGCCGGTGCCGGGTGCTGCGGCGGGAGGTGCGGGGGCGGCACCTGCGGGTGCGGGGGCGGCTGGGGCGGCGCGGCCGGCGGGCGCGGCGGCGGGGCGGCCGGGCGGCGGCCCCGCTTGCGCTCGATCAGCTCCAGCGCGTCGACCGGCAGCCAGTCCCCGGCCTCGCCGGAGGCGTCGTCCCGGGAGAAGAGGTGCGGGGCCAGCTCGGTCTGGATCTGCGCCGGCGTGGGCCGGCGCTCGGGGGCCTGCTGCATGCACGCGCGGACCAGGTCCATCAGCTCGGGCGGCATGCCGGTCAGGTCCGGTTCCTCGCGCAGCAGCTGGAACACCGTCTCGACCGGGTTGGTGCCCCGGTAGGGCGGGTGCCCGGTGGCGCAGAAGACCATCAGCGAGCCCAGCGAGAAGACGTCGCTGGCGCCCCTGACGGTCCGGCTGTCCCTGGCCTGCTCGGGGGACATGTAGGCGGGCGTGCCGACCGCGACGTTGGTCATGGTGAGCCGGGTGCTGGACACGCCGGCGGCGATGCCGAAGTCGATCACCTTCGGGCCGTCCTCGACCACCAGGACGTTGGAGGGCTTGAGGTCGCGGTGGATCAGCCCGGCCGCGTGGATGGACTGGAGGGCCTCCGCGATGCCGGCGACCAGCCAGCGGGTGGCCTCCACCGGCAGCGGGCCGCACTCCTCGACCAGGTCCTCCAGCGAGGGGGCCGGGATGTACGCGGTGGCCAGCCAGGGCACCCGGGCGTCCGCGTCGGCGTCCACCACGGCCGCGGTGTAGAAGCCGCCGACCGTCTTGGCCGCCTCGATCTCACGGGCGAAGCGGACCCGGAACAGCTCGTCCTCGGCCAGCTCACCCCGCACGGTCTTGATGGCGACCCGCCGCCCCGACGCGGAACGCGCCAGGTAGACCAGCCCCATCCCACCCGCGCCGAGCCGCCCCAGCACCTCGAAGGGCCCGATCCGCCTCGGATCGTGCGCCGTCAGCTGGTCCACTCCGCTGCCACCTCCCCGTTGTCCGCACCCGCCGCGTGGTGCCGGACCCGATTCTCCAATGCCGCCCCACGCATATCCAACCTCCCCCACCCGCCGGAACGCGCCGTTCGGGCCCGCACGGCGCCCCGGACAGGCCCCTGACCAGCGAGGACGGAACGGCCGGATCCTGACGCCCGCTCCGGGGCGGCTTGCGCGCGGAGCCGCGGACCGTCCACTTCCGGACGACCCCGCGATCCTCGGCCATCGTCACGCTCTGTCACCCGACCACCCCTCAGCGGACTCGCCGTCACGCTGTGAGGTCAAAAGCACACGGGGGGGCTTCAACAGGGGCTTCGAGGCCCGGTGAATATCCGTCCGAAGCGGTTCATGACGCTATAACCGACCCCCCGTGCGGAGTAATAGTCGCATCACCGAATCGCGCCAAGATCTTGCCACGGTAAGCTGACGGCATGACAGGACAAGTTCGCACCGTCGACGGTCGCGTCGCCGGGCGACGCGGACAGGAGACGCGGCAGAAGCTGCTCGATTGCCTCCGCGAGATGCTCAGCACGTCGCCCTATCGGGACGTCAAGGTCATCGACGTCGCCCGTATGGCGGGTACCTCCCCCGCGACCTTCTACCAGTACTTCCCGGATGTCGAGGGCGCTGTCCTCGAAATCGCCGAGGAAATGGCCAAGGACGCCGACCAGCTCAAAGAGCTGGTGGCCGGAAAGTCCTGGGCAGGGAAGTCCGGACCGACCACTTCGGAAGAACTGGTCGACGGATTCCTCGCCTTCTGGCGCAAGAACGACGCCATTCTCCGAGTGGTCACGCTCGGTGCCGCCGAAGGGGACAAGCGGTTCTTCAAGATCCGCATGACGGTCCTCAACGCGGTCGCCAAGCCGCTCGCCGAGGCCGTCAGGGAACTCCAGGCGAAGGGCCAGGCCGACAAGTCGCTCGACCCGAACGCCGTGGCCGGGGCCCTGGTCTCGCTGCTCGCCTCGGCGGCCGAGCACCAGAAGGCCTTCACCTCCTGGGGCGTCAAGGTCAAGGATCTCAAGCCCAACCTCGCTCCCCTGGTGTACCTGGGCGTCACCGGCAAGAAGGCGCCCAAGTAGGACCGTTCTCCGATCCACCATCCGCTCCGCGCGCAGCCCCGGCCTCCTGTCCGGGGTACGGCGGACGACGGCCGTGTCCTCGGGGGAGGTCCGCCGACGTACCCCACGCGCGCCAGACATGCCGGTGGGCGGGCACCCGCGACAGGGTGCCCGCCCACGGCGTGTTCGGGTCCGGACGGCGCCGCGGCGCATCCGGGCGGCCTCACGGGGCCATGGCGTCAGGGGCAGCGCACCACCTGGCCGGCGTAGGCCAGGCCGCCGCCGAAGCCGAAGAGCAGGACCGGGTCGCCGGGCGAGAGCTCGCCGCGCTCGACCAGCTTGGAGAAGGCGAGCGGGATCGAGGCGGCCGAGGTGTTGCCGGAGTGGACCACGTCCCGGGCCACCACCGCGTCCTCGCCGAGGCCCAGCTTGCCGGCGATCGCGTCGATGATCCGCAGGTTGGCCTGGTGCGGGACGAAGCCCTTCAGCTCGGACGGGTCGATCCCGGCCCGCTCGCAGGCCTGGCGGGCCAGCGGGGCGAGCTGGGTGGTGGCCCAGCGGAAGACCGACTGGCCCTGCTGGCTGATCACCGGGTCCCAGCCGGTGATCACCACGGCGTCGCCCCGCTCCGGCTCCGAGCCCCAGACCACCGGTCCGATGCCGGGCTCGGCACCGTCCTCCTGGGCCTCGACCACCGCGGCGCCCGCGCCGTCGCCGAAGATCACGCAGGTGGAGCGGTCGGTCCAGTCGAGGGTGTCGGACATCCGCTCGGCGCCGATCACCACGGCGCGGCGGGCCGCGCCGGCCCGGATCGCGTGGTCGGCGGTGGCCAGGGCGTACGAGAAGCCGGAGCAGACCGTGTTGATGTCGTACGCGGCGGGCGAGCGCACGCCCAGCCGGGCGGCGACGGCCGCGGCGGTGTTGGGGCTGCGCTCGATCGCGGTGCAGGTGGCGACCACCACCAGGTCGACCTCGGCCGCCGTCCGGCCGCTGTTGGCGAGCGCCTTCTGGGCGGCCTCGGTGGCGAGGTCGACCAGGGTCTCGTCCTCGGCGACGTGCCGGGTGCGGATGCCCACGCGGGTGCGGATCCACTCGTCGTCCGTGTCGACCAGCGCCGCCAGGTCGTCGTTGGTGAGGACCTTGGGGGGCTGGTAGTGGCCGAGTGCCACAATGCGCGAACCGCTCATACTGCCATGGAACCGGGTTACCCGCTGGTCAGCATGGCATGACCGGTGACAGGATCCGCCCTCTCGATCTGTAGGAGGTCCACAAGGGCCCTTGCGGCGCCCGGGTTCCGCGTACGCCGAGGTCAGGCGGCCAGAGTGGGTGCGTCGCCCATCACGATGACCGGGTGGGCCGCCGGGTCCAGGGTGCGGATCAACTGGGCCATCTTGTCCTCGGGGATCGACACGCAGCCGTGGGTCGGGCCGTCGTGGTCCACGTGGAGCCAGATGCCGCCGCCCTTCTTGGGGCCCATCGGGCGGCGCGGGTCGAGCGGGGACTTGCCGGCGACGCGGTTGTAGTTGATCGCGACCACGTAGTCGAAGGAGCCCTCCAGCTGGTCGCCGAAGAAGCCCGTGCCGGAGACCACGAAGCTCGGGTCCTTGTCGTACGGGAGCTTGCTGCCCGGGTCCGCCTTGCGGCCGCCCGCGTCGGTGAGGCCGAAGACTCCGATCGGGCTGCGCAGGTCGCCCTCGTTGTGGTCGGTGGTCCAGCCGTTCTTGCCGTTGTGGCCCTGCCAGGTCTCGCCGGCCAGCCAGCGGCCCTCGGGGGTGCGGGTCCAGAGGGTGACGGTGTTCTTGTCGGTGTTCTTGTCCTGGCCGGAGGCGACCACGACCTGGGTGGTCTCGGCGGGGATCTTCGCGGTGAAGGTCGCGCCGAGGCCGGGTATCGCGGCGACCGAGCCGTCCGCGCGGGTCTGGCTGCGGTCCGCGGCCGGGGCGGCGGCCTGCCGGTTGGAGGCGGCCTGGACGGCCGCGGGGGCCGGGGCGGGCTGGTCGGGCTTGCTGACGCCCTCCGGTCCTGGGCCGTCGGCGGCGGCGATGCCGGGCTTGGCGTCGTCCTGGCCGACGGCGTACCAGCCGGCGGTGGCGGCGACCAGCAGCGCGGTGCCGGCCATCACGGCCTTGCCGTGACGTTTCTGCTTGGCCTTGCGCCGCCGTCCCCGGGCGGCCGCCCGGGCACCCGGCGCGGGAGCGACGGGCGCGACGGCGAGCACGACGGGCTCGGGCTCATAGGCGAGCGGCTCGTAGGCGACGGGCTCGTGGTGGACGGGCTCGTGCTGGACCGGCTCGTAGGCGACGGGCTCGTGGTGGACGGGCGCGGCAGCGGGCTCCGCCTCGTAGTAGACGGACTCGGAGAGCGGCTCGGCGACGGGCTCGGCCTGGTACGGCTGGTACTGCGGGTACGGCTGGTCGTACGTCTCGTAGTACCCGTCAGACGCCTGGCCGTACGGCTGGTACTGGCCGTGGTCCTCTTGCCGGACCGGCTGCCGGTACGGCTGGAAGCCCTCGTCCTGCTGGTGTGGCATCAGGTCGACCGGCTCCTGCGACGGCTGGTGCGGCGGGTACGCGGTGGCACGATCAGAACCGGACATGCCTTCGATCCTGCCAAACGCCGCACCCGTTGGTAAACCCGGGCCCCGTGCGGAGGCCGTGAAGACAACCGCCGCCCCGGCCTTCGATCGGCCGGGGCGGCGGGTGGATCCGCGCGGGTGGAGCGGGTCAGAGGCGCATCGCCTGCGGGGACTCACGGCGCATCGGGTCCGGGCCTTCGTACTCGCGGATGACCTCGTAGCGGGTGTTGCGCTCCACCGGGCGGAAGCCGGCGTCGCGGATCAGCCCGAGCAGGTCGTCACGGCCGAGCTTGTTCGGCGTGCCGAAGTTGTCCGCGTCGTGGGTGATCTTGTACTCGACCACCGAGCCGTCCATGTCGTCCGCGCCGTGGCTGAGCGCCAGCTGGGCGGTGGTGACGCCGTGCATCACCCAGAAGACCTTGACGTGCGGGACGTTGTCGAAGAGCAGCCGGGAGACCGCGAAGGTCTTCAGCGCCTCGGCGCCGGTGGCCATCTCGGTACGGGCCATCAGCCTGTTGCGCACGACGCCGTCCTTGGAGTCGTGGAAGTCGTGCTGGTAGCGCAGCGGGATGAAGACCTGGAAGCCGCCGGTCTCGTCCTGGAGCTCGCGCAGCCGCAGCACGTGGTCCACCCGGTGGCGGGGCTCCTCGATGTGGCCGTACAGCATGGTGGCGGGCGTCTTGAGGCCCTTGCTGTGCGCGAGGCGGTGGATCCGCGACCAGTCCTCCCAGTGGGTGTCGTGGTCGACGATGTGCTGGCGGACCTCCCAGTCGAAGATCTCCGCGCCGCCGCCGGTCAGCGACTCCAGGCCGGCGTCGATCAGCTCGTCCATGATCTCGTCGGCGGACAGGCCGCTGATCTTCTCGAACCAGTGGATCTCGGTGGCGGTGAAGGCCTTCAGCGAGACGTTCGGCAGTGCCGCCTTCAGCTCCCGCAGCGAGCGCGGGTAGTAGCGCCACGGCAGGGTCGGGTGCAGGCCGTTCACGATGTGCAGCTCGGTGAGGGACTCGCTCTCCATCGCCTTGGCGAGGCGGACGGCCTCCTCGATGCGCATCGTGTACGCGTCCTTCTCGCCCGGCTTGCGCTGGAACGAGCAGTACGCGCAGGACGCGTTGCACACGTTGGTCATGTTGAGGTGGCGGTTGACGTTGAAGTGGACGACGTCGCCGTTCTTCCTCGTCCGCACGTGGTGGGCCAGCCCGCCCAGCCAGGCCAGGTCGTCGCTCTCGTAGAGCGCGATCCCGTCCTCGCGGGTCAGCCGCTCACCCGCGTAGACCTTCGCCTCCAGCTCGCGCTTGAGCCCTGCGTCCATGCGGTGCCCCGCCTCCTCCGACATTCGTTTCCTTGCCGGAACGAGGTTACGCCTATGCCCGGAGCAGCTCGGCGAGCAGTGTCGGGTCGACGTTGCCGCCGCTGACCACGGCCGCCACCACCTGGCCCCCGGTCTCGGCGGCGCGGTGGAAGTAGGCGGCCGGGGCGACCGCCCCGGAGGGCTCGGCGACCAGCCGGCCGCGTCGGGCCAGCACGGCCACGGTGGCCCGGATCTCGTCCTCGGTGACGGTGACGATGTCGTCCACGTAGGCGGTGACGTGCTCGAACGGCAGCACGCCGAGCGACGGGGTGCGCAGCCCGTCCGCGATGGTCCGGTAGGTGTCGGCGACCGGCCACTCGACCAGGCGGCCGGCCCGCAGGCTGGCCCGGGCGTCGGCGGCCAGCTCGGGCTCCACGCCGATCACCCGGATGCCGGGGCGGGTGAGCTTGAGCGCGGCCGCCGTGCCGCCGATCAGGCCGCCGCCGCTGACCGGCACCAGGACGGTGTCCAGCTCGGCGGGGGCGTCCTCGGCGATCTCCAGGCCGACCGTGCCCTGCCCCGCGATGATGAACGGATCGTCGTACGGGGGGACCCAGACGTAGCCGTGCCGCTCGGCCAGCTCGGCGGGCAGGGTGTCCCGCTCCTGCGGCGCGACCAGGATCACCTCGGCGCCGAACGAGCGGGTGGCCTCGACCTTCACCGCGGGCGAGGTGTCCGGCATCACGATCACGGCCTTGATGCCGAGCGTCCTGGCCGCGTACGCCACCGCCTGCGCATGGTTGCCGCTGGACTGGGCGACCACGCCCCGGGCACGCTCGTCCTCGGTGAGCGCGGCGAGCCGGTTGTAGGCGCCGCGGGTCTTGAAGGCCCCGGTCGGCTGGAGGTTCTCGGGCTTCAGCCAGAGCCGCCGCTCCCCCTCGGCCGCCCAGGGGGCGGGAACCAGCGGGGTGCGCACGGCGACCCCGGCGATCCGCTGCCGAGCCGCGCGCAGCTCCTCCAGTCCGACCAGTGCCATGCGTCACTCTCCTACAGGAGGAAGTTCACTCACCCGGTTCTCCCACTTCGTGGAGAGTACGACGGTGGTGCGGGTCCTGGCCACGCCCTTCGTGCCCGAGATCCGCTTGACCACCGATTCCAGGCCGGCCACGTCGGCCACCCTGACCTTGAGCATGTAGGAGTCGTCGCCGGCGATGAACCAGCAGTCCTCGACCTCGTTGAGGTCCTTCAGCCGGAACGCGACGTCCTCGTGGTCCGCCGCGTCGGTGAGTTGAAGGCCGATCAGGGCCGTGACACCGAAGCCGAGCGAGGCCGGGTTGACCGTCGCCCGGTAGCCGGTGATGACCCCGGCCTGCTCCAGGCGGTTGATCCGGTCCGTGACGCTCGGGCCGGAGAGCCCGACCAGGCGGCCCAACTCGGCGTAGGACGCGCGGCCGTTCTCCCGGAGCGCCTGGATGAGCTGTCTGTCCACCGTGTCCATATACCGTCCGCGTCCTTCCGAACCTCTCCAGACCCACAGATCATTATCCGGATTCAAAGGCGCCTCGCGCCGAAAGACCCGGATATCGCAGAGAACATACTCTCCCGCCCTCGGTCTCCTTACTCCCCCTCAGCCGCAGCGCCCTCGCCGTCGGCCGTCTTGCGGGCGGCCGCCCCCAACTCCCCTTCCCAGCGCAGGTACAGGGAATGCGGCACGTCGACGGCGTCCAGCACCCGTCCGGCCACGAAATCCACGAGTTCGCGCACGGTGGAGCCGCCGGCGTAGAAACCGGGTGCGGCGGGCAGCACGACCGCCCCCTGTGCGTCGAGCTCCACCAAGTGCTTCAACGTCACCCCGTTGAGTGGTGTCTCGCGCACGCAGACGACGAGCGGACGGCGCTCCTTGAGGGTGACGCTGGCGACGCGCTGCAGCAGGTCCTTGCTCAGGCCGAGCGCGATCCCGGCCACCGCGCCGGTGGTCGCGGGCACCACGAGCATGCCCTTGGCCGGGTACGAGCCGCTGGACGGGCCGGCCGCGAAGTCCCCGGCGGGCCAGTAGCGGACGTCGTCCAGCCCCCGGTCGCTCCCGAGCCAGGCGGCGAGGTCGGCGCGCCAGTGGGCGTCCCGGAAGGAGATGCCGGTCTCGTCCAGGATGGTGAGCCGGGCGGCGCGGCTGACGATCAGGTCCACCGCCTCGCCGGCGGCCAGCAGCGCACGGATCACCGAGGCCGCGTACGGCGTTCCCGACGCCCCCGAGACCCCGACCACCCACGGCTGACGTTTCGCAGTTCCCATGGGGCATTTCTATCCGGCTCCGTCCGCTCCGCTCACCAGCGCCCTCGCGGCGGGCCGGGTGGCGCCGGGAACCGGGGGGGTCCACGGGGTGGGCGGGGGCTGGGAGGATGGGCGCATGGCAGCGACCCTCGTCGACCTCACCCATCAGGTGACCACCGCGATGCCGGTCTACCCCGGCGATCCGGCCGTCCTGCTGGAGCCCGCGCTCACCACGGCCACCGCCGGGGTGAACGTGCTGGCCCTGCACCTCGGCTCGCAGTCCGGGACGCACGTGGACGCGCCGTACCACGTGGACGTCACCTGGCCGACCCTGGACGGGCTGCCGCTGGAGCGGTTCACCGGCCCGGCCGTGGTCGCCGACCTGCGCGGGCTGGAGCCCCGGACGGCCGTCACCCCCGAGCTGCTGGCGCCCGCACTGGAGCGGGCCGCCGAGGGCACCGTCCTGCTGCTGGCCACCGGCTGGGCCCGGCACTGGGGCACCGACGCCTACCTCGCCCACCCGAGCCTGACCCCGGCCGCCGCCGAGGCGATCGTCGCCGCCGGGGTGCGGACGGTCGGGGTGGACGCGCTCAGCGTCGACCCGACCCCCGACCCGGGCCCGGGCGATCCCGCGGTGGCCGCCCTGCTCGCCGACCTCACCGACGAGCACGACCACGGCACCGCCGACGAGCCCTCGCTCGCCGCGCACCGGGTGCTGCTGGGGGCGTCCGGCGGCGGGGTGATCGCCGAGAACCTGACCGACCTGCGGCCGCTGCTGGCCGCCCAGGAGGCCGGTCTGCCGGTGGAGGTCTCGCTGTTCCCGCTGCGGCTGGTCGCGGCGGACGGCGCGCCGGTGCGGGCGGTGGCCCGGCTGGGCTGACCGGGCGGTAACCCTTGCGGTACTTGGTCTAGACCATCCCCCGTCAACGCCAGTACGCTTTCCGGCCATGGCTGAGATCATCGGAGTGATCGAGCGACTCTGGCGCTACCCCGTGAAATCCGCCGGCGGCGAGCGGCTCGACTCCGTCGAGGTGGACGAGCGCGGCCTGGCCGGCGACCGCCTCTACGCCGTCCGCGACGCGGCCGGCAAGCTCGGCTCGGGCAAGAACACCCGCCGCTTCCGCCGGATGGACGGACTGCTCCGCCTCTCCGCCCGGCTCGGCCACCGGATCGACGGGCCCGAACTGTTCGACCCGCTCGGCCGCCCGGTCGACCGCCCGAACGCCTTCCTGCGCGCCTACCTCCAGCGCGAGGACGTCGAACTCGCCCGCGAGGACGCCGTCTCCCACTTCGACCGGCTGCCGGTCAGCGTGCTCAGCACCGCCACCCTGGACTGGGTCCGCGAGGCCGTCCCGTTCGCCGTGGTCGACGAGCGCCGGTTCCGCCCCAACATCGTGCTGCGCACCCCGCCCGGCACCCCGCCGTTCGTCGAGGACGCCTGGCTCGGCCGCCAGGCGTCCGGCGAGGCCCCCGGCAGCGCCCGGCTCTCCTTCGTCGCGTCCAGCGAGCGCTGCGCGATGACCGGCGCCCCGCAGCCCGGGCTGCCGCACGCGCCGGAGATCCTCAAGGCCGTCGTGCACGCCCACGACGGCCTGCTCGACGCCCTCGCCGAGGTCGCCGCCCCTGGCCGCCTGCGGGTCGGCGACCGGCTGCTCCTGATGGGCTGACGGGCGCCGGCCGACCCGTCGTCGCGCCCCCTTCCGGAGCCGCCGTGCCGCCGGCCCGCTTCGCCCCCGGCTTCCGGCAGGCGCTGTCCGCCCGATCGCCCTCGGTCCGCTCCCCGAGCACGCCCCGGCCTTCGCCCGGCGCGACGCCTGATTTCACCCGATCGGGTGAGCTTGGCGGCGCAGGGGCGGCGGCTGTAGCAGGCTCCTCCTCGGACCTGTCGACCCGTCAGCTCCGATGCCGACTCCCCGGAGGCCGCCATGAGCACCATCCCGACGAACCTCAAGTACACCAGCGACCACGAGTGGGTGGAGACGGTGGGGAAGGACCGGGCCCGCGTCGGCATCACCGACTACGCCCAGAAGCAGCTCGGCGACCTCGTCTTCGTCGAACTCCCCTCAGTGGGCGACAAGCTCGAAGCCGGCCAGGTCTTCGGCACGGTGGAGTCGGTCAAGTCGGTGAGCGAGCTCTACGCGCCGCTGTCCGGGACGGTCGCCGCGATCAACACGGAGCTGAGCGACGAACCCGAGGTGCTCAACGGCGACGCGTACGGCGACGGCTGGATCATCGAGCTCACCGTGACCAAGGCCGACGAACTGAAGGACCTGCTCTCGGCGGCCCAGTACAAGGCCCTCGTCACCGAGGCGTAGCGGGCCGACCGCTCCCCGCGAACCGTCCGTTCGGGCGGGCGGATCGCGGGGAACGACCGTTGGCATGACGATCCCTCACCACCTGGTCGGCACCGGAGACCACCACGTCCTGGTCCTGCACGACTGGTTCGGCACCAGCGCGGGCTGGGGCCCGTTCCTCGACTACCTCGACGGCGACGCGTTCGGCTACGCCTTCCTCGACTACCGCGGCTACGGGCGGCGCAAGGACGTCCCCGGCGCGTACACGCTCGCCGAGATCGCCGCCGACGCGCTCGCCCTGGCCGACCAGCTCGGCTGGGACCGCTTCTCGCTGGTCGGCCACTCGATGGGCGGCAAGGCGGCCCAGCAGGTGCTCGCCGAGGCGCCGCTGCGGGTGCGCAAGCTCGTCGGGCTGGCCCCGGTGCCCGCCGGGCCGTACCAGCTGGACGAGGCCGGCGAGGCGCTGTTCCACGGCGCCGCCGAGGACCGGGAGAAGCGCTTCGCGATCCTGGACCTGGTGACGGGCCAGCGGGCCGGCCGGGTCTGGCTCGACCGCATGGTCGACCAGTCCCTGCGGCTGTCCACCCCCGAGGCCTTCGGCGGCTACGTCCGCGACTGGACGACGGCCGACCTGCGGCCCCGGATCGACGGCAACCCGGTGCCGGTGAAGGTGATCGTCGGCGAGCACGACCTCGCCCTCACCGCCGAGGTGATGCGCGGCACCTTCCTCGGCCACTACCCCAACGCCGAGTTGGAGGAGCTCGCCGGCAGCGGGCACTACCCGATGTACGAGGCCCCGGTGGCCCTGGCGGCGTCGCTGGAGGGCTTCCTGCACGGCTGAGACCACCCCGGACGGGACGCGTGCCGCCCCGGTCGACCGAGCGGCCGGGGCGGCACGGTCGTCCGCCTGCCGCCCCGGTCGCTCGCTCGACCGGCCTCCGGGATCAGATCCCGAGCCCGCGGACGAGCAGGTCCACCAGGGCGAAGAAGAAGAGCGAGATCCCCACGAAGCCGTTCGTCTGGAAGAACGCCCGGTTGAGCTTCGAGAGGTCGTTCGGCTTCACGATGGTGTGCTCGTAGACGAACGCGCCCGCGACGACCGCCAGGCCCATCCAGAACGCCACCCCGGCGTCCGTCAGGACCGCGAACCAGCCCAGCAGGAGCGTCGTCAGGACGTGGCACACGCGCGCGCCCCGGATCGCCGCCGGCACCCCGAACCGCGCCGGCACCGAGCGCACTCCGTGCTCGCGGTCGGACTCGACGTCCTGGCAGGCGTAGACCAGGTCGAACCCGCCGATCCAGATGCCGACGGCCACGCCCAGCACCACCGCGTCCCAGGACCAGCTGCCCGTCACCGCGAGCCAGGCGCCGACCGGGCCCATCGCCTGGGCCAGGCCGAGGATCGCCTGCGGGAAGTCGGTGAACCGCTTGCCGTACGGGTAGACGACCATCGGCACCACGGCCACCGGCGCGAGCGCCAGGCAGAGCGGGTTGAGCATCGCGGCCGCGCCGAGGAAGACCACCAGCGCGACGGCCGAGCCGACGTACGCGGTCCTCAACGAGACCGCGCCGGTGACGAGTTCGCGCGTGGCGGTCCGCGCGTTCCGGGCGTCGATCTCGCGGTCGATGATCCGGTTCGCGGCCATCGCGAAGGTGCGCAGCCCGACCATGCAGACCGTGACGATGAACAGTTCGCCCCAGTGCACCCGCCCGTCCGCGAGGAACATCGCGGACAGCGCGGCGATGTAGGCGAAGGGCAGGGCGAAGACCGAGTGCTCGATCATCACCAGGCGCAGGAAGGCCTTCGTGCGCCCGGGGGTCTCGACGGCGGCCGTGCTCACAGTCCGTACTCCTTCCAGCGGCGCGACACCAGGGCGGCCGTGGCCGGGTCCGAGGACACCATCTCGGGCCAGCCGCCGTCCCGGGTGTAGCCCTCCTCGGGCAGCTTGCGGGTGGCGTCGATGCCGGCCTTGCCGCCCCAGAACTGCTGGTACGAGGCGTGGTCGAGGTGGTCGACCGGGCCCTCGACGACGGTGAGGTCGCGGCTGTAGTCGACGTTGCCGAAGGCCCGCCAGGCGACTTCCTGGTAGTCGTGCACGTCGCAGTCGGAGTCCACCACGATGATCAGCTTGGTCAGCGACATCATGTGCGCGCCCCAGATCGCGTGCATCGTCTTCTGGGCGTGCTTGGGGTACTTCTTGTCGATCGAGACGATCACGCAGTTGTGGAAGCCGCCGGCCTCGGGCAGGTCGTAGTCGACGATGTCCGGGATGATGATCTTCAGCAGCGGCAGGAAGAAGCGCTCGGTGAACTTGCCCAGCGGGCCGTCCTCCGTCGGCGGGCGGCCGACCACGATGGACTGGAGGATCGGCCGGCGGCGCATCGTCACGCAGTCGATCTTCAGCGCCGGGAACGGCTCCTGCGGGGTGTAGAAGCCGGTGTGGTCGCCGAACGGGCCCTCGGGCAGCATCTCGCCGGGCTCCAGCCAGCCCTCCAGGACCACCTCGGCGTCGGCCGGGACCTGGAGCGGCACGGTCTTGCAGTCGACCATCCGGACCCGCTCCCCGGCGATGAAGCCGGCGAAGAGGTACTCGTCGATGTCCCCGGGCAGCGGCGCGGTGGCCGCGTAGGTGACGGCGGGCGGGCAACCGAAGGCGATCGCGACCGGGAGGCGCTCGCCGCGCCTGGCCGCGACGGCGTAGTGGTTGCGGCTGTCCTTGTGGATCTGCCAGTGCATGCCGATGGTGCGGCGGTCGTGCCGCTGGAGCCGGTAGAGGCCCAGGTTGCGGATGCCGCTGTCCGGGTCCTTGGTGTGGGTCAGGCCCAGGTTGAAGAAGGAGCCGCCGTCCAGCGGCCAGGTGAAGAGGGCGGGCAGCTCGTCCAGGTTGACGTCGTCGCCGGTGAGCACGACCTCCTGCACGGGGGCGTCGCCGGACTTCACGTGCCGGGGCGGGACGTGCGCCATCGAGGCGAGCTTGCCGAAGGCGTCCCGGAAGCCGGTGAAGCCCTGCGGCAGCTCGGGCTTGAGCAGGCCGGCGATCTTCTCGGAGATGTCGTCCGGGCCCTTGAGGCCGAGCGCCTTGGCCAGCCGCCGCTCGGTGCCGAAGACGTTCATCGCCAGCGGCATCGACGAGCCCTTGACGTTCTCGAAGAGCAGCGCCGGGCCCTTGGCCTTCTGCACCCGGTCGACGATCTCGCCGATCTCCAGGTGCGGGTCCACCTCGGCCTTGATGCGCTTGAGGTCACCCTCGCGGTCGAGGGCGCGGAGAAACGAGCGGAGATCGTCGTATGCCATGCCTGTCAGTATCCGCCACCCGATAACCTGGCTCGGTCAAGGGCCCCTGGTAGGCGCCCGCCGCCGCCGTCGCCCGGGGGGAGATCCCAGCCGTGCCGAGGATTCTTCTGACCATCATCCTTCCGCTCGCGCTCTGGGTCTGGGCGTTCGTGGACTGTCTGACCACCCCCGAGGACGAGGTGAAGCACCTGCCCAAGGTGGTCTGGGTGCTGATCGTGCTGCTCTTCCCGCCACTGGGCCCGATCGCCTGGCTGATCGCCGGCAAGCAGCGCGGCTTCCTGCGGGCCGCGTCCGCCGGGGCCCGCACCGGGTACCCGGCCGACGACCGCCCCGGCCGCCCCGGCGGACGCCCGCTGGCCCCCGACGACGACCCCGAGTTCCTCGCCTCGTTGAAGAAGAACGACAAAGATCACGAGGACATGCTCAAGCAGTGGGAGGCCGATCTCCGTCGCCGCGAGCGGGATCTGCGCGACCGCGACGAACCCGAGGACGGCAGGAAGAGCTGATCGCGGCAGGTCCGCACGCTCGCCCGGACAGCCCACCCCCAGCACACGGGGTGGGCTGCGGTGTTTTTGGCGCTTCCCTACGACTCGCGACCCCCTCACCCCGGCGGCGGGCCCCCGACAGCCGGGCTTGAGCGGACCTTGAGCGCGCCACAAGAGGACCGACTTACAGTACCGGGAGACGGCCCTGACCTGCGCTTTTATTCATGCTCAGATCATCGGACCATCATCTGTTCGACAACCCCCGGTATCCAAGCGAACACCGAGCGCTCAGTGACCACACCGACCGCTTCTGTGCAGGCCTGACAGCTAAACGAACCCGACCTTGTACGGAATCGACGCCGAAACCAGCGCACGGCCCCTCGTACAGTCATAAGTGAAGAAAGTGATTCGCAGCCGGGGGCACAGCAGACGTTGGCTGTCGGACAGTTCCCTCACCCTTGGAGTGGTTCGAGATGACGGTTGTGCATGAGGCGCCGGTCGACGGCGAGGTTCCCGAGATTCCGGCCGACGCCCGCGGACGGGTCGCCGAGTTGCACGAGCTGCGCGAGAAGGTCCGCCGCGGCCCCAGCGACAAGGCCACCGAGGCCCAGCACGCCAAGGGCAAGCTGACCGCCCGCGAGCGCATCGAGCTGCTGCTGGACGAGGGCTCCTTCCAGGAGGTCGAGCCGCTGCGCCGGCACCGCGCCCAGGGCTTCGGCCTGGAGGCCAAGAAGCCGCACACCGACGGCGTGATCGTCGGCTGGGGCACCGTGCACGGGCGCACCGTGTTCACCTACGCGCACGACTTCCGGATCTTCGGCGGCGCGCTGGGCGAGGCCCACGCGCAGAAGATCCACAAGATCATGGACATGGCCATCGCGGCCGGCGCCCCGCTGGTCTCGCTGAACGACGGCGCCGGCGCCCGCATCCAGGAGGGCGTCACCGCCCTGGCCGGTTACGGAGGCATCTTCCAGCGCAACACCAAGGCCTCCGGCGTCATCCCGCAGATCTCGGTGATGCTCGGCCCGTGCGCCGGCGGCGCCGCGTACTCCCCCGCGCTGACCGACTTCGTCTTCATGGTCCGCGAGACCTCGCAGATGTTCATCACCGGCCCCGACGTCGTCCAGGCGGTGACCGGCGAGAAGATCACCCAGAACGGCCTCGGCGGCGCGGACGTCCACGCCGGCGTCTCCGGCGTCTCCCACTTCGTCTACGACGACGAGCAGTCCTGCATCGAGGAGGTCCGCTACCTCCTGTCGCTGCTCCCGCAGAACAACCGCGAGATGCCGCCCTCCGTCGTCAGCGACGACCCGGTCGAGCGCCGCAACGACAGCCTGCTGGACCTGGTGCCCGCCGACGGCAACCGCCCGTACGACATGCGCAAGGTCATCGAGGAGATCGTCGACCACGGCGAGTACCTGGAGGTCCACGAGCGCTGGGCCACCAACGTCCTGTGCGTGCTCGCCCGCGTCGACGGCCACGTCGTCGGCATCATCGCCAACCAGCCGCAGTCGCTGGCCGGCGTCCTGGACATCAACGCCAGCGAGAAGGCCGCCCGCTTCGTGCAGATGTGCGACGCCTTCAACATCCCGCTGGTCACCCTCCTCGACGTCCCCGGCTTCCTGCCCGGCGTCGACCAGGAGCACGGCGGCATCATCCGCCACGGCGCCAAGCTGCTCTACGCGTACTGCAACGCCACTGTGCCGCGCATCTCGCTCATCCTGCGCAAGGCCTACGGCGGTGCCTACATCGTGATGGACTCCCGCTCCATCGGCGCCGACCTGTCCTACGCCTGGCCGACCAACGAGATCGCCGTGATGGGTGCCGAGGGCGCCGCCAACGTCATCTTCCGCCGCGAGATCAACGCCGCCGAGGACCCGGACGCCATGCGCGCCCAGAAGATCAAGGAATACAAGAACGAGCTGATGCACCCGTACTACGCGGCCGAGCGCGGCCTCGTGGACGACGTCATCGACCCCGCCGAGACCCGCCAGGTGATCGCCTCCGCCCTGGCCATGCTCCGCACCAAGCACGCCGACCTGCCCAGCCGCAAGCACGGCAACCCGCCGATGTAGCGGAGCGGCTCCACCGCACGCGCGCACCGCAGCCTTCCGTACCGGCACCCACCTCAGACCACAGCAACCGGGGGAGAAACCAGGACATGACCGCTTCCGCCGAACCCCTCGTCCGCATCGTCCGCGGCAGTCTCACCGACGAGGAACTCGCCGCCCTGACCGCCGTCCTCGCCGCGCGCGCAGCCGTCGCGCAGCAGGCCGCAGCCGCCGCACCGGTCGAGCCGATCGCCAGCTGGCAGCGCCTGGAGCGCCGCCCGGCGTACTACTCGCCGTTCAGCTGGCAGCAGGCCGCCTGACGGTCCACGGCCCGAGCCGACGGCCGGTCACCCCACCCGGGTGGCCGGCCGTCGGCGTTCGCCCGGGGCCGGGCCGGCGGCGCCACCGCGTGGTCGGCCGGGGCCGGAAGGGCCCGCGGCGGGCTCGGTAGGATGCGTACTGGACGGCATGCGTCCGCCACCAGGTCCGCCCCCGTAGGATCGGCCGCTGCCGAGACCAGAACTTTCCAGGGAGGCTGCGATGGCCAGGCAGGCCCGCGCGCTGGCGACCCGCCAGGCGGTACTCCTCGCGGCGGCCGAGGTGTTCGACGAGCGGGGCTACGCCGCCGCCACCATGTCCGAGATCCTGGACCGCGCCGGCGTCACCAAGGGCGCGCTGTACTTCCACTTCCGCTCCAAGGAGGAGCTGGCGCTCGCCGTCATCGAGGGCCAGGGCATCTTCATCTCCGGCTGGTCACCGGCCTCGGACAGCCCGGTGCAGAACCTGATCGACCTCGCGTACGCCTTCGCCCGCGCGCTCCAGACCGACCCGCTGGTGCGCGGCAGCATCCGGCTGACCATCGAGCACGGCAGCTTCACCCAGCCGCAGCTCGCGGCCTACCAGGGCTGGATGGACATGGTCCGCGAGCTGCTGGCGCGCGCCCAGGAGGCCGGCGAGCTCCACCCGGGGATCGACCTGACCGCGGCCTCCGGGGTGATCACCGGGGCCGTCACCGGCATCCAGCTGAGCTCCCAGGTGCTGACCGACCGGCAGGACCTGATCCAGCGGCTGGCCGACCTCTGGACGCTGCTGCTGCCCGGCCTGGTCCAACCGCACGCGCTCGCCCGGCTGAGCGTCGCCGAGCGCGGCTGAGCGTCGCCGAGCGTCGCCGAGCGTCGCCGGGCTACCGGCTCTGATCGCCGGCCCGGGCCGGCGATCAGAGCCGGTAGCCCGCCCGCCGTTCCGACGGCACCAGGGCCGGCAGCGCGGCCGTCCAGAGCCGGCTCACGTCCTCCGGCCCGGGCCGGCCGGCCTCCTCGCCCGCGAGCAGCACCTGGCCCGCCGCCACCGCGGTGAGCAGTTCCGCGGCGGTCCGCCGGTCCACCCCAGGGCACAGCTCCCCGGCGTCCGCGGCGCGGTCCAGCAGCCGGTGGACGACGGCGGCGAGGCCGCGCCAGGCGACCTCGGGGGCCACCGGAGCAGACCCGCCCGCCCCCTCCCGGAGGCCGCCCCGGCTCGCGCCCGAGCGGCCCAGCCGGACGCCGGCCCGCACCACCACGTCCTCGCGCAGCAGCCGGGCCAGCTCGTGCGAGAAGTCGATCAGGCCCTGGAGCGCCGGGCCGTCGGCCCGCAGCGCGCGCAGCGCGGCCGAGCCGACCTCCCGCCCGGAGGCGCGCCGCACCCCGTCGGCGAGCGCCTGCTTGGAGACGAAGTGGAAGTACAGGGCGCCCTTGCTCACCCCGGCCCGGCGGCTGATGTCGACCAGGCTGGCGGCCTCGAAGCCCACCCGCGCGAAGGTCTCGGCGGCGGCGAGCAGTACGGCCTGCCGGGTCCGCCCAGCCCGTTCCTGCTTGACCACTGGCCCCCTCCGGACTCGACCGGGCGCGATCCCCGCCCCGCCCGGCAGCTGTCGGCGCGGCCCCTTCGGGAGCGGCGCTCGCATGCGGACGGCATCTTCCGAAACCGCATGGTTGGTATCTAATCTAGCGCCTGCAACGCGCTCGCCGTCCCCGCCGTCCAGCGGGTACGGGCCCCCACCGATGGTCCGAGACCCTCCGAACGGGCATTCCCCCAGTCCACGGGGCGGGTAGCGTGATCAGGCCGGCGAGTGCGGCCCGGGCACCCCCAGTCGCCGAACACAAACCGGGTGGTATGTATGTTTTGCTCGGACGGCCGTAGCGGCCGCTCCGACCGACACCCTGAAGCGGGGGCCCGTCATGCCATCGATCGTAGAGCCGGACCCGCTCGGCCCGTGCGCCCACCCCGGCCCGGGCAGCGGCGGCGGCTTCGACCTCTTCCACGACGGCCCCGCGACCGGCTACGACTTCCACGACCGGACCGTCTCCCGGCACCTGGTGCACCGCGCCTCGGTGTCCGAGGTCTTCCTCACCGGCTGGCAGGCCACCGGCCCGTACGACTTCCTGCTCGGCGCCCAGTGGCCCCGGCTGCACGGCTTCTACCGGCTGCCCGGGGACCGCTACCACGACCCGGTGCTGCTGGCCGAAACGATCCGCCAGGCGGGGCTGCTGGTCGGCCACGCCGGGTTCGGGGTGCCGCGCGGCCACCACTTCGTGCTGGAGGACCTCTCCTACGCGCTCGACGGGCCCGGGCTGCCGGGCCTGGCCGTCGGCGCCGGCCCCGCCTCGCTGATGCTGGCCGTCGGCTGCGAGGACGTCCGGATCCGGCACGGCGAACTGGCCTCGCTGCGGGTGTGCGTCGACGCCACCCGGGACGGCCGGCCGGTCGGCCACGGCAGCGGTCGGCTGCGGGTGCTCTCCCCCGCCTCGTACGCCCGGCTGCGCGGCCCTGAGCGGCGCGCCGCCCCGCCGCGGCCGCCGGCGCCGGCCGCACCCCAGCTGGTCGGCCGCGCGCAGCCCGCGGACGTGGTGCTCAGCCCGACCCTCGCCCCGGACACCTGGCTGCTGCGGGCCGACGCCACCCACCCGGTGCTGTTCGACCAGGAGCTGGACCACGTGCCCGGGATGCTGGTGCTGGAGGCCGCCCGGCAGGCCGCCCAGCGGCTGCGCCACCCCGAGCCGGTGGTGCCGGTCGAGCTGGTGACCTCCTTCGAGCACCACATCGAACTGGACCGGCCCTGCTTCGTCCGGGCGGTCCCCGAGCCGGCCTCCGGGGCGACCGGGGCGGGCGGACGGCTGCCGGTTCGGGTCCTGCTGGTCCAGGACGGCCGGACGGCGGCCGAGTGCGTGCTGCTCACCGCGCCGTTGGACGGGCCGGTCGAGAGCCCGACGGCGCCGGCCCGGCGGGACGCCTGCGAGGGCCGCCCCGCCGCTCCGGACCTCGACGGCACCCGGCTGCCGCTCGCGAGCTGACCCCCGTCAGGCGGCCATCAGGGCGGCCGGCCGGCCCGCGTGCATCACGCTGAGGTTGGTCGCCAGCCGGGCCGGGTCCTGGGCCAGCCAGAGCCGCAGCGCCGCGCCCAGGGCGGCACTCGCGGACTCGATCCGGACGTCGGTGATCTGGGCGATCCGGGCCGCGCCGGGCACCAGCAGGTCGGCCAGCGGGGCTGGCAGCCAGACCGTCAGGGCGCACGGCGCGGGCACCACCAGCGCCCCCAGCAGCCGGTAGGCGTCCCCCGGCGCGCTGAGCGCGGGGATGATGTCCAGCAGCGCGTCGGACACCACCTCGGACACGTCGCTCCGGTGTCCCTGGGCGAGCCTGCGGAGCAGCATGCGCTCGGCGGCGGTGATTCGGACGGTCAGCATGACCTCGTCGCACTCCATTGCGCGATTTCCTCCTCAATTCCCTCTCGCGCCGGCCGGCGGCCGGCACGCACTACCCCTGTCGCACCTCGGCCCGGCTACCTGTGGGAGAGCCGGGCCGGTGGGTGATCGTGTGCCCCGGTCAGATCCCCGCGTAGGAGTGCTTTCCGGTGACGAAGATGTTCACGCCGTAGTAGTTGAAGAGCCAGCAGGCGAACGCCGCCAGCGCCAGGTAGGCGGCCTTGCGGCCCTTCCAGCCGGCCGTCGCACGGGCGTGCAGGTAGCAGGCGTAGGCGACCCAGGTGATGAACGACCAGGTCTCCTTCGGGTCCCACTCCCAGTACTTGCCCCAGGCCGCCTCGGCCCAGATCGCGCCCGCGATGATGGTGAAGGTCCACAGCGGGAAGACCAGGGCGTTGATCCGGTAGGACAGCTTGTCGAAGGTGGACGCGGCGGGCAGCCGGCGCCAGATCGAGGCCGAGGTGCCCAGCGGACCGGTGGTGAGGCCGGCCGCCATGCGCTTGTCGAAGGAGTCCTTGCCGAGGTACAGCAGCGTCGCGATGAACGCCGCGTAGAAGGCGCCGCCGCAGAAGATCGCGGTGGAGACGTGGATCGCCAGCCACGGCGAGTGCAGTGCAGGGACGAGCTGCTCGGAGTCCGTGTACAGCACCGTGGTGGCGATGCCGAGGGTCAGCAGCCCAGCGAGGACGACCGGCAGGCCGAGCCAGCGGACGTTCTTCTTCGCGGCCAGCAGCACCAGGTACGCCGCCGTCATGGCGAAGGCGAACGCGCACGAGAACTCGTACATGTTGCCCCACGGCCAGCGGGAGACCGACAGGCCGCGGGTGACGATCCCACCCACGTGCAGCAGGGCCGCGAGCACGGTGAGCGAGATGGCGATCCGGCCGGCCAGGTCGGCCTTCTCGTTGGTGCCGGCCGCGCCCGGGCCGTCCACCTCGTCGGCGCCGCGCCCGCTGGTGACCACCGTCGCGCCCTCGCCCGCGACCGCGGTGCGGGTGAGCGTGGTGGTGCCGCCGCCGGCTCCCGCCACGGTGACCGTGACCTTCTTCGCGGCCTTGTCCGCGGCCTGCTGCCCGGCCGCGGCGACGGTCTCGGCGAGGCTGCCCGCCTGTTCCTTCGAGCGGACGGCGACGCCGCCCCTGCTGCCGAAGGTCCACTCGATCATGTGGGCGAACATGGCGAGGGTGTAGACCACCATCGCCGAATAGATCAGCTTGTTGGAGAGGTCGGCCAACTGTGGGTCGACCGCCGAGGCGAGTTGCACCGTCTACTCCTTGGAGTTCTGGTCGGCAGGGGCTGCGGGGGCCGGGGACGCCTTCGGGGCGGTGGGGTCCCCGGGCTCCTCGGGTACGTCCGTTTCGGTGGCGTCGTCCTCGTCCTCGTCCTCGGAGGCCGGGGCGTCGTCCTGGAGGTCGACCGCGAGCTCCGCCAGCTCCTCGGCGATCTTCGCCGACTCGCTGCGGGCCAGGCCGGCCAGCTCCACCTGGGTGCCGCCGCCGGGCAGGGCGACCGCCCGCACCCAGATCCGGCGGCGCTGGATGAACAGCGAGCCGATCAGGCCGAGGATCGCGAGCACTCCGCCGGCCAGGGCGATCTCGTTGCCCGGGCGGTGCGTGATGTTGAAGCTGGCCCACTGCTTGTAGCCCTCGAAGGTCACCGAGCCGTAGCCGTCCGGCAGGGTCCAGCCCTGGCCGGGCTTGAGCCTGGCCTTGGCCGGCTGGCCGTCCTGGGTCAGCTGGGTGAGCTTGCGGGTGTTGAGCTGGTAGACGTTCTGCGGCAGGCCGGAGTCGGTGCCGAGGTCGCCCGCGAAGGCGTTCAGCACCAGCTCGGGGGCAGCGTCGCCGGGGAACAGCGAGACCGGGCCGGTGCCCTCGAAGCTCAGCGGGGCGGTCGGCAGGAAGAAGCCGGAGAAGCCCATCTGGGTCTTGTTGCCGTCGGGGCCCGCGCCGTAGTCGGAGACCTTCACGACGCCGGTGGAGGTCAGGTTGCCGTCCTGCGGCAGGAACGGGACGGCGCCCTGGTAGACGACCTCGCCCTTGCCGTTCCTGACGGTGACGAACGGGGCGTAGCCGTGGCCGATCAGGTAGACCTTGCTGCCGCCGACCTCCAGCGGGTGGTTGACCTCGATGGTCGACTTCTTCAGCTTCGACTCGTCGCTGCCCTCGTAGTACTCGACGTTCGCGGTGAACTGCCGGGCGGCGCCGATCTGGTCGCCCTTCTCCTGGAAGCGCGAGGTGAAGCCGTTCAGCTTCAGGTAGAAGGGGTCGAGGTCCTGGCTGCCGTAGAAGCGGGTGCCGGTGAAGTCGTCGAGCTGGGTGATGGTGTTCGAGTAGCCCTCGCCCTCGATCATCAGCTTGCCGCCGGTACCGGCGGCCAGGCTGGACCAGGCGAAGCCGCCGAGCAGCGCGAACAGCGACAGGTGGAACAGCAGGTTGCCGACCTCGCGCAGGTACCCCTTCTCGGCGGACACCGCGCCGCCGGACAGGTGGGCGCGGAAGCCGCGCTTGCGCAGCAGCCGGTGCGCGGCGGCGTTCACCTTCTCGGCGTCCGCCGAGGTGCGCCAGGCCGCGTGCACCGGCATCCGGGTCAGGTTGCGCGGGGCGGCCGGCGGCTGGGCGCGCAGCACGCCGACGAACTGCCAGGTGCGCGGGACGATGCAGCCGGCCAGCGAGACGAACAGCAGGATGTAGATCGCGGAGAACCAGACCGAGCTGTAGACGTCGAACAGCTGGAGCTTCTCGTAGATCGGCGCGACCGTGGTGTGCTGCGCCTTCCAGGTCTGCACCTTGAACTGGTTCTGCCCGTTCTGCGGGATCAGCGAGCCGGGGATGGCGGCCAGCGACAGCAGGAAGAGCAGGATCAGGGCGACCCGCATCGAGGTCAGCTGGCGCCACATCCAGCGCGCCCAGCCGAACGCCCCTATGCCGGTCGGGCCCTCGGACTCGACCGGTGCGGTGCTGAGCCGCTCGGCGGCGCTGTCGTCCGGCGCCGGGGGCTGCTCGGTCTCGGTCGTGGTGTTGCTCACGGTCAGATTCCGATCTGGAAGTCGGCGGTCCAGGACTGCAGCTGGCTCATCATCGAGTCCCAGATCCCGGTGACGAGCAGCAGACCGACCGCGACGAGCATGCCGCCGCCGATCCTCATGACGAGCGGGTAGTGCCGCTTGACCCAGCCGAAGGCGCCCAGCGCCCGGCGGAACGCCACGGCGGCCAGGATGAACGGTACGCCGAGGCCCAGGCAGTAGAAGGTGGTCAGCAGCGCGCCACGCTGGGCGTCGGCCTGGTTGAGGGCCAGGTTCTGGACGGCGGTCAGGGTCGGGCCCATGCACGGGGTCCAGCCGACGCCGAAGACCACCCCGAGCATCGGGGCGCCCAGCAGGCCGACGGCCGGACGGCGGTGCGAGCGGACCTCGCGCATGCTCAGCCCGGGCACCAGGCCCATGAACGCCAGGCCCATCACCACGGTGAGCGAGCCCAACACGATGCTGATGATCCGCTTGTAGTCCTGGAGCTCCTGGCCGAAGTAGCCGAACAGGGCGCCGGTGGAGACGAACACCGCGGTGAAGCCGAGGATGAACAGCACGACGCCGAGCAGCATCCGGCCGCGACGCGAGCCGCGGGCGTCCGCGAGGTCGGCGGCGGAGAAACCGGTCACGTACGACAGGTAGCCCGGGACCAGCGGCAGCACGCACGGCGAGAAGAACGACGCCAGCCCCGCCACCAGCGCGACCGGGGCGGCGGCCAGCAGCGCGCCGCTCTGGACGGTCGAGGTGGCGTCGGCGAGGTGCAGCGGCGGCAGGCTCACTGCTTCTGCTCCGCGACCACCGGCTGGAGGATCGACTCCAGCGCGTCCTCGGTGGTGCCGCCGACGGCGCGGGCGGCCAGCTTGCCGTCCCGGTCGACGACCAGGGTGGTCGGGATGGACTGGGGGTTGAGGCTGCCCTTGGGGAACTTGAGCAGCTGGGTGCCGGCCGGGTCGAACAGGCTCGGGTAGGTGACGCCCTGCTCCTGCTCGAAGCGGAGGGCGTTCTGCTTCTCGGTGTCCCGGGTGTTGATGCCGAGGAACTGGACGCCCTGGTCCTTGTACTTCTCCGAGACGGCCTGGAGGCTCTTGGCCTCGGCCCGGCACGGGCCGCACCAGGAGCCCCAGACGTTCAGCACGACGACCTTGCCCCGGTAGTCGGAGAGCTTGGCCGCGGTGCCCTCCAGGGTCTCCCCCGTGATGTCCGGCGCGTCCCCGCGCTTGCCCGCCTCCGCCTTCGACAGGTTGGTGCCCTTGACCGTGACGAAGCCGACCTGGCCCTCGCCGCTGCCCGACGAGCCCGAGGAGGCACAGCCGGTGAGGGCGAGCGCAGCGGCGGCGACGGTGGCGGCGGCTGCTGCGGCGACACGGGGACGGGGGCGCGTCATGGCAGACATGTGAAAAGTTTCGCATGGAGTTCCGGGCGGGTTCGCCGGGGTCCTGCCTTGCGCGTCGCACCCCCTCTGACCTGCGACGAAATCGGGTCACCCGGCGTTCGCCAGGTGACCCGAAGTCATACTTACACGCCGCTTACGGAGGCTAGGCGCCGAAGCTCTTGCCCACCGGCTTGTCGCCCTTGCGGCCCTTGCCCACCAGGTGCGCGGGCAGCAGGTCGCGGGCCGGCTCGCGGTAGCCGACCGAGACGATCCTGTCGCCCTCGAAGGTGAAGCTGGTCAGCGAGGCCAGCGAGCACTGCCGGTTGCGCGGGTCGTGCCACAGCCGGCGGCGCTCGACGAAGGAGCGCAGGATCCAGATCGGCAGCTGGTGGCTGACGCAGACCGCCTCGTGCCCGCGGGCGGCGTCCCGGGCGGCGCCGAGCGCACCCATCATCCGCACCACCTGGTCGAGGTACGGCTCGCCCCAGGAGGGCTTGAACGGGTTGGTGAGGTACTTCCAGTAGCCCGGGTTCCGCAGCGAACCGTCGCCGACCCCGAAGGTCTTGCCCTCGAAGACGTTCTCCGCCTCGATCAGCCGCTCGTCCACCGCGACGGCCAGGCCGTGCGCCTCGGCGATCGGCGCGGCGGTCTCCTGGGCCCGCTCCAGCGGGGAGGCCACCACGTGGGTGACGTCCCGGTCGGCCAGGTCCTCGGCGACCCGCTCGGCCATCTTCCGGCCCAGCTCGGACAGGTGGTAGTCCGGCAGGCGCCCGTACAGGACGCCCTCCGGGTTGTGCACCTCGCCGTGCCGCATCACGTGGACGACGGTGATCTCTTTGGCGCTCACTTCTCGACTACTCCTGGGAATCGGGTTAGGGCCGCGGCGGTCAGGCCGTGGCGGCGGCAGCGGCGCGCGCGGCGGCCGGCAGGGCGGCGGCGATCCGCTCGATCGCCCGCTCGTCGTGGGACGCCGAGACGAACCAGGACTCGAAGGCGGACGGCGGCAGGTAGACGCCCTCGGCCAGCATGGCGTGGAAGAAGGCGGTGAAACGGTACGCCTCCTGGGTCTTCGCCTCGTCGTAGTCGGTGACGGCGGCCTCGGTGAAGAACACCGAGAACATGTTCCCGGCGGTCTGCAGCCGGTGCGCCACGCCCTCCTTGGTGAGCGCGTCGGCGACCAGGCCGGAGACCTCGGCGGCGACCTTGTCCACCGTCGCGTACACCTCGTCGGTGCAGCCGCGCAGCTGGGCCAGGCCGGCCGCGGTGGCGATCGGGTTCCCGGACAGGGTGCCCGCCTGGTAGACCGGGCCGGCCGGGGCCAGGTGCGCCATCACGTCCGCGCGGCCGCCGAAGGCCGCGGCCGGGAAGCCGCCGCCCATGACCTTGCCGAAGGTCAGCAGGTCCGGCGCCCAGCCCTCGTTCGCCGCCTCCAGGCCGTACCAGCCGGCCCTGGAGACGCGGAAGCCGGTCATCACCTCGTCGGAGATGAACAGCGCGCCGTTCTCCCGGCAGAGCCGGGCCAGGCCGCCGTTGAAGCCGGGCAGCGGCGGGACGACGCCCATGTTGCCGGGCGAGGCCTCGGTGATCACACAGGCGATCTCGCCCGGGTGGGCGGCGAAGGCCCGCTCGACGGCGGCGAGGTCGTTGTAGGGCAGCACGATGGTGTCGCCGGCCTGGGCGCCGGTGACGCCCGGGGTGTCCGGCAGGCCGAAGGTGGCGACGCCGGAACCGGCGGCGGCCAGCAGCGCGTCCACGTGGCCGTGGTAGCAGCCGGCGAACTTGACCACCTTCGCCCGGCCGGTGAAGCCGCGGGCCAGCCGGATCGCGGACATGGTGGCCTCGGTGCCGGAGGAGACCAGCCGGACCTGCTCGACCGGGGCGACCCGGGCGACGATCTCCTCGGCCAGCTCGACCTCGCCCTGGCCGGGGGTGCCGAAGGAGGTGCCCTTGGAGACGGCCCGCTGGACGGCGTCGACCACCGCGGGGTGCGCGTGGCCGAGGATCATCGGACCCCACGAGCACACCAGGTCGACGTACTCGCGGCCGTCGGCGTCGGTGAGGTAGGGGCCGGTACCGGACACCATGAAGCGCGGCGTGCCGCCGACCGCGCGGAAGGCGCGCACCGGGGAGTTGACGCCGCCGGGCGTCACGACGGAGGCGCGGTCGAACAGCGACTGGGACTGGGGGGCTTCGTAGGGGTAGCTCACAAAAGACATGGTCTCAAATCGTGTCCTCGCGCTCTGCATGTCCGACCCGATCATCTGGAACGATGATCCGGGCACCGTTGTCTGTACGGTTGTCCGTACAGCAGGGGCCGCTGACTGCACCGGACCGGGGACCAGTCAGACTGTGTACACAGAGTGCGCAGGGGCTCCGGTTTGTGTGCAGGGGTGTGGAGAGGACTGCCGCGTACCGCGAATGGGTACGGCGGCGCATGACGGGTAAGGAGCACGTCCGGTGGGCGCCGGATGTGCGGGGGTCTGTCGATTCCGGCGAATTCCGGTGAGGATGGTCCGAGTGTCCGAGGCGCAGGACGGCTACGACGAGGCCGCGGGGGGCTCCCGACGGCCCGCCGAGGCCGCACGCGGGGGTACGGGAGCGGGTACGGGTCGCGGTCGGCGCGGGGGTGAGAGGCGGAGCGAGGGACGCGTGGGGGTGACCTACAAGTACTTCGGAGCCCCGGACCGCGCGACCGCCGCCAGGGTTCCCACCGCCCTCGGCCCGGGCGGGCTCGGCCTGGACGCCGGCGAACTCGGCGCGCTGGGGCGGCTCGGCGACCTGATGGAGACCAGCGGCTCCCCCACCGGCCACCTCTCCACCAAGATCAAGCCGGAGACGATGAGCGCCATGGTGCTCACCGGTATCCAGGGCGTCCCGCTGCACCAGGTGCCGCCGCTGGAGCTGGTCGTGCTGCACCCCGACTACGCCGTCGTCCAGCTCCCCCACAACGTCGTCGAACCGCTGCGCAAGGCCGACGAGACCGAACTCGGCGCCGCCGCCTTCATCTGGTCCACCGTGCCGGACCGGCGCGGGCCGCGGGACGCCTTCGTGATCTACAGCATGCTGCACGAGTGGCAGGACTTCGCCAACCGGCTGCACGAGGCCGGGCACCAGCTGTACTGCCTGGTCTGGCCGTGACGCCCCGTCTCGATCCGCCGCTCGAACACGGGTCGCGGCCGGGCGAGTTGACCGATCGCCAGTTCTGACGCCCGGAAGGCGCCGCCCGGGGGCCTACCCCCGGGCGCGGCGGGCGCGGCGGACGGTGCGCTCGACCTCGACCGGCTCCGCGAGGTGGCCGTCCACCAGGTGGGCCAGGGCCGAGACGAACACCTCGCGCTCGGACTCCGGCAGCGACTCCAGCAGCTCGCGGTGCACCCGGTCGGCGATCGCGGTGCCCCGCGCCACGGCCCGCTCGCCCGCCTCGGTGACGGACACGATCCGGGCCCGCCGGTCGGTCGCGGACGGGCGGCGCTCGGCCAGGCCCGCCTTCTCCAGCTCGTCGACGGTGACCACCATGGTCGTCTTGTCCAGGTCCGCCAGCTCGGCCAGCTGGATCTGGGTGCGCTCGGCCTCCCGCGCGTGGAACAGCACGCAGTAGGCGCGCGGGGTGATCCCGAGCTCGGTGAAGGCGGCCGCCATCCGGGTGGCCAGCACGTGGCTCGCGTGGTCCATCAGCCCGGAGATGTCGCGGATCTGGCGCACGGGCGGCGGGGTCGTCGTCATGCGTCCGAGGTTAGCAACGGCCCGTCTGCTGCCGGATGATCCCGTTGCCAACCAACGCCGGGTCTACGGGATGCCCAACTCGAACAGCGCATACCCGGCGTACCAGCCCGCCGCGAGGACCGGCATCGCGAGCAGCCCGGCCAGCGAGGAGGTCCGCACCCGGCGCAGCGCCACCGCCAGGCCGATGCAGAGCGGGAAGGCGGGCAGCAGGTAGCGGGAGATGTTGCCGAAGATCTGGTTGCTGCTCAGCGCGGTGGCGATGGTGAGCGCGGTGTAGACCCACAGCACCAGCGGCGGCCGGGTGCGCCAGAGCAGCACCAGCAGTCCGGGCAGGGCCATCAGCAGGGCGATCGCGATCAGGTCCGGGACGGGGTTGGACTGCCAGAAGGTCCAGTGGCCGGTGATCACGTCCATGATCGTGCGCAGGGTGGAGGCACCGCCGTCGAAGTAGCGGTTCCAGGCGCCCTGCTGGAGCTTGAAGTAGCCGCCCCAGTCGCCCATCCGCCAGCCGACCCAGGCGATGTAGCCGATCAGGCCCCAGGGGGTGATCAGCATCGCGGTCAGCGGGCGGGCCACCCCGTCGGTGCGGCGGACCAGCGCGACCAGCGCGGCGATCGAGACGGCGGCGATCAGCGCGGCGGCGGTCGGCCGGTTGAGGCCCGCCGCCAGCGCCAGCAGGCCGGCCGCGAGCCAGCGGCGGGTCATCACGCAGTAGCAGGCCCAGGCGGACAGCGCCACGAACAGCGAGTCCGAGTAGACCGCCCACTCCACGCCGGAGCCCGGGAACAGGCCCCAGAGCACCGCGGCGATCACGCCCGCCCGGCGGCCGCCGAGCCGCTCGGCGACCGCGAAGATCCCGGCCGCGGCCACCAGTGAGGCGAGCACCGAGACCACGATCCCGGAGCCGTACGGGCCGAGCCCGGTGACGGCTCCGACCAGCCGCATCAGCCAGGGGTAGAGCGGGAAGAAGGCGGCGGAGTTCTCGTAGTAGGTGGCCAGCGGGAAGCCGTGCAGCGGGATCAGCTGCGGGTCGTACCCGTTCTCGGCGATCCGCTGGTACCAGACGCCGTCCCAGGTGCCCAGGACGTCCCAGGCGTTGGCGCCGCCGCCGCGGCCCGGCTGCTTCTTCAGGTAGTCGCCGGTGTGCGAGAGCAGCAGCATGAAGACGGTCAGGCCGATGGCCTTGACCACCGCGTACGCGCCCAGCGCGGGCGCGAAGCGGTCCACCAGTGCCCCGAACCGCCCGGGCGCCCGGCCCGCGCGCTCCTCGGAGGCCTCCGCGCGCGCCGTCTCGGACGCCGTCTCGGGCACGTCGGGCTGGGTGCTGGACGACTCGGTGCTCGATGCCGTGCTCATCTGGTCTGGGTACTCCCCGCCCCGCTCGTGGTCCGCGCGGCTCCGGCGCAACGATTTTCCCGTGAGCCTACGGCACGCCTCCGAACCGGGAACCCCCTGGCGCCCCGGACCCGGGCGGGAACGAGGCCGCCGCCGCCCCGGGCGGGGACGGCGGCGGCCCGAAGGATCCCCGGTTGGATCAGCCGTGGACGTAGACGATGCCGAGCTTGGTGAGCTGCCAGAGCTGGCCGGCGGCGCCGGTGTCGGTGGCGAGCTCGACGTAGGGGTTGCCCTTGGCGTCGAGGGTGCTGCCGACGGCCAGGACCTTGCTCTGGTCCTGGGAGTCGGCGATCTTGTAGCGGCCGTCGCCGGCCGGCTTGAACACCCAGCGCTGGTTGCCGCCACCGTTGCAGCTCCACTGCTGGATCCGGGTGCCGGGGGCGGTGGAGGCGGCGTTGGCGTCCAGGCACATGTCGCGGTTGCCGCTGAAGTCGACCTCGTAGCTGCCGCCGGCCTTGGCCTCCAGGACGAAGGACTGGTTGAGCCCGCCGGTGGCCGGGTAGCTGATCGCGGCCCGCCCGTTGGTGGAGTCGCCGTAGCTGCCGCCGCCGGTGAGGTCGAGCGCGTTGCCGGTGGCCGCGTTGGTCAGCTGGTACCAGGAGCCGTCCTCGGGAACGTCGCCGAACGGCCGGCCCGGACTGAGCGGCTGGATCGAGGTGGCGTTCTGCTGGTTGAGCGTGCAGTACGCCTGCGCCAGCTCGGGCCGGGAGTAGAACTGGCCGAGGCAGACGCCCTCACCGCGGTAGCCGGCCACCCGCAGGTGGTACGACTGGCGGACCATGTTCATGCACAGCCCGGGGATGCCGATCTGCGAGTCGCAGCCGTTGCGCACCCACTCGGAGAGGTTGATGACGTCCCCGTTGGTGTACTCGTACGGGGAGCTCGTCCACTCCGCGCAGACCTCGTGCCCGAAGGCGACCCGCCGCTGGTCCAGGTAGCGGACGCCGGGCACCTGCTCGGCCGCGCCACGCAGCGCGTCGCTGAGGGTCGGCACCACCCAGTTGTGGCCCCAGGCGAGGTCCTCGGGGAAGGCCGGGCAGCCGTCGGCGACTTTGCCGACGTAGTCGTTGCGCCGGATGTCCGGGGTGATCGGGTTGAAGTACGACTGGTAGACCAGCTGGTACGAGGAGTCGGCGTAGCCGGCCCTGCGCATGGTCTGACGGATGTTCTGGAGCGCCGCGACCACCTTGGGCTGGACGCCCTTGGCGCGACGGCGGATCTCGTCACTGCCGATGGTGTCCCGGCAGCCCTGGTCCTTGGGGATCGGGAAGTACTGCGCCAGGCAGTGCATCATGATGCCGCTGAAGTCGAAGTCGTCGTTGGCGCCGATGGTGACGACGACCATCTTGACGTCGTACTTCGCCGCCGTGTCGGCCAGCTTGACGTCCTGCTTGGGCTCGCCGAAGTCGCCGCTGCCGGGGCCGGTGATCTTCGCCAGCTCCGGGTCGCTCACCAGGTCGCCGGTCTGGGCGCCGGAGCAGGCGAGGTCGATCGGGGTGACCCCGGGGATGTCGGTGACGAAGATCTCCGACTTGGGGTGGCGGTGGCAGTAGTTGGTGGGGCTGTCCGTCTCCGGGAAGTAGCCGTCGTTGGTGTCGGTGCCGGCGCCCTCTCCGGAGATGGCGCTGTCGCCGAGGGCGACGATCGCGGCCGGACGGGTGGCCGCGGGCGCGGCCGGGGCGGGGTCGGCCAGGGCGGCGGGGGCGCCGGCCAGGCCGAGGGTGGCGAGGAGGGCTCCGGTGGCGAGCAGCGCGGCGCACCGGGACGCGCCCGTGCGCGTTCGCCGCGCCGCCGACAGTGGGGACCTGGTCACACGCGACTCCTTGCGGGGTGGGGGGACCGCCCTGGCGGGGAGCCGAGCGGTGCGGAGCAAGAGAGGAGCAGGAAAGGTGAGCAGGTCTCGCATTCTAGGAACTGACAAGTAACACAACAAGACTCGTGACATCGCCGGGAACTGACGGAGCGCCGGATTCCCGGCAAGCGAAGAGCCGCCGTCCCGCGCCCCAGGAGGGAAGCACGGAACGGCGGCTCGCACCGGCCGAACCGGGTGTGCGGGATCAGCCCACGTTCGCGCACTTGTTGCCGAACGCCGGGTTCAGCAGGCCGACGATGTCGATGGTGTTGCCGCAGACGTTCACCGGGAGGTGCACCGGGACCTGGATCTGGTTGCCCGAAACGACACCGGGGGAACCGGCGGCGACGCCCTGGGCGCCGGAGCTGGCCATCGCGGTGCCGGCGCCGGTGGCCACGATGCCCACCACGGCCGCGCCGACGGCGGCGGTCTTCTTGATGCTCATACGAGCCTCCTGACTGTTCGACAGATATGCACGGGGAGTGCGACATCTAGAACGAGACCCCACGGGACCGGTTGCGACGGGCCCCGCACTGTCACCCATCCGGAGCAATCGCGTCGCCGGCAGCGGCATTCGGGTGATGGACGGATCGGACCGTTTCCCCTCGGGCGGCGCCTCGTTCTCCCTGACGGAACCCGGTCTCCACCGGCCCCCACGCGGCGGGCCTCCCAAACCCGGCGTCCGGCAACCCGTGCCGGAACGCCCGACCGGAATTCCATCTGGTCGCGTCTTTCTCCGAACCTTTCCCGGCCGTGCGGGAATCGTTTCGAGAGGCAATGCGACCGCGCAGCCGCGGCCGCGCCCGAGCCATGGGCGAAACACGCCGACGTGCGCCGACCGAGTGACAATCACGGCAATCCCTGAAGCCTTCGGGTGAGTATTCGTGCTCGCCCGGCTCCCGACATTCCCCTTCCGTCGGGCCGAAATCGGAGGAATACATGCGCAACATCAAGAAGGCCGCGGCCCTGTCCCTGGCCGCCAGTGGCCTGGTGGTCGGTGCCGCCGGTGGCGCGTTCGCCAGCGCGGGCGCCGAGGGCGTCGCCGCCGGCTCCCCGGGCGTGCTCTCGGGCAACCAGATCCAGGTGCCGATCCACCTGCCGATCAACCTGTGCGGCAACACCATCGACATCATCGCCCTGCTGAACCCGGCGTTCGGCAACGAGTGCGCCAACATCGGCTGAGCCCGCGGTCGCCGCACCGGCGACCGCCGATTCACCCGAGCCCGTGCCGCGCCCCGCAGCGCCGGGGCGCGGCACGCTCCCCCCGTGTGTGATCGAGGAGATCAACCCCCATGCAGAACATGAAGAAGGCCGCCGTCCTCTCCGCCGCCGCTGCCGGCCTGGTGCTCGGCGTGGCCGGCTCCGCCGCCGCCAACTCGACCGCCGAGGGCGTCGCCGCCGGCTCCCCCGGTGTCATCTCCGGCAACCAGATCCAGGTGCCGCTCGACGTCCCGATCAACCTGTGCGGCAACAGCATCGACATCGTCGGCCTGCTGAACCCGGCCTTCGGCAACGCCTGCGCCAACGTGGAGCTGCCGCCGCCCGCGGACGACTGCTGATCCCCGACCGGTACGCGTTCCGGCCGTCCTGCCCCCCGACCGATCGGCCGGGGGGCAGCTCGGCGTCCCCGGACAGCCGTCCGGGCTCCCCGATCCACCGAAGGGTGATCACGATGGTTTCGAAGAAGAGCGCGGCCGCCCTGGCCGCCGCCGCGGGAGCCGCGGTGCTGCTCGGCGCCGGCACGGCGCAGGCCGCCACCGCGCCCGACCAGGCGGCCCCCGGCCAGGCCACGCTGACCAAGACCGACGTCGGCCAGGCCCTGAACGGGACGACCACCGGCCTCGGCTACGGCATCGCGCCGATCAAGAGCCTGCGGCTGGACCCGTGGGCGAACTCCGCGGCCGACTTCCTCAACAACGGCGCGGCCCTCCAGCCGGACCAGGGCCTGCCCGAGATCGGCACCGGGACGCTGACCGGCCCGCTGAGCGCCGGCGGCGGCGTCAAGGACCTCCCGCTGGTCGGCGGGCTGACCGGCCTCCTCCCGGGCTGAGCCCCCTCCGGGCGTACGAGAGCCCGGCGTCCCGCCGCGCGGTCGGGGTGCCGGGCTCTCGTACGCCCGCGGGCCGGTCAGGACTCGGCGAGGTCGGTCAGGCCGGTCTGCTCCACCACGCCTCCGGTCATCACGGTGGCGGTCCCGGCCAGGGCGCCCGCCGTGTCGGTGAGGGAGAGCCGGCTGTCCTCGCCGCCCAGGCTGGCCTTGGCCCCGGGGACCACCTGTACCGCGCCGGAGATCAGGCGGGGGTCGATCTCGTCCAGCTTCAGCCGGCCGTCGGCGAGCTGGCCGGCGCCGTCCTGGGCGAGGGCGAGCGGCTGGCCGAGGGTGAGCCCGGGGGTCTTGGCGTGCAGCGGCGCGGCCGGAGCGTCCAGCAGCACCTTGCCGAGGTCGGCGCCCTGGTCGACCAGCGGGAGCGGCAGCTCGGCGTTGGCGCTCGGGCCGACCTTGCCGGTGCTCAGCTGGGGGACGATCTGCTCCGGAAGCAGCGCGCCGCCGGTGCTGGTGGTCGGCCCGGGCACCGGCGGCATCAGCAGCGAGGTCGGGATGCCGGCCGTGAGGTGGCTGCCCAGCGGGGCGAGCGGGACGTCGGCCGGGACCTGCTGGGTGGCCAGCGCGTCCTCCAGCGCGCCGACCTGGTCGAGACCGGCGGGGGCGGCGGAAGCCGCTCCCTGGGAGGCGAGCACACCGGCACCGACCGCCAGCAGCATCGCGCCGGCCCGCTTGGAGAACTTCATGCTTTTCACCGTTCTGCTGTCCGTACTGGAGATCACTGGAAGGGCTGCGGGAGTCGCAGCCGGAAATCGATCTGCTCAACGAGTGAGCGGGAGCACGGATTGCACCGGTTAACCGGTTCGGGTTAATAATCCGACCGGATTCCCGTCGCCGCCGCGCCTCCGGGACTCTTTTCAAGAATCCCCGTAACCTTCCGTGCCGTCGTTCTTTGATCTGGACGTCAGTGACTGCAGACCGGGTCTGAGCGTTCTCAGCGTTGTACGCACGGAATCCAAAGAGCATTTCAGAGAGGGATCTCGCCATGATCCAGAAGTCCTTCGCCGCCGCCGGCCTGGCCGTCGCCGCGCTGGCCGGTGCCGCCGCGCCGGCCTACGCCATCGGTGACGCGGACGGCGCCGCCGCCTCGATCGAGGGCAACGGCGGCACCAACTTCACCGGCACGGTCGGGAACAACAGCCCGAACTTCCACTTCCTGGACAACCCGAACATCTGCCTGCCGGAGATCCACAACATCGCGGTCGCCGTGGCCGGTCTGGCCGTCCCGGTCGAGGTCCCGGTCGCCAACACCGGTGGCAAGCAGTACTGCACCATCGGCCAGGGCACCCAGAGCCAGGGCGACGGCGGCGTGTCCCACCTGATCGGCTGACGGCTCCCCGCTCTGCTCTCCCTGTACCACCCCTCTGATCCACCCCACGAATCGCTCCCCGATTCACCTCGAGAGGAAAACCGGAAATGATCAAGAAGACCCTCACCGCGGCCGGCCTGGCCGCCGCCGCGCTCGCGATGTCCGCGGGCTCGGCCTCCGCCATCGTCGACTCGGACGGCTCCGCCACCTCCGTCCAGGGCAACGGCGGCACCAACCACACCGGCACCATGGGCAACGGCAGCCCGAACAACCACGTTCTGGACAACCCGAACATCTGCCTGCCGGAGATCCACAACGTGGCCGTCGCCGCCCTCGTCGGCGTCGCGGTGCCGATCGAGGTCCCGATCCTGAACAACCAGCCGAAGCAGATCTGCGACGTCGGCCAGAACACCCAGTCCTCGGGCGACGGCGGTGTCTCGCACCTGATCGGCTGATCAAGGGGCACAGCACGGTCGGAGGGCCCGGGGAGGAACACCTCCCCGGGCCCTCCGGGCTGTGCGGACGAGGTGTCCGGCCGGCCGCGCGGCAGCGCGGTCCGGACGGGTGAGCGCGGTCCGGTCCGGCGCGTAGATCGCCGATCAGGACCGCCGGTTGTGATCACGTGTCAGAGCGCCCGCGGGGCGCTTCGAGAGAGAGGGCAGTTCCATGAAGAGCAAGCTGGCCAAGGCCGCCCTGACCGCCGCCGCCGCTCTGGCGCTCGCGGGTGCCGCCACCCCGGCCTTCGCCCACGTCGGCGTCGCCGGCGGCGGCGAGTTCGTCGCCTCCGCCGACCAGCCGTTCCTGGCCGGAGAGGCCTTCGGCCTCGCCCACGCCGGGGACACCGCCGCCGGGGGCTTCGGTGGCGGCGCCGCCACCGCGACCGACCTGGTCGGCGGCGGCGTCGGCTTCGCGCACGCCGGAGACGTCGGCATCTAGGCGACGCCGGCATCCGGCCGGAGACCCGGAAGGCCGGGCCGCTCCCCCACGGGGGGCGGCCCGGCCTTCCGTCGTACGCGGTCCGCTACTTCAGCATCGCGGCGGCTTCGAGGGCCCAGTAGGTGAGGATCTGCTCGGCGCCCGCGCGGCGGATCGAGGTGAGCGTCTCCATGATCATCCGATCCCGGTCGATCCAGCCGTTCGCGGCGGCCGCCTCGACCATCGCGTACTCGCCGGACACCTGGTACGCGGAGACCGGCACCGGGGAGGCGTCGGCGATCTGGCGCACGATGTCCAGGTAGGACATGGCCGGCTTGACCATCACCATGTCCGCGCCCTCGGCGATGTCCTGCGCCAGCTCGCGCAGCGACTCGCGGGCGTTGGCCGGGTCCTGCTGGTAGGCCTTGCGGTCGCCCTTGAGCGAGGAGCCGACGGCCTCGCGGAACGGGCCGAAGAAGGCCGAGGCGTACTTGGCGGTGTAGGCGAGGACGCCCACGTCCTGGTGCCCGGCCTCGTCCAGCGCCCGCCGGATCACGCCGATCTGGCCGTCCATCATGCCGGACGGGCCGACCAGGTGGACGCCGGCGTCGGCCTGCACCCGGGCCATCTCGGCGTAGCGCTCCAGGGTGGCGTCGTTGTCGACGCTGCCGTCGGCGGCCAGCACGCCGCAGTGGCCGTGGTCGGTGTACTCGTCCAGGCAGAGGTCCGACATGATCACCAGGGAGTCGCCGACCTCGGAGACCACGTCCCGGATCGCCTGCTGGAGGATGCCGTCCGGGTTGGTGCCCTCGCTGCCGATCGCGTCCTGCACCTCGGGGACGCCGAACAGCATGAGGCCGCCCAGGCCCGCCTCGGCCGCCTCCACCGCGGCCTTGCGCAGGGTGTCGCGGGTGTGCTGGACCACGCCCGGCATCGAGGTCACCGGGACGGGCTCGCTGACGCCCTCGCGGACGAAGAGCGGCAGGATCAGCTCCGCCGGGTGCAGCCGGGTCTCGGCCACCAGGCGGCGCATCGCCGGGCTCTGTCGCAGCCGGCGCGGGCGTACGTACGGGAATTCAGCGGACACGGCTTCTCTCTCCGAACGGTTGTGCAGTACCGGGGGTGACGGTCGGCCGCCCCCGGTTGTGAGGGATGTCAGCGGGCCTTGCGGCGGGAGCCGGGACGGCGCTCGCTGGGCCGGTAGACCGGCTCACCGGCGGCCGTCGCGGTGTCGCGCCGCTTGGCCCCGAAGTCTGCCAGCGCCTGGGCCAGCGCGGCCGCCGACGGCGCCGGGGCCATCACGTCGACCCGCAGGCCGTGCTCCTCGGCGGTCTTGGCGGTGGCCGGGCCGATGCAGGCGATGACGGTGACGTTGTGCGGCTTGCCCGCGATGCCGACCAGGTTCCGGACGGTCGAGGACGAGGTGAACAGCACCGCGTCGAAGCCGCCGCCCTTGATCGCCTCGCGGGTCTCGGCCGGCGGCGGCGAGGCGCGCACCGTCCGGTACGCCGTCACGTCGTCGACCTCCCAGCCCAGCTCGACCAGGCCGGCCACCAGGGTCTCGGTGGCGATGTCGGCGCGCGGCAGCAGCACCCGGTCGATCGGGTCGAAGACCGGGTCGTACGGCGGCCAGTCCTCCAGCAGGCCGGCCGCGGACTGCTCGCCGGAGGGCACCAGGTCCGGCTTCACGCCGAAGTCCACCAGCGCCTGCGCGGTGGTCTCGCCGACCGCCGCGACCTTGATCCCGGCGAACGCGCGGGCGTCCAGGCCGTACTCCTCGAACTTCTCCCGGACGGCGCGCACCGCGTTCACCGAGGTGAAGGCGATCCACTCGTAGCGGCCGGTGACCAGGCCCTTGATGGCCCGCTCCATCTGCTGCGGGGTGCGCGGCGGCTCGACCGCGATGGTCGGCACCTCCTGCGGCACCGCGCCGTACGAGCGCAGCTGCTCCGACAGGCCGGTGGCCTGCTCCTTGGTGCGCGGCACGAGGACGTTCCAGCCGAACAGCGGCTTGGTCTCGAACCACGAGTGCGAAGCCCGGTGGGCGACCTGCTCGCCCACCACGGCTATCACCGAGGTGGCCGGGTCGACCGGGGCGGAGACCGGCGAGGGCAGCACCCGGGCGGCCTTCAGGTCGGCCGCGATGCCGGACAGCGTGGAGGTGAAGGTCCGCTGGCGGGTGGTGGTGCCGGAGAGCGTGGCGCTCAGCGCCGACTCCGGCTTGCGGCCGCCCGCGACCAGGGCCGCGGCGGTGGCGGGCAGCTGGCCCAGGGTGGTGCGGACCACCAGGGTGGTCTCCGGCACCCCCAGGTCCACCGGGCCGCCGGCCAGCAGCGCGGCGCCGTCCACGAAGCGCACGTCGGTGCCGGAGCCGGCCCGCAGCGGGACGCCCGCGTACGCCGGGACGCCGACCGACTGGGCGACGCCCGGGATCACCTCGAACGGGATCCCGTCGCCCGCGCAGCTGAGCATCTCCTCGGCGGCGCAGCCGTCCAGACCGGGGTCGCCGTCGACGGTGCGGACCACGTGCTTGCCGGAGCGGACGGCCTCGGCGACCAGCTTGGCCAGGTCGAAGTCGGCGCCCTCGGCGACCGGGGTGTGCACCAGCACGCCGGCCGGACAGTGGCTGCGCACGGCGGCGGCGGTCAGCGGGTCCGCGACCAGCACGTCGGCGGTGGACAGCACCTCGACCGCGCGCAGGGTCAGCAGGCCCGGGTCCCCGGGGCCCGCGCCCAGGAAGGTGCACCGTCCGGTGGCGGGCTGTCCCGCCGGGAACAGGGCGTCGGTGGCGGCGGTGGGGCTCATCGGGCTCGCTCCCCCATCAGGGCGGCCGCGCCCGCGGCGAGCAGCCGGTCAGCCAGCGCGCGGCCGAGGGCCGCCGCCTGCTGCTCGGCGTTCTCGTCGAGGACGATCGGACCGTTGGCGGACATCTTCAGCAGGGCGGTTCCGTCGGGGTCGCCGACCACGCCGTCCAGCCGCAGTTCGTTCTCCCGGCCCCAGGTGGCCAGCGCGGCCACCGGTGCCGAGCAGCCGGCCTCCAGGGTGGCCAGCAGGGCGCGCTCGGCGGCCACGGCGACCCGGGTGGGGGCGTGGTCCAGCGCCGCGAGCGCGGCGGTCAGCGCGGTGTCGGCGGCGGTGCACTCGATCGCGAGCGCGCCCTGGCCGGGAGCCGGGATCATCACCTCGGTGTCGAGGTGCTGGGATATCTCGGCGCTGCGGCCGAGCCGGTTCAGGCCGGCCGTGGCCAGCACCACCGCGTCCAGCTCGCCGTTGGTCACGAAGCCGATCCGGGTGTCCACGTTGCCGCGGATCGCGACGGTCTCCAGCTGGACGCCGCGGGCGGCGGCCCAGGCGTTCAGCTGCGCCATCCGGCGGGGCGAGCCGGTGCCGATCCGGGCCGGACGGCCGGCGCCGGCCAGCTTCTCCACCAGCTCGTCCAGTGCCAGGCCCTCGACCGCGACCAGGGCGTCCCGGACGTCCTCCCGCTCGGGGACGGCGGCCAGCGCCAGGCCCTCGGGGGCGGCGGTGGGCAGGTCCTTGAGCGAGTGCACGGCGAAGTCGATCCGGCCCTCCAGCAGCGCGTCGCGCAGCGCGGAGACGAACACCCCGGTGCCGCCGATCTGCGCCAGCGACTCCCGGGAGGTGTCGCCGTAGGTGGTGATCTCGACCAGCTCGACGGGGCGCCCGGTGACCCTGGTCACCTCGCGGGCCACCATGCCCGACTGCGCCATGGCGAGGGCGCTGCGCCGGGTGCCGAGCCGCAGGGCCGCGGTGGCCGAGGGCTGCTCCGTGATCGGTTGACCATTCATGAGGTGATCGTCCCGGTGGTACTCGTGGGATGGCTGACGGTTCATCTGGTGCCCCCGGCCGAGGGCTGGGGCGCGCCGCCGACGGGCGTGCCCGACACGGCGTGCACGGCCGCCGGGTCGAGGTCGAACAGTTCCCGCAGCGCCTCCGCGTAGGAGGCGCCGCCGGGCTCGGCGGCCAGCTGCTTCACCCGGACGGTCGGGGCGTGCAGCAGCTTGTCGACGACGCGGCGGACGGTCTGGGTGATCTCGGCGCGCGAGCGCTCGTCCAGGTCGGGCAGCCGGGAGTCCAGCCGGCCCAGCTCGGCGGCGACCACGTCGGAGGCCATCGAGCGCAGCGCGACCACGGTCGGCGCGATCCGGGCGGCCCGCTGGGCGGCGCCGAAGGCGGTCACCTCGTCGGAGACGATCCGGGTGACCTGGTCGACGTCGCCGGCGCCGGGGCTGGCGGCGTGTGCGTGGGAGAGGCTCTCCAGGTCGACCAGCAGGGCGCCGGGCAGCTCGTGCACGGTGTGGTCGACGTCGCGCGGCATGGCCAGGTCGAGCAGGGCGAGCGGCTCGGGCGAGCGGCGGGAGGCGACCGCGGCGGCCACGTCCTCGGCCCTGATCACCACGCCGGCCGCGCCGGTGCAGGAGATCACCAGGTCCACGTCGGCGAGCGCCTCCGGCACCTTGGCGAGGTCCAGGACCCGGGCCACGTCCGGGCCGAGGATCTCGACCAGCCGCTCGGCGCGGGCCGGGGTCCGGTTGGCGATCAGCAGGTCGGTCACGCCGGAGCGGACCAGGGTGGCGGCGGCCAGCGAACTCATCGATCCGGCGCCGACCACCAGCGCGCGCTTGCCGGCGATCTCGCCCGCGCCAGCCGCGACCTGCTCCAGGCCGAAGGTGACCAGCGACTGGCCGGCCTTGTCGATACCGGTCTCGCTGTGCGCCCGCTTGCCGACCCGCAGCGCCTGCTGGAACAGCTCGTTCAGGCCGCGCCCGGCGGTGTGCTCCTCCTGGGCCTTGGCCAGCGCGTCGCGCAGCTGGCCGAGGATCTGGCCCTCGCCGACCACCATGGAGTCCAGACCGCAGGCCACCGAGAACAGGTGGTGGACGGCGCGGTCCTCGTAGTGGACGTACAGGTGGGAGGTCAGCTCCTCCAGGTCCACCCCGCTGTGGTGGGCCAGCAGCAGCGACAGCTCGGCGACGCCGGCGTGGAACTTGTCCACGTCCGCGTACAGCTCGATCCGGTTGCAGGTGTTCAGCAGCGCGGCCTCGCCCACCGTCGCGGTGGCGGCCGCGTCGTGCAGCAGCCGGGTCGGTACGTCACCCGTCAGCGCGGCGCGCTCCAGCACCCCGACCGGGGCCGTGCGATGGCTCAGCCCTACGACGAGAAGGCTCATGCCCGCCCCCCACAGCTCTCGGTGTTCATGCGGGCATCACCGCGGAGAGATCCCCGTCGCCGCCCTTGGCGGACTTTCCCTTGGCCTGCTCGGCCTGGTCCTTGGCCGTCGACTCGACGGCGCCCCGGGCCTTGCCGCTGCCGCCGGCCGCACGGCGCAGCTTGGCGGCGGCCGCCCGGACCGGACCGGGGGCGCGGTCCAGCACCGACTCGGCGCGGTCGTCCGGCTCCTCGCCGGCCTTGCGCTGCTCGTGGAAGGCGAGGATCTGGAGCTCGATGGAGAGGTCCACCTTGCGCACGTCCACGCCGTCCGGAACGGTCAGCACGGTCGGGGCGAAGTTCAGGATGCTGGTGACGCCGGCCTCCACCAGCCGGTCGCACACCTGCTGGGCGGCCCCGGGCGGGGTGGTGATCACGCCGATGGAGACGTGCTGGCTCTCGACGATCGACTCCAGCTCGTCCATGTGCCGCACCGGAAGTCCGGCCGCGGTGGAACCGACCACGTGGGGATCGGCGTCCAACAGGGCGGCCACCCGGAAACCGCGGGAGGCGAACCCGCCGTAGTTGGCGAGCGCGTGGCCGAGGTTCCCGATGCCGACGATGACGACCGGCCAGTCCTGGGTCAGGCCCAGCTCGCGGGAGATCTGGTAGACGAGGTACTCGACGTCGTAGCCGACGCCGCGGGTGCCGTAGGAGCCGAGGTAGGAGAAGTCCTTGCGCAGCTTGGCCGAGTTCACACCGGCCGCGGCGGCCAGCTCCTCGGAGGAGACGGTCGGCACCGAGCGCTCGGAGAGCGCGGTGAGGGCCCGCAGATAGAGGGGCAGGCGGGCGACCGTCGCCTCCGGGATGCCCCGGGCACGCGAGGGTCGGCGCGCGGCGCCCTGGTCGGGCGTCTGCGAACTGCTCTGTGGTGATCGGCCGATTGCCACGGTGCTCCTGTGGGTGAAGCTGGGCTTTGGCAGCCAGGCTATGCGTTTGTGAACGTGTGCACAAAGATGGTGTCCGTTTTGTCCCCGCACAGTGATGCGCATCACGCCATCGAACCCATAGCACCGGAGTGGGTCAGCAGCACCTCCGGGGCCTCGGAATCCGGCAGCCAGGGGCCGTACGGAGCCTCCCGGCGCAGCAGCGGGACGGCGGCCGCGGACGGGCGGGAGCGGGCCCGTCCCAGCCGGGGCCAGGGCACCCGGGCGGCCTCGCGCAGCGGGCCGGTCCAGTCGTCCGGCGGGCAGGACGGCGCGTCCAGGCAGTGCAGCAGCAGCTCGGCGGTCACCCGGGCGTCGCCCAGCGCGGTGTGCGCCGGGTACCAGCCGAGGCCGGCCGCCTCCGCGCAGGCCGCCAGGCCGTGGCCGCGGGCCTGGGGCAGGTGGGCGCGGGCCAGCCGCATCGTGCACAGCAGCGGGACGGGCGGCAGCGGCACCCCGATCCGGGCGAACTCGCGATCGAGGAAGGCGTGGTCACAGCTGACGTGGTGGCCGACCAGCACCCGGCCGGCCAGCAGCTCCAGCAGCCGCGGGGCGATCTCGCGGAAGCGCGGGGCGCCCTCGACGTCGCACTGCCGTATCCGGTGCACATGGGTCGGGCCGACCGGGCCCAGCGGATCCAGCAGGGTGGCGAACTCCCCCTCGGGGCGCAGCCGCTCGTCGAGCAGCACCACCGCGACCTCGACCACCCGGTGCCGCCACGGGCTGCGGCCGGTCGCCTCCACGTCCACCACGGCGAAGCCCCGGGGGCTCCCGGACGGGACTCCGGGCGTGCCTGGGACAGGGCCGGGAAGCATGGCGCACTCCTCGTGTGCTCAGCCCCCCACGGGCGCAAACGCGTTCGATCGTAAGCCGACCAACCCGCCCCACCCCAGGCCGGAACGGCGTGTCTTCGGCAACGATTCGGCGAACCGACCCCGCCGTTCGGCGGGGTCGGTGTACGGACGAACGCCGGGTCAGAAGCCGCTCAGCCGCCCAGCGCGCTGCGCAGCCGGCGCTCGTCGACCCGCCAGAAGTCGTGCTGGCGGCCGTCGATCAGGGTGACCGGAATCTGCTCCCAGTAGCGGCGGAACAGCTCCTCGTCCTGGGTGATGTCCCGCTCCTCGAAGGACGCGCCCAGCTCCCCCGTCACCCGGAGGATCACCTCGCGCGCCTCGTCGCACAGGTGGCAGCCGGGCTTGCCGACCAGGGTCACGGTCCGGTCCGCGGGCCGGGGGCTCTTACGTCGCAGCAGTGGGCTCACCGCCCCATTCTCCGCCATCGCGCCCACCCTCTCCGGGCGCCGGCACCCGGGGGAGCTGTTCACCTCGCGGGCACGGCTCCGTCACGGCCGCCAGGCGGCCGGCTGGCTATCCTCGATGACATGGCCGTGCTCAGAAGGCTCACCCAGGCAAGGCGTTCCAGCAGCGAGCGGAGCGCCCTGGCCGGCGAAGCCGCGGCCGAGGCGGCCGAGGCCGCGCTGCGGGCCGAGCCCGGGCCGGCACCCGCCCCGGGGCCGGAGGGCGACGCCGGAACGGACGGCGCCGGGACAAAAGCGCCGGCCGCGGGCAAGTCCGGCAAGGCCCCCAAGGCCCCGGCCGGGAACCACACCCCGGACCAGGACGACCCCCACGCCGCCGCCTTCTTCGACTGCGACAACACCATCCTGCGCGGCGCCGCGATCTTCTACCTCGGCGTCGGCCTCTACCGCCGCGGCTTCCTCACCCGCCGCGACGTCGCCCGCTTCGCCTGGCAGCAGGCCTGGTTCCGGCTGCACGGCGCCGAGGACCCGGAGCACATCTCGGACGCCAAGCAGTCCGCCCTCGGCATCGTGGCCGGCAAGCCCACCGCCGACCTGGAGGCGATCTGCGAGGAGATCTTCGAGGACGTCGTGGCGGACAAGATCTGGCCCGGCACCCGCGCCCTGGTCCAGATGCACCTGGACGCCGGCCAGCGGGTCTGGCTGGTCACCGCCGCCCCGCTGGAGGTGGCCCGGATCATCGCCCGGCGGCTCGGCATGACCGGCGCGCTGGGCACCGTCGCCGAGGCCACGGACGGCCACTACACCGGCCGGCTGGTCGGCGACCTGCTGCACGGTCCGGCCAAGGCCGCCGCCGTCCGCGCGCTGGCCCGGCGCGAGCGCCTCGACCTCGACCGCTGCGCCGCCTACAGCGACTCGGCCAACGACATCCCGATGCTCTCGCTGGTCGGCCACCCGTACGTGGTGAACCCGGACGGCGCGCTGCGGCGCCACGCCCGCGCCCAGGGGTGGCGGGTGCGGGACTTCCGGACCGGGCGCAAGGCGGCCCGGGTGGGGCTGCCGGCGGCGGCCGCGCTCGGGGTGCTGGCCGGCGCGACGGCGGCCGGGGTGGCGCTGAACCGACGGCGACGGCGCGGCTGAGACCGCCCGAAGGCCGCCTGGGGGCCGCCTGGGGGCCGCCTGGGGGCCGTCCGGGCGGGCTCGCCCTGACGAGTGAGCGGGCGTCAACACGGCCTCTGACCTGGCCCCTCTTACGGGCGAACTCCCCCGCACCGCACGGCAGTCCGGGCCGCCTGCGCGAATCTGTCGCCGGGCGACCGGTTCTGATCGTTCGCCAGTCCGGGAAAGTCGGGGATTGCCGAGCCCCAAGGCTGGGAAACCGCCCCCCAGGCCGCCGAATTGGTCACCCTGGGCGCCCGTTCGATCACGTTGAGCCGGATGAACGATGACAGCTCCGGTCGGTATCAGCCGAATATGCACAACAAATGGATCCCAAACGACCACTTCGACCACACGGTGTAGCTGTCATTGCACAAAGCGTTATTCTCTCCTGGATGCACGCCACCACGCGTCCCGCTCGAACGGACGCCGCGGGGGTGCTCTCCGCGCAGGCGGAGGTGATCCGTCCACAGTTCTGCCTCTGGGAGTCCCGTGTACCCACCCGTCCGGAACGACGCGCCTGCACCCTCCCGCCCGTCGTCCGCGCCCCTGCGCCCCCGCATCGGCCTGCGCGGCCGGCCGACCGTCGAGCGGCAGATCTCCACCGGCCTGGACCTGTTGCGCACCCTGCTCCGCACCCAGCTCCCCACCTCGCCCCAACCGGCGCTCGCCGGCGGATCGTTCGGCCAGCCCGCGACATCCGGCCCGGCGCTGCGCACCACTGCCGCCGGCTCGGCCGGCACCGGCTCACGCGGCCGCACCGGCAGCGCGGGCACCGGCCGGGGCCGCACCCGGACCGCGCCCAGCCCCGGCTACGAGACCGAGCACAACCCGATCATGGAGCTGGTCGAGCGGGCCCAGGCCGGTGAGAGCGAGGCCTTCGGCCGGCTCTACGACCACTACGCGGACACCGTCTACCGGTACATCTACTACCGGGTCGGCAGCCGGGCCACCGCCGAGGACCTCACCAGCGAGACCTTCCTGCGCGCCCTGCGCCGGATCGGCACCTTCACCTGGCAGGGCCGGGACTTCGGCGCCTGGCTGGTCACCATCGCCCGCAACCTGGTCGCCGACCACTTCAAGTCCAGCCGCTTCCGGCTGGAGGTCACCACCGGCGAGATGCTCGACTCCAACGAGTGCGAGCGCAGCCCGGAGGAGTCGGTGCTGGAGTCGCTCTCCAACGCCGCCCTGCTGGACGCGGTGCGCCGGCTCAACCCGCAGCAGCAGGAGTGCGTCACCCTGCGCTTCCTGCAGGGGCTCTCGGTGGCCGAGACGGCCCGGATCATGGGCAAGAACGAGGGCGCCATCAAGACCCTCCAGTACCGCGCCGTCCGCACCCTGGCCCGGTTGCTCCCGCCCGACGCGCGATGAGCCGCGCCGCGGACGGCACCGGCGCCATACGCCCTACCGGGCCGTCATCGTTCGCGCCCGGCCGACACGTCAGGGTGAACGGTCGATCCGATGATCAGCCGTGCGTAACCGACCGCCCGCACCGCTCGTTTTCCAGCGTGCAAGCCCCCACCAGGCGTACGGTCAAGTCGAATTGCGGCCTATCACCCGATGGAGTGGCTTTGGCCAGCCGGGGCAACCGTCCGGCAGGCCGGGGTGTCGACAACGACGAAGGGAGGTGTGGCCCGTGACGGCAAACGTGCTTGAGCACCGGCGGGCGAAGGCCTTCGCCGAGGCGCTGGAGGCCCACCAGGCGGAGCAACGCGCTGCGGCCAACACCGAATCGGACAGCGCCGCTGTCACCGGCGCCGGTCCGGTCGCGATGGCCGAACTGGTCGGTCTGACCGATGCGCTGGGGGCGCTGCCCGGGCCGGTGCTGGACCGGGAGGTCCGCACGGTCCAACGCGCCCAGCTGATGGCCGCGTTCGAGCAGGCCTTCGCCGGCGGGACGGGCACCGCGGTGCCCCGCCAGCGCCGCCACCGGGCGATCCGGACGGCGCCGCGCGGCCGCTGGAGCCGACGGTTCGCGATCGGCGGGCTGGTCGCCGGGCTCGCCGTCGGCAGCCTGGCCGGCGCCGCCGCGGCCAGCTCCAACGCCCTCCCCGGGGACACGCTGTACGGCCTCAAACGCGGACTGGAAGGGCTCCGGCTCGACCTCGCGGGCTCCGACTCCGAACGCGGCGAACTGCTGCTCGACAACGCGGCCACCCGGCTCGGCGAGGCCAAGACGCTGGTCGGCCGCGCCGGCCCGGCCGGCGCCCTCAGCCCGGCCACCGTCGAACAGGTCCGCCGCGCCCTGGACGACATGCACGCCGACGCCCTCAAGGGCCGCGAACTGCTGCGCTCGGTCTACCGCAGCAACGGCTCCCTCGACCCGATGCGGGCCCTGGCCGGCTTCGCCCACGACGAGGACGGCCGGTGGAGCGAGCTGCAGGGCAAGCTGCCCGTCCAGCTCACCCGGCAGGCCGACCTGGTGAACCGGCTCTTCGACGACATAAGCGAGGACGTCGCGCCCCTGCGCCTGGTCCTGCCCCCCGCCCAGGGCGGCGGCGCGACCGGCACCGGAGCGGGCGACGGCTCGGCCCACTCGACCGGCGGTTCCCCGGCCGGCTCCCCGGCGGCCGGTTCCGGCACCACGGCCGGCGCCGGCCAGGCCCCGGGCTCCGGCGCCGCCGGCAACCGCCCCGGCGCCACCGAGCACCCCCCGGCCTACCCCGGCTCCGGCGCCTCCGGCAACGGCGGCAAGGGCGGCGTCCTGCCGGACACCCTGCCCAGCAGCGCCCCGGACGCCGTCAACGGCCTGGTCGGCGGCCTCACCAACGGCCTCACCGGCACCAGGCCCTCACCGAGCGCCGACGCGGCCCCGCCGCAGGCGCCGCAGCAGGCCGCGCCCAGCGCCCCGAACGCGGCCCAGCCGCAGGGCGTCGAGGTGCCGCCGCTGCTCCCCGACCTGCTGCCCGGTCTGCGGATCCTGGGCGGCTGACAGCAGGGCGGTGGGGGCCCGGCGGAGTGCGATATCCGCCGGGCCCTCGCCGTGTCCGGGGCCGGTCCGGGCGGCGCCGCTCGGCGGGCGTCCGTCATCGGCGGGGGTCCGTCAGAAGAACACCGAGCGCCGCTGCACCAGCAGTTGGTAGAGGCTGTGCTGGATGGTCTCGCGCACCTCGTCGGCCAGGTCGAAGACCAGCATCGGGTCGTCCGCCGCCTCCGCCGGGTAGGCGTCGGTGGCGATCGGCTCGCCGAAGCGGATCGTCCACTTGGTCGGCAGCGGCAGCATCCCGAGCGGGCCCAGCCAGGGGAAGGTCGGGGTGATCGGCACGTACGGCAGGCCCAGCAGCCGGGCCAGCGTCTTCACGTTGCCGATCATCGGGTAGGTCTCCTCGGCGCCGACGATCGAGCAGGGCACGATCGGCACCCGCGCCCGCAGCGCGGAGGCGACGAAACCGCCGCGGCCGAACCTCTGGAGCTTGTAGCGCTCGGAGAACGGCTTGCCGATCCCCTTGAAGCCCTCCGGCCAGACCCCGACCACCTCGCCGCGCTCCAGCAGGGCCTGGGCGTCCTCGTTGCAGGCCAGCGTGTGGCCGGCCTTGCGGGCCAGCTCGTTGATGCCGGGCAGTACGAAGACCAGATCGGCGGCGAGCATCCGCAGGTGCCGCCGGGCGGGGTGGTGGTCGTGGATGACCACCTGGGTCATCAGGGCGTCCAGCGGGATCGTCCCGGAGTGGTTGGCGACGACCAGCGCACCGCCCTCGGCCGGGATGTTCTCCACGCCCTGGACGTCGATCCGGAAGTACTTCTCGGCCAGCGGACGCAGCAGCGAGAGCAGCACCTCCTCGGTGAGCTCCCGGTCGAAGCCGAACTCGTCCACCTCGTAGTCGCCGGTCACCCGGCGGCGCAGGAAGGCCAGCCCCTCGGCGGCGCGGCCCTCCCAGCCCTTGCCGAACAGCCGGGTGGCGGCCTGGCCGAGCGGCCCGGACAGCGCCCCGCCGACGGCCTCGGCGAGCCGGTCGGCCGGTTTCGGCCCCTCGGGTGAGGTCCAGCTGGGGGCGGACTCGATCGGGATGACCCTGGCCTCGCCCGGCGCGTTCTCGGCTGCGGCACTCATCGCGGGTTCAGCTCCTCGGTCGGCGGGGGCGGTTCGGCAGGGCGTCCGGTCCGGTGGCGGGCCCAGCGGCGCGCTCCGGGCCGAGCAGGGCGGTCAACCGGTCGGCGACGGCGGCCAGCCGCTCGGGCGGCAGCAGGCCCGGGCCGCGGGCGGCGGCGAAGTCGGCGAAGGCCTCCGGCGTGCTGAACGCCGGACGGTAGCCGAAGGTGTCGCGCAGCCGCGCGGTGTCCACCACCCGGCCGTGGGTGAGCAGCCGCAGCTGCTCGGGCGAGACGTCCACCAGCCGGCTCTGCCGGGCGAGCACGGCCATCCAGCTGACCGCGGGCAGCAGCAGCGGCAGGGTGGGCCGGCCGAGCCGGCGGGCGCACTGGGAGAGCAGCAGGACGCCCTCCCCCGCCACGTTGAAGGTCCCGGTGTTGACGGTGCCAGGCGCGGGCTCGTCGGCGGCCCGGCAGAGCACCGCAACGGCGTCGTCCTCGTGGACGAACTGCAGCCGCGGGTCGTAGCCGAGGACGGTCGGCAGCACGGGCAGGGCGAAGTACTCGCTGAGCGGGGTGTCCGCGTCGGGGCCGACGATGTTGGCGAAGCGCAGCACCGTCACCGCGACGTCCGGGCGGCGGCGGGCGAAGCCGCGCACGTAGCCCTCGACCTCCGACGCGTCCTTGGCGAAGCCGCCGCCGGGCGGGTCCTTGGGCTGCATCCGCTCGCTGAACACCGCCGGGTCGCGGGGCGCGGAGCCGTAGACCCCGGTGGTGGACTTCACCACCAGCCGGCGCACCCCGGGGGCCTTCTGGCAGGCGCCGAGCAGCTGCATGGTGCCGATCACGTTGGACTCCTTCACCGCGGAGCGGTTGGTGGAGCCCAGGCCGGTGGCGCTGACGCTGAGGTGCACCACGGTGTCCACCCGGTGCTCGGCCAGCACCCGGGAGAGCGCCGGACGGCGCAGGTCGAGCTGGTGGAAGCGGTACGGGGCGGCCGGGCCGGCCGGTTCCCCGGGCGGCAGCCGGGGCGGCTGCACGTCCACACCGACCACCAGGTCGACGCCAGGACGGCGGCGGACCTCGGCGGCGAAGCGGGCACCGAGATGGCGTGCCACGCCGGTGACGAGCACGACCACGCCCACGGTGATGCCCCCATTTCCCGGCCCCGGCGGCCTGCGTGCACCGTACCGCGCCGCCCCGCCGGGCCGTGAAACGACACCGCCCGCCCAGGCCGTGACGGGCTGGGCGGGCGGTGGAAGCGCTGGGCGCGCCAGGCGCGGCCGGGGGCGCTTACTTCTTGTTGCGACGCTGAACGCGAGTCCTCTTCAGAAGCTTGCGGTGCTTCTTCTTGGCCATACGCTTGCGACGCTTCTTGATGACAGAGCCCACGGAACAACCCTCGCTCACTGAGACTCTCGCCCGTGAGAGACGGAGTCCATACGACTGACGTGAGGGCCTAGCCTACCTTCCGGTTGCCCGGGGCTGTAAATCGCGCCCCCGGCAACCGGAGAACTCGGGGGAAATCCCCGGCGAACGGGTGCGGGGCCCACCGGTGTGGACCCCGCACCCGCGCGCCCGCGCTACGCGCTCTCGAGCCGCACGTAGGACTCCTTGAGGTACTCGTGCACCGCCTGCTGGGGCACCCGGAAGGACCGTCCGACCCGGATGGCCGGCAGCTCTCCGCTGTGCACCAACCGATACACCGTCATCTTGGACACCCGCATGACCGCGGCGACCTCCGCCACGGTCAGGAAGACGACTTCCTGAAGGGGGCGCTCGACGGAACTCATGACCATCACCCGACCCTTACCCGTGTGCAAGGCACCGGCTTCCCCTCCGGTGACTCCACCGGCACACGTGTATCCCCAGAGTAGTTATGGGTGGTACCAGTGGGAAGAGGGGAAGTGCAGTCCTCGTACGGTGAGAGATAGGACTGTTGCAGTACGTAGCCGACCGGCGGATGGCACCGCTCGGCGTACGCACGGCCCCGCCGGGACGCGGCCCGGGCGCGGCCGGGAAGGCGGATTCAGGCCAGCAGTCCGTGCAGCGGGAACACCGCTCGCCGGGTGGCGAGGATGGCCTGATCGAGCCGGTCGGCCGGATCGTAACCCGAGTCGAAGTCGCGCCAGACCGGGCGGGCGCCGTCGGTCATCCGCAGCGGGGCCGGGCGGCGGGTGCGGCGGTAGACCTCGGCGCGCCAGGACTCCGGGGTCTCGGTGGCCGGGTCGACGGGCCGGGCGGCGGCGGTGGCGACCAGGTGGGTCCAGGTGCGCGGGACGACGTCCACCACCGCGTAGCCGCCCCCGCCGGTGGCCACCCAGCGGCCGCCGGCGTACTGGTGGGCGAGGTCGTGCAGCGTCTCGGCGATCAGCCGCTGGGCGTCCACGGTGACGGCGAGGTGGGCGAGCGGGTCCTCCAGGTGGGTGTCGGCGCCGTGCTGGGTGACCAGGACCTGCGGCCGGAAGGCGTCGAGCAGTTCGGGCACCACGGCGTGGAAGGCGCGCAGCCAGCCGGCGTCGCCGGTGCCGGCGGGCAGCGGGAGGTTGGCGGCGGAGCCGGGGGCGTCCTCGCCGCCGGTCTCGATCGACCAGCCGGTCTGCGGGAAGAGCGTGGCGGGGTGTTCGTGCAGCGAGACGGTGAGCACCCGGGGGTCGTTCCAGAAGGCCGCCTGGACGCCGTCGCCGTGGTGCACGTCCACGTCCACGTAGGCGACCCGCTCGGCGCCGAGTTCCAGCAGCCGGGCGATGGCCAGCGCCGGGTCGTTGTAGACGCAGAAGCCGGAGGCCTTGCCGGGCATCGCGTGGTGCAGCCCGCCGGTGAAGTTGACGGCGTGCGGGGTCTCGCCGCGCCAGACCGCCTCGGCGGCGGCCACGGACTGGCCGGCGATCAGCGCGGAGGCCGAGTGGATCGCCGGGAAGGACCAGTTGTCGTCGGTGCCGAGTCCGTGCAGGGGGTCGGAGCGTTCGGGGTGGGCGGCGGCATTGCGGACCGCCTCGACGTACTCCCGGGTGTGCACCAGCCGGAGGGTGGACTCGCCGGCCGGCGGTGCGGCCCGGACGGTCACCCCGGGCCCGCTGCTCAGCCCGAGGTCCTCGACCAGGCGCATGGTGAGGGCCAGCCGGGTCGGGTCCATCGGGTGGCCGGGGCCGAAGTCGTAGGCGGTGACGGCCTCGTCCCAGAAGAGGTGCAGGCCGCAGGGGGTGTCACGCTCGGCTTCGGGCATGGCCTCCACCGTAGCGGGTGGCGGTGGCCGGACCGCTGCCAGGGCACGCCGGGCCGGTGCCCGGCGGCGGCCGAGCGGGGCGGGTGCGCGATGAGACCACGGACGTTGTGGGGCGGCTGTGGAGGCGGGTGTTGAGGCGGTACAGACAAAAGCTTTGAGACTCCATATCCTCTCCGCCATGAAGCCATTCAGCGTGCAACGCCTTGGGGTAATTCTCGCTGCAATACTGGGATTTGGCGTCTTCTTTGCCGCCCAGCCGGCCTCCGCCGCGGTCGCCGGCACCACCTTCGCGGTCGACAAGTCGGCGGCCAAGGCGGGAGACCAGCTGACCCTGACGCTGTCGCTCACCAACAGTGAGAACAGCCCCATCTACTTCGCCTACGAGTCCGTCCAGCCGACCTGGCCGGCCAACACCCAGGCCGGAGCGTTCACCATCACCGGCTGCACCGGCGACACCTCCGACTGCGTGACCAACGGGAACAGCGCCAACTTCCACTTCAACGCGCCGATCGCGCCCGGGGCGACGAAGAGCGTCACGCTCACCGTCAAGATCACCGACACCCCGGCGTGGGGCACCGCGCCGTACACGCTGAACTGGGCACCGTACGTCTACTACGAGTTCGGCCAGGTCGGCGGCACCACCACGGCCAAGGACCAGAGCTGGACCTACGGGGTGCCCGAGCTCCAGACCGTGATCAGCTGACCCCACGTCCCGTCGACCGCCCCCGCCGTCACCCGACGGCGGGGGCCGGGGCGTGTCGGCGGCAGTCGAGGGCGATGTGAAGGCGTTGCAGACAAGTCCTTCACAGGTCCCTATCCTCTCCGCCATGAAGCCATTCAGCGTGCAACGCCTTGCGGTAATTCTCGCTGCGATACTGGGACTTGGCGTGGTCTTCGCCGCCCAGCCGGCCTCCGCCATCCCCCAGATCGGCGGCACCGCGTTCTCCGTCGACAAGAAGACGGCGGCGCCGGGCGATCAGCTGACCTTGACCCTGTCGCTCACCAACACCGAGCCCAACGCCATCTCCTTCGCCTACCTGTACGTCCAGCCGACCTGGCCGACCAACCAGCGGGCCGACGTGGTCACCACCACCGGCTGCGGCGGCGAGAGCGTCGACTGCTCGTACGGCGGCTTCAACAACGGCGCCGCCTTCCACCTCACGACGCCGATCCCGCCGGGCGCCACCCGCACCGTCACGGTCACCGCGCGGATCACCTCCACACCGACCTGGACCGGGTCGTACACGCTGAACTGGGCCCCGTACGTCTACGCCGAGTACGGCTCGGACGCCCCGGGCTTCAACAAGGACGGCCTCTGGGCAGGAGGACTGCCCGAACTGGAGACCGTGATCAGCTGACCCCACGTCCCGTCGACCGCCCCCGCCGTCACCCGACGGCGGGGGCCGGGGCCGGAACCGGCGCCGGGGCGAAGCGCTCGGCCAGCGGCAGGACGGCGAGCACCAGCAGCATCGGAGCGAGCAGCGCCCAGCGGTACGAGCTCGCGTCCGCGATCGCCCCGACCAGCGGCGAACCGAGCAGGAAGCCCACGTAGTTGAAGAGGTTGAGCCGGGCCACCGCGGCGTCCGAGTCGGCCGGGAAGAGCCGGCCGCCGGCCGCGAACACCTGCGGGATGATCGCGCAGATGCCGAAGCCCAGCACGGTGAAGGCGGCGACGCCCGCCCAGGCGGCGGGCGCGACCGCGGCCAGCCCGAAGCCGAGGGCCGCCAGCGCGGCGCCGGCGCGGACCACCGGGACGGCACCGAAACGCTGCACCGCGCGGTCGCCCAGGGCCCGGCCGAGCAGCATCGCGACCATGTAGCCCAGGTAGGAGAGCTTGGCGAGGTCCTCCCGGCTGCCCAGCCCGTCGGTCAGGTACTTGACGCTGTAGTTGGAGACCGAGGCGTCCGCGATGTACGCGAAGGCCATCGCCAGGCAGAGCGGCAGCAGCGGACGCCAGGGAACGGACCGCGCGGCGGCCTCGGCGGCCTCCCGGACGGCGTCGCCGAGTTCGGCCGGTCCCGCGAACCGCGTGCCGGTCAGCAGGGCGAGCGGGGCGATCACCGCGGCGGCCGTGCCGAACAGCACCGGCAGCCCCAGGTCGTAGTGCGAGCCGAGGCCCGCCAGGGTCGCGCCGAGGATGCCGCCGAGGCTGAACGCGGCGTGGAAGCCGATCATGATCGAGCGGCCGTAGCGGTGCTGGAGCCCCACCCCGAGCATGTTCATGCTGGCGTCCAGCGCACCCACCAGCAGCCCGAACGCGCCCAGCGCCAGCGCGAGTTGCCACAGCGTGCCGCCCAGCCCGGCGGCCGCCAGGCTGAGGCAGACGGCGGGCTGGACCACCCGCAGCACGGCCCGCGCGCCGGTGCGCCTCACCAGCTGCTCGGAGGCGATCGACCCGACTCCGGCGAGCACCGGCACGGCGGCCAGGAAGACCGGCAGCAGCCCGTCGCTCAGCCCGTACCGGTGCTGGATCTCCGGGATGCAGGTGACCAGCAGGGCGAAGACGGTGCCCTGGAGCAGGAAGCTGACGGCGAGTGCGGCCCGCCCGGCCCGCAGGCCGGGCGCCACGGGGGACGGGACGGGCCGTGCGGACGGTGCGGCACTCACGCGGACCTCCAGGCGGACTCCACACGGACCTCGCTGACGTCGCCGGCCCCACTACCGACCGGTAGGACGATGTTGGCGAGAGCGTAGGGGGTGCGCCGCGATTACGGGAGGGGTCGCGCAGCGGTCACTTTCCGCCCGAGGCCAGCTCCCGGGAGCGGTCCCTGGCCGCCTCCAGGGCACCGAGCAGAGCGGCCCGCACCCCGTGGTTCTCCAGCTCGCGGATCGCCGCGATGGTGGTGCCGGCCGGCGAGGTGACCGCCTCGCGCAGCTTCACCGGGTGCTCGCCGGAGTCGCGCAGCATCACCGAGGCGCCGATCGCGGACTGCACGATCAGGTCGTGCGCCACCTGCCGGGGCAGGCCGAGCAGGATGCCGGCGTCGGTCATCGCCTCGACCAGGAAGTAGAAGTAGGCCGGACCGGAGCCGGACAGCGCGGTGGCCGCGTCCTGCTGCGACTCGGGCAGCCGCAGCGCCTTGCCGACCGAGCTGAAGATCTCCTCGGCGCGCGCCAGGTGCTCCTCGCCCGCGTGCGAGCCGGCCGAGATGACGCTCATCCCCTCGTCCACCAGGACCGGGGTGTTGGGCATCACCCGGACCACCGGGGTGCCGGCCGCCAGCCGCTCCTCGAACCAGGCGGTGGGGACGCCGGCCGCGGCCGAGATCACCAGCCGGTCCGCACCGACGTGCGGGGCCAGCTCGTCCAGCAGGGTGCCCATGTCCTGCGGCTTGACCGCGAGGATCAGGGTGTCGGCGAGCTTGGCGGCCTCGGCGTTGGAGACGGCCACCACGCCGTAGCGGGCGGCGAGTTCGACCGCGCGCTCGGGGCGGCGGGCGGTCACCAGGACGTCGGCCGGGTCCTTGCCGGCCCGCAGCAGACCGGAGAGCAGGGCCTCGCCGATCTTGCCGGTGCCCAGGAAGGCGATCTTCTGTCCGTGTGTTGCGCTGCTGCCCATGGTCCGCTCCTTGCCTCGGTACTACGGCCTTGCCCCGGTGCTGCGGCCATCCTCGCACCGCCCGGCGGCGTACGCGGGGACCGTCCGTTCCGTGGTCGCCACGGACCGGAACGGCCTTGCCCCTAGGGAGGAAAGTCGGGGGTTTCCCCTATGGCCTCCGCGCTCCGGCAGGCGCACCGTGGAGCCATGGCACACGACGAAATGTCCCGACGTGAGAACCGGCAACTCGCCGTCGCCTCGGCGACCGTGGGCCCGTGGCGGACCGCCGCGGGGGTCGGTGCGGTGGTGGGGGCGACGGCCCTGGGGATCGAGGCGATCTCCGGGAACTGGTCGCTGAGCATGCTGGCCTCACCGGCCGGCTGGGGTCTGTTCTTCTTCTTCCTGGTCGGCACCGTCGGCGGCCGGCTGCGGCACGACACCACCGACCGGCGGCTGCGCCGCTGGGCGGACGAGCACCCGTGGCAGTCGGCGCTCCCGGCGGCCGGCGGACTGCTGGCCCTCAACACGCTCGCCCAGCTGTTCCTCGGCGACGAGGGGCTGTTCGGCGCCTTCTTCGTCTCGCTGCTGCCGGCCGGTCTGCTGCTGGCGATCGCCGGGGTGGTCGGCTCGGTCAAGCAGGCCCGCGGCAAGGGCTGAGCGGGACGGACCCGGGCGACGGACCGTCCCGGGCGGAGGCCCGGCCCCGGGCGACGAACGGCCCGGGCGGCGGCGGTTCCGGACGACGGACGGACCCGGGCGGCGGCGCGGTTCCGGACGAACCGGGGTGAACTGTCACCCGATCCGCACGAGTTCACCACGTGGTGTGCCCCCGATCGGCGCACCGTCACCCCCCGTCGTCATACTGGCGCGATGCCGATAGCCGAAGATCCGGAACCGCGCCCCTCCGGGGGCGACGAGCCGGGCGGGTCCGACCCGTCCGGGACGGGCGAGAAGGACCCGTTCGCCGACCTCGTCCTGGACGAGGAGTTCATCAGGGGCGCCGCCGTCAAGGAGCAGAGCGGGCGCACCCGCATGCTGTCCGCCCGGTGGAAGCACACCCCGCCCGTCGACCCGGGCGGCCGCCGCTCGATCAACGACGGCCCGCAGGCGTCCAAGCGCCGGTTCGGCCGCAAGCCGAAGCCCGCCGCGCCCGACCCGTGGGGCAACCCGCGCCCGCGCCGCCGGCTGGAGTGGCGCGCGCCGCTGTTCGTCGCGCTGGCCGTCGCCGTGGTGCTCGCGGCGCTGAACGTCGACGCGCTGCGCGACTGGTACTCGTTCCGCTGGGGTGCGGGCGCCGCGGCCCAGCACTCGCCGGTGCCCACCGTCGCCCCGGAGACCGCCAAGCCGACGACCGCGCCGCCGAAGACCCGTGAGGAGCAGCCGACCGTGGACCACCCGTGGGCCGGCTCCCCGGCCGAGGGCTGGCCGAACGGCGCGGAGGCCTTCGTGCTCCCCGAGGCCAAGGCCACCGGCGTCTTCTCCGCCGACCAGGTCGCCGCCCAGCTGCAGCTGGTCAAGGACTACCTGACCGCCGCCGACCTCGACCCGAAGACGGTCGGGGGCGGCCGGCCGGACGCCGCGCTCGCGCTGCTGCTGCGGGAGGAGCGCGACGGAGCGGTGGCCGCTCTGGACAACCCGTCCGAGAAGAACGACCCGACCAGCTGGTTCAGCCGCTTCGACCCGCGCGACGCCATTCCGGTGGGCGACGTGGTCAAGGTGCAGGGCCGGATGACGTACGAGGGCGACGGCGACAAGGGCGTCCTCGTCCACACCGACTTCAGCTTCGTGTACGCGCTGCGCCCCGGTCCGGACGCCGCCAAGCGGGCCATGTCGCCCAAGCCGCCGACCGGCGCCCCGCAGCCGACGAAGCCGACCGCGCCCCAGGACGGCGCGGCCAAGCCGGCGGGCCTGCTCACGCCGAGCGGCGACGTGTCCGGGGACACCTGGACCACCCGCACCATCGTGCGCCGGGTGGAGACGTTCCGTTTCTACGACCCGGGCCGCTACCCCGTCGATCCGAGGAAGATCGCGTTCGGCGAGAGCCAGACGGACCCCGCCAACTCGGCCTGTGGCGTCTACGACGGCTACTTCCACCCGCAGTTCGACCAGTTCGCCGAGCTGCAGTCGGACGCTCCGGGCTCCCGGCCGACCGGTCCCGAGGTCGACCCGTACGACCGCAGCAAGGACATCCAGCCGGCCGACGAGTGCGGATCCGTCAGCCGGACCTGACGATCAGCCCTTGCGCTTCCCGCCGGGTCGGCCGCTGCGGCCGGCCCGGCGCTTCTCGTACTGCTCGACGGCCCGCTGGTGGGCGGCCCGCCGGACCGCCTCGCCCGGGGCCTCGACCAGGCTGCGGGCGAAGTAGGCGAGGAGCGAGCCGGCCCCGCCGATCATCCACACCGCGCCGAGCGACTTGTCCTCGGCCATCCAGCCGGTCAGCTTGTCCTTGCCCTCGGTGAGCACCTTCCAGGTGCGCCGCACGGCCATCATCGAACAGACCACGATGGCGGCGGTCAGCAGCCCGTTGAGGAAGCCGCCGTTGTCGGAGAGCGCGACGCCCTCGACGCCGAAGCGCAGCAGCAGCACCGCGGCGGCGGCCGCGACCAGGGAGCCGACCGACACGGCGACCCGGCGCAGCCAGTAGCCGTTGTCCCGGTTCAGCCAGGTGGTGCCGAACCAGCGGATGGGCTCCGGCTCGGGGGCGCCGGCGGGAGTGGGGGCGGGGGTGGGGGGCTGCTCGCTCACACCGTCGATTATCACCCGACCGCCGCACACGGCGGAGGAGCCGTCCCGGCCGGCGGGACGGCTCCTCCTCGTTCCGTACGAGGTGCCCCGTACGGGCCCGTACGGGCTCAGCCCAGCTTGGAGACGTCGCGGACGGCGCCCTTGTCGGCGGAGGTTGCCATCGCGGCGTAGGCGCGCAGGGCCTGGCTGACCTGGCGGTCGCGGTTCTTCGGCCGGTAGCCGCCCGAGGCCTCCAGGGCGCTGCGGCGCTCGGCCAGGACCTCGTCCGGGACCTCCAGGGAGATCCGGCGGCCCGGGATGTCGATGGCGATGGTGTCGCCGTCCTCGACCAGCGCGATGGTGCCGCCGGAGGCCGCTTCCGGGGAGGCGTGGCCGATGGACAGGCCAGAGGTGCCGCCGGAGAAGCGTCCGTCGGTGACCAGCGCGCAGGCCTTGCCCAGGCCCCGGCCCTTCAGGAAGGAGGTGGGGTAGAGCATCTCCTGCATGCCCGGGCCGCCCTTGGGGCCCTCGTAGCGGATGACGACGACGTCGCCCTCCTTGACCCGCTTGGCCAGGATCGCCTCGACCGCGTCCTCCTGGGACTCGACCACGACGGCCGGGCCGCTGAAGGTCCAGATCGACTCGTCCACGCCGGCGGTCTTCACGATGCAGCCGTCCTCGGCGAGGTTGCCGTACAGCACGGCCAGGCCGCCCTCGACCGAGTAGGCGTGCTCGACGCTGCGGATGCAGCCCCCGGCGGCGTCGGTGTCCAGCGACTCCCAGCGCTCGGACTGCGAGAAGGCCTCGGCGGAGCGGACGCAGCCGGGGGCGGCGTGCCACAGCTCGACGGCCTCGGCGGAGGGCGAACCGCCGCGCACGTCCCAGGTCTTGAGCCACTCGGCGAGCGAGTCGGCGTGCACGGTGTGGACGTCCTCGTTGAGCAGCCCGCCGCGGTACAGCTCGCCGAGGATGGCCGGGATGCCGCCGGCCCGGTGCACGTCCTCCATGTAGTACGAGCCGTTCGGCGCGACCTTGGACAGGCAGGGCACCTTGCGGGAGATGGCGTCGATCGCCCGCATGTCGAAGTCCAGTTCCGCCTCCTGGGCGGCGGCCAGCAGGTGCAGGATGGTGTTGGTCGAGCCGCCCATGGCGATGTCCAGGGCCATGGCGTTCTCGAAGGCGGCGCGGGTGGCGATCGCCCGGGGCAGAACGGAGGCGTCGTCCTGGCCGTAGTGGCGGTTCGCGATCTCGACCACCGTCCGCCCGGCCCGCTCGTACAGGTCCTTGCGGGCGGTGTGGGTGGCGAGCACCGAGCCGTTGCCGGGCAGCGAGAGGCCGATCGCCTCGGTCAGGCAGTTCATCGAGTTGGCGGTGAACATGCCGGAGCACGAGCCGCAGGTCGGGCAGGCGTTCTCCTCGATGATCGCGATGTCCTCGTCGGAGACGTTCTCGTTGACCGCCTGGGAGATCGCGTCGACCAGGTCGAGCTTGCGCACGGTGCCGTCGACCAGGGTGGCCTTGCCGGCCTCCATCGGGCCGCCGGAGACGAACACGGTCGGGATGTTCAGGCGCAGCGCGGCCATCAGCATGCCCGGGGTGATCTTGTCGCAGTTGGAGATGCAGATCAGGGCGTCCGCGCAGTGGGCGTTGACCATGTACTCGACCGAGTCGGCGATCAGGTCGCGCGAGGGCAGCGAGTAGAGCATGCCGCCGTGGCCCATCGCGATGCCGTCGTCCACGGCGATGGTGTTGAACTCGCGCGGGATGCCGCCCGCCCGCTTGATCGCCTCGGAGACGATCCGGCCGACCGGCTGGAGGTGGGTGTGGCCGGGGACGAACTCGGTGAAGGAGTTGGCGACCGCGATGATCGGCTTGCCGAAGTCCTCGCGGGCTACGCCGGCCGCCCGGAGAAGCGCCCGGGCGCCTGCCATGTTGCGACCGTGGGTGACCGTACGGGACCTCAGCTCGGGCACTGTGCTCCACTCCTTCGGGGCTCTCGCGGGCACCCCGCTGCTGGGAGGGTTCGGGGCCCGCTGTGGATACCGAGCCTACGCCCGCCGTCCGGCCGGGTGGACGGTCCGTCCGCGATGCGGGCAGGCGGCAGGGCGGGCAGGCCGTGGGGTGGGCAGGCGGCAGGGCGGGCAGGCGGCGGGGCGGCGGCTCAGTGCCGCACGACGGCCACGGTGAGGTCGAGGACGTACGGCTCGACCACCTGTCCGTCCGGGAACTCGGCCAGCAGCGCCGCGCGCTCGCCGGCGAGCAGCGGCTCGCGCCGCTCCGGGGTCAGCGAGGCGAAGTAGGAGCGCGAGGTGAGGTTGTCGACCACCTGCTCGACGGACACCCGCCGTTGCCAGCGCAGCCGGGTGCGGCGGACCTCCAGCCCGGCGGCGGCGAAGGGGGCGGTCAGGTCGGCCACCCGGCCGTAGCCGTGGTAGCGGCCGGACAGCTCGACGGACAGCCGCTCGTCCCGGGCGCGCACCCACGGGACGGTCTCGTCGAAGAGGTTCCACCAGGTGGCGAGGGCCCCGCCGGGCCGCAGTACCCGGACCGCCTCGGGGACGGACCGCCCGGGGTTTGTCCAGTGGAAGGCCTGGGCGTAGGTGATCAGGTCCGCGCAGTGGTCGTGGAAGGGCAGGTCGTCACCGCCGCCGCGGACCAGCGGGAGCTGCGGGGAGACGGCCTGGAACTGCGCGGCCATCCCGGCGGACGGCTCGACGGCGACGACGTCCGCGCCACGGGCGGCCAGCAGGCGGGTGGCGATGCCGGTGCCGGCGCCGACGTCGAGGACCCTGGCCCCCTTGAGCCCCCGGCCCCAGAACCGCTCCAGCTCGTCGAACAGTTCCTCCGGGTAGCCGGGGCGGCCGCGGTCGTACTCGGCGGCCACCGCGCCGAAGCTCCCGGCCAGCTCGCGGAAGTTGCGGAGTCCACTGAACTCCCGGCTCTCCTTGCCATCTTGACTGTTCGTCACTTCTCTCCCTCAGCAGGGCGGTCGGCGGTTCGCACCCGCTCCGGCCGGACGGCTCAGCGCACGTGCGACGGGGTGGCCAGGTGCAGGCGGGTGAAGGCGAGGGCCTCGGCCAGGTCGGCCTCGCGTTCGGCGGGCGAGGCCGAGCGGCGGGTGTTGACCTCCAGCACCACGTGGCCGTCGAAGCCGGTGCGGGCGAGGTGCTCCAGCAGCTCGGCGCAGGGCTGCTTGCCGCGGCCGGGGATCAGGTGCTCGTCCTTGCCGGAGCCACTGCCGTCGGCCAGGTGGACGTGGGCGAGCCGGTCGCCCATCCGCTCGACCATGGCGAAGGTGTCGATCCGGGAGGTGGCGGCGTGCGAGAGGTCGATCGTGAAGTGCCGGTACTCCTCGTCGGTGACGTCCCAGCCGGGGGCGTACGCGAGCATCTCGCGGTCGCGGTAGCGCCACGGGTACATGTTCTCGACGGCGAAGCGGACGTCGGTCTCGCCCGCCATCCGGTTGATGCCCTCGACGAACTCCCGGGCGTACTGGCGCTGCCAGCGGAACGGCGGGTGGACGACCACGGCGCTCGCGCCGAGCTTCTCGGCGGCCGCCCGGGCCCGGACCAGCTTGGTCCACGGGTCGGTGCTCCACACCCGCTGGGTGATCAGCAGGCAGGGCGCGTGCACGGCCAGGATGGGCAGTCGGTGGGCGTCGGAGAGCCGGCGCAGGGCGTCGATGTCCTGACTGACCGGGTCGTTCCAGACCATCACCTCGACCCCGTCGTAGCCGAGCTTGGCGGCCAGCTCGAAGGCGACGGCGGTACTCGCCGGGTACACGGAGGCGGTGGACAGCACCACCTTGGTGTCGGGGATGTGCAGGGCCGGATGCCGGGGCAGCACCAGCCGGTCGGTGGTGCGCAGCAGCGGCGGGCGGGCGGCGTCGCGCTTGGCGGCCTTGACCGAGCGGACGGACTGGACGGCGGCCTTGGCGGCGCCGGCGGCCCGGGCGGTGCGGGTCTCCTTCGGGGCGGACTGCTGCGCGGCGGGGGTCCCGGCGGTGGGCTGGTGCCCGGGGGCCGGCTTCGGCCTCTTCGCGGCGTTCGCCGTCTTGGCCGTCTTGGCCGTCTTCGCCGTCTTGGCTGCGGCGGTCGTGGCGGCGGTCGTCTTCGCCGCTGCGGTCTTCGCGGTGCGCTGGGCGGCCTTGACGGCCTTCGCGGCCTGCTTGGCGGCCTGGGCGGCGGTGGCGCCCGTGACCGCCTTGCCGAGTCGGCGGCGCGGGCCGTCCGGCCGCGACTGCCCGTTCCCGGGAGTGCGGCCCTCCTGCGTTCCGTCCTCGTCCGCTGGTTGCACCACGGGAGACAGCGTAAGCGGAGCACGCGGCGAACGGGACGGGATGACCGGCACAGTGACCATCGGCACGTTGTCCCGGGCCCGGGCGGTCGGCGGTCCTCCGGGGCGCCCCCGGCTCCGGGGCGGGGCGGACGGGGGCCGGGCGGCCGCCTGGCGCGGCCGGGGCGCGGACTACGGGCCGCGCGCCCGGCTTACGAGGTGAGCGCCGGGCGGCGGCGGTCGGCCGAGCCGTCCATCGCGTCCAGGCGGCGCAGGATGATGCCCTCGCGCAGCGCCCACGGGCAGACGTCCAGCTCCTCCAGCCCGAACAGGTCCATCGCGGCGTCGGCGACCAACGCGCCGGCCAGCAGCTGCTTGGCCCGCCCCTCGGAGACGCCGGGGATCCGGGCGCGCTCGGCGACGGTCATCGCGGACAGCCGGGGCAGCCAGGAGGCCAGCCCGCTGCGGGTGAGCCGGCGGTCGGTGTACGGACCGGCGTCGGCGGGGGCGGCGCCGGTCATCCGGGCCAGCTGCTTGAAGGTCTTGGAGGTGGCGACGGCGTGCCGCGGCGGGCCGAGCCGGGTGATCTCGCCGATCACCGTGGCGAGCTCGGCCCGGATGTGGCGTCTCAGCTCGCGCAGCCCGTCCGGGTCGGCGACGTCCCCGGGCAGCCAGCGGGCGGTCAGCCGGCCGGCGCCCAGCGGCAGCGAGCAGGCGACGTCCGGCTGCTCGTCCAGACCGCAGGCGATCTCCAGCGAGCCGCCGCCGATGTCCAGGTTGAGCAGCCGGCCCGAGGACCAGCCGAACCAGCGGCGGACGGCCAGGAAGGTGAGCCGGGCCTCGTCCTGCCCGGAGAGCACGCGCAGCTCGACACCGGTCTCGGCGGTCACCCGGCGCAACACCTCCTCACCGTTGGCGGCCTCGCGCACGGCGGAGGTGGCGAACGGGAGGATGTCGACGACGCCCTTGTCCTCGGCGACCCGCAGCGAGGAGGCGACGTGGCCCACCAGCCGCTCGATGCCAGCCTCCGTTATCGCGCCGTCCGCGTCCAGCAGCTCGGCCAGGCGCAGCTCGGCCTTGTGCGAGTACGCGGGCAGCGGAGCAGCGCCCGGGTGGGCGTCCACCACGAGGAAGTGGACCGTGTTGGAACCTACGTCGAGCACACCGAGTCGCATAACTCTCCACGCTACGCGATCCGGGAGCCGCCGAGCGGGGGTGTGACGGTAGTCGCGCTGGTCCGGGACCGGTCGGCGGGCGGCGGAGCGGGGGGCCGCCGGCCCCGGGCGCCCCTCACAGCGGGCCGTCCCTCACAGTCCGTCCCTCACAGCAGTCCGTCCCACAGCTGCTCCACGATGACGGCCCACCAGTTCTCCGGGTCCGCGAAGACCGTGCCGTCCACCGCCGCCAGCGCCAGCTGCAGGGCGTCCACCGCCCCGCCGGCGGCCACCGGGTCGAGCCCGCGCAGAGCGGGCCACCAGCCGGCGAACACCTCCAGGCAGCGGACGAAGGCGCGCAGGTCGGCGTTGCAGTGGCGGGCGGTCGCGTAGTCCGGGTCCACCGCCCGGACGGCTCCGGCCACCGGGTCGAGGGCCAGCAGCGCCCAGCCGTCCGTCCCCAGCAGCAGCTGCCCGGCGAGCGCCAGGCGCTCCCGCTCGGCCACCCTGGTGCCGCGGCCCAGCTCGGCCAGGTGCCCGGCGAGCGGGGGCAGGACGCCGCCCTGGCGGGTGCCGTCGACGATCGCGTCCGGCCCGGGGTGGTGCAGGGCGAAGAACCCCGGCACGGCCATCGGGACGCCCACCGTCAGCAGCAGCGCGGCCGCGTCCCCGGGCAGCTCGGCGCGGGCGACGTCGGCCGGCTCGAAGCGCTGGACGCCCGCCGGGCCGAACCGCTCCGCGAGCCGGGCGGCGAGCGCCGCGTCGGGCTCGTCGGGTGCGGGGCGCACCGTGCGGGGGAAGGGCACCCGGTTGCGGGCCGGACCGTCCGGCGACGCGGGCAGCGCCCGTACGGCGGCGGCCCGGTGGTCGAAGCGCGGGCCGTACGGGAGCTCGAAGTCGATCCGGGCGTGGGGCAGTTCGGCGGCCAGCGCGTACGACCAGTAGCCGCCGGGCAGGGCGCTCGGCCGCAGGTCGGTCCGGACGGCCAGCACGTCCCCGGCGGCGATGCCCTGCTCGCGCAGCCACCACCAGCCGCGCAGTGCCGGGTGCGGCAGGCCCGCCGCGGAACGCAGGGCCAGCGACCGCTCCTCGCCGGTGCCGTCCCGGTAGGTCAGCTCGGCCCGGGCACCCCGGCCGGTCGCTGGCGGGAGGGTCGGGTCGTAGCCGCCCGCGCCGACGAAGTCCCGGTACAGCCCGACCACTTCGTCCACCGGCACCGAGGGCCACACCGTGAACCGTCCGCTCTCCCGGTCCACCACGGCGCAGGCCGCCCCCACCTCCTCGGGCGCCCGCCGCTCCCCTGTCCGCGGATCCACCACCACCCGGGCGGGCTCGGCCCACACCACCCAGCCGAGCTCGAACTCATGGGTGCACACCCGCCGCACCGCCCCGGCCCCCTGCGGCAGATCCCCGTTGATCCACCGGTGCCCCGCCTCCACCGCCTGCGCCCGCGCAATCACCCGACCACCCCGTCCGTCCACTCCCAGCCCCATCCCGACCTGACCCGCGACCCTACGCCCCCATCACCACCTCCTGCGCGAGAAGTGGGAGTGTCATGGATCAGGTGGACACCCTGATCAAGGGAGACACCGATCTCGTGGTTCCCGCCGGGGTGGGGGCGCGGGGAGTCGGGGGCGGCTTACCGGTGGGGGCGGGTCAGGGGGTGGGGGTGAGGGGGCGGCCTTCGGGGGTGAGGGCGATGGCCCAGAGGCCGTGGGTGGCGGGGTGGAGGGGGGTGGGGGCCTGGCGGGCGAGTTGGTGGTCGAGGTAGGTGACGGTGTCCTGGTGGTTGACGGCGTTCCAGGCGTGCGGGCGGCCGTAGGCGTCGAGGGTGAGCAGTACGGCCTGGGAGCCGTGGCCGGCGCGGCGGAGGTCGTCGGCGAGGCGGTCGAAGGCCGGGCCGCCGTCGCCCAGGTCCCGGAAGCGGGCGCCGAGTTCGCGTTCCGCGCGGTCGCGGCCGCCGCGTTCGCCTGCGTCGCCCTCGGTGGGGATGCGCGGGGCCGCGCAGGTCGGGCGGCCGGTGTAGCACTCGACCGCCGAGAGGGCGATCTCCAGGCTGTTGTTGGCCCGGCCCGGCTCGCGGTGGCCGCCGTCGTTGACGACCTCCGCCCAGCCGCCGACCGCCGGGTCGGGGTGGCGGACGGGCAGGCCGTCCTCGTCCCGGGGCATGCGGCGTTCGACCTCGGCCTGGTGCTCCGGGTCGACCGGCCCGAGCCCGCCCGGCAGGCCGTACGGTCGGCTGTCGGTGATGCTGCGCGGCCGGACCGCCGGGTCCTGCGGCTGGGCTCCGCGCCGTGCCCGCAGCGCGAGTTGGAGGGCCATCGCGTGGGCGGTCGCAACCGGCACCGCGCCCCAGGCGAGGGTGGGGTCGGCGAGGCCCGCCGCGTTCTCCCGCCGCCGGGCCTCCCCCGGGTGCGGCTCGGGCCGGCCGATCACCGGGGTGGTCCCGACGATCGGGGGTGCGGCCGGAGGCGGCGGGGCGGCGTGGACCGGCGGTCCGACGACCGGGTTCGGCGCGGCGCCGGCCGGGGTCCTGGCCCCCGGAGCGCCGGGCTGCGGCCCGCCGACGGCCGTACCGCCGCCCACCACACCCCCAGGGCTGCCGGACGCGCCCGCCCCGACGCCGCTGCCGAACGGAGCCGCCACGTTCACGGGCCCGCCGCCGCTGCCCGCCAGCGGCCCGGGCCCGACGGTGCCGACCGGCCCGGGCACCGGGTACCCGCCGTGCCCGCCGTACCCGCCGCCGTACGCCGGGGCCGCGAACTGCCCGGGCGCCACGACCGGCCGGACCGTCGGCGGGGCCTCCGGTGCCGGGCCGTGCGAGGGACCGCCGGCGGACGGCGCCGTGACGGGCGCGACCGGCGCACTCACCGAGTCCGTCCGTACGGTCACCGGCCCGCCGCCACCGCCCCCGACCGCACTGCCGTGCGAGGAGGCCGCGGGCGCCTGGAGCGGGTAGTCCCCGTCCGACCAGCCCACCGACCCGCCGCCCTGCCGGACCGGAGCGGCACCGGACGGCACCGACGGCACCGACGGCACCGAGTTACCGCCGCCACCGCCGCCCGCCGCCCGGTGCTGTCCCGCCGAGCCCCAGAGGCCACCCCCGCCCCCAGCCGCCACCGCACCCGAGCCCGCACCCGGACCCGAGCCCGCACCCGCCGAAGCGCCCGCCGCCACCGCCACATCCGGCCCGCCGACCACCGCCCCCGGGTCCGCCACCGCGACCGAGGCCACCGTCACGGCCCCCGGCACCTTCGGATCCGCCGGCCCGTCGGGCGTCCCACCCGCCGACGGCCTGTCGCTGCCGGGCTTGTCGCCACCCGGCCCGTCCGCCCCGGGCGTGAGCCCGGCGATCGGCACCCCGCGGACCGCCTTGCCGTCCTCGTCGGTGAGCACCGGCCGCCCGTGCTCGTCCAGCCGGACGGCCAGGTCCGCGACCCCGACCACCGGCTTCCCGTCCGGCCCGGGGACGACCAGCAGCCCGGCGGCGTCGGCCACCGGCGTGCCGTCGGCGCGCAGGATGACGGGCTGCCCGTCCGGGCCGAGGACCGGCTTGCCGTGCTCGTCCACCTTGACCGTGAGCCCGGGTACGCCGACCAGCGGCTTGCCGTCCTTCCCGGCGAGCAGGACCAGCCCGGAGCCGTCCGCGCCGAGCACGCCGGGTTCGCCGAGGGCGGCGGGCAGTCCGGCGGCGAGCGGGTCGAACGCGCCGGCGCGGTACGAGGCGGCGGTGATCCCCGTGCCCTGCGCGGTGCCGAGCTTCAGCAGGGCGACGGCGGCGGGCTCCTTGAGTGCGCCGGACAGGCCGTCCTTCATGGCGCGGCCGAGTTCGGCGAGCAGTCCGCCGATCTTCAGCGCGGCGGCCTCGACGGCGACGGCCGCCACCCCCGCCGCGACCTGCTCGGCGGCGGCGTTCTTCAGCTTGGTGGCGAGGCCGCCGACGGTGGTCTCCAGTCCGCCGACCACCCCGCTCTTCGTCGGGTCGCCGTCGACCGCCGCGGCTGCCCGGCCGGCCGCCTCCCTGGCCTTGGCCGCCTGCTCCTCGGCCTGCTGGAGCTCGGCGGCGAGCTGCCGCAGGGTCACGATGATCTCGGCCTTGCAGGTGTCCACGGCCCGCGCGGCGGTGTCGAAGGCACCGGCGACCAGCCCGACCGCGCTGTGCGCGTCGTCCAGGTGGCCCCTGCCGCCGCCGCTGAAGCCCTGCCAGTACGCGCCGAAGGCCTCGACCGCGTGGCCGGAGTTGTCGGCGGTGACCCGCCGGACGGACTCGCCGCAGCGCCGGGTGAGCCGGTCGGCCTCCTTGCCGAACTCACGCCAGACCCCGGCGGCCTTGCGCAGGCCCTCCTCGTCGGCCTGCGGCCACTGCTGGCCGGTCCTGGCCAGCACCGGGGCCAGTTCCTCGGGCAGTTTCCTGGACACGCGCTTCCCCCTTCGAGCCGGTCCGCCTTCGAACCGGTCCGTCTCGGACCGCTCCGTCCCGGAGCCGGTCCGTCCTGGAGCCGGTCCGTCCTGGAGCCGGATCGGTCAGACCGACTTGTCCCCGGGGACGACGGGAACGGCCCCCGGGGTTGCCTCGGGCACCGTCGAGTACACCGCGGACGTCACCGCCGACACCCCCGAACCAGCCGACACCCCCGGGCCCACCGGCACCGCGGTGGCCCCGAACCCGCTCGCCGCCGAGCTGTCCGTGTCCGCCGTCCGCGCGGCCATCGTGTGCAGCCCGGCCCCGACCCCGGTCACCCGACCGGCCAACCCCCGCAGCCCGCCGACGAGTTCGCCGCGCGCCTGCCCGTACACGGTGGCGAAGCCGCTGCCCGGCTGGTCCGCGCCCCAGGGCGCGCCGATCGCGGCGAGCCCCTCCTCCAGGGCGGTGACGGCCTTCGCCAGTTCGCCGCCGAGCTTCTCGAACTCCCGCCCCTCGCCGTGCAGTTCCCACGGCCTGAGGACGAACTCCCCACCCGCGCGGCCGGACGCCCCGGTGCTGCCGCCTGCCATCCCCGTACCTCCCCGTAGCGGGCCCGTAGCGGACCGGCCGCCATCCTAGGCACGCCGCCGGGCCCGACCGCACGCCCCTCCGGACCTCTTCACCCCGCCTTCACCCCGACGTCCCCACGGCCGGGGGCCGCCATCCGCCCCGCCATCCGCCCCGCCCGCGGAACCGCCCCCGGTACCGCCGCCGGAAGCACCCCCGGAACCGCGACCGGTCCCGCCACCGCGCCACCACCCCCGAAAGCTCTACCCTTGCTGAGTGGCACCAGCAGAAACGTCCAAGAAGAAGGCCAAGGCGAAGCCCAAGGCCTCCCCCGCCCCCGTCGACCTCGCGATGCCGACCCTGCGCCGCGAGATCCCGCGCGACGAGGTCCCGCTCGACTTCCCCCGCGCCTGGGTCGAGTTCGCCGACCCCGCCGACGAGGAGCAGGTCTTCCGCTGCGACCTCACCTGGCTGACCTCCCGCTGGTCCTGCGTCTTCGGCCAGGGCTGCCACGGCATCCGCGAGGGCCGGGGCGAGTCGGACGGCTGCTGCACGCTGGGCGCGCACTACTCGGACGAGGACGACGAGCAGCGCGTCCTGGGGCACGCGGCCCGGCTGACCCCCGAGCTGTGGGAGAACTTCGCCGAGGGCACCGACGCCGAGGGCCGGATCAGGTCCGACGGCGGCATCACCATGCTGGACGAGGACGGCGACCGCCAGACCCGCCGGGTCGGCGGCGCCTGCATCTTCGTGAACAGCCCGGACTTCGCGGGCGGCGCCGGCTGCGCCCTGCACTCGCTCGCGCTCAAGGAGGGCCGCGAGCCGCTGGAGACCAAGCCGGACGTCTGCTGGCAGCTGCCGATCCGCCGCACCTACGACTGGATCGACCGCCCCGACGACACCCGTTACCTCCAGGTGTCGATCGGCGAGTACGACCGCCGCGGCTGGGGCCCGGGCGGCCACGACCTGCACTGGTGGTGCACCGGCGCCCCGGCGGCCCACCAGGGCGCGGAGCCGGTGTACGTCAGCTACCGCCCCGAGCTCACCGAGCTGATGGGCAGGGCCGGCTACGAGGTGCTGGCCCGGCTGTGCGAGGAGCGGATCGCCACCAAGGGCGACCGCAAGGTGGCCCCCCACCCGGCCGACCCGGTCAAGAAGCCCAAGAAGGCCTGACGGGGGTCCCAGGGCGTCCGGCCCACCGGACGTCCTGGTCGGCCGGAGCCCGGAAACCCGAGGCCGGGCCCGGGGCCCTACTTGTCGATGTCCCCGACCACGAAGAACATCGACCCCAGGATCGCCACCATGTCCGCGACCAGCGTCCCCGGCAGCAGCTCGGTCAGCGCCTGGATGTTGTTGAAGGACGCCGAGCGCAGCTTGAGCCGCCACGGCGTCTTGTCGCCGCGCGAGACCAGGTAGTAGCCGTTGATCCCGAGCGGGTTCTCGGTCCACGCGTAGGTGCTGCCCTCGGGTGCCTTGAGCACCTTGGGAAGCCGCTGGTTGACCGGGCCGGGCGGCAGCGCGGCGAGCTTGTCGAGGCAGGCGTCGGCGAGGTCCAGCGAGTTGAGGGTCTGCTCCAGCAGGCACTCGAAGCGGGCCAGGCAGTCGCCCTCCTCGCGGGTGACCACGGTGAGCACCTGCCGCAGTTCCTCGGAGCCGTACGCGAGGTACGGCTCGTCGCGGCGCAGGTCGAGGTCCAGGCCGCTGGCCCGGGCGATCGGGCCGCTGACGCCGTACGCCTCGGCCTGCGCCCGGGTGAGGACGCCGACGCCGGCGGTGCGGGCGCGGAAGATCTCGTTGCCGAGGACGAGGTCCTCGAAGACCGGCAGCTGCGAGCGCACGGTGACGACGGCGGTGCGGACCCGGCCGAGCCAGCCGGCCGGCAGGTCCTCCTTGAGGCCGCCGACCCGGTTGAACATGTAGTGCATCCGGCCGCCGGAGGCCTCCTCCAGCACGTGCTGGAGGTCCTCGCGGCCGTTGAAGGCGTGGAAGACGGGGGTGATCCCGCCCAGCTCCAGCGGGTACGAGCCGAGGAACATCAGGTGGTTGAGCACCCGGTTGAGTTCGGCGAGCAGGGTGCGGATCCACACCGCCCGCTCGGGGACCTCCATGCCGAGCATCCGCTCGACGGCCATGACGACGCCGAGTTCGTTGGAGAAGGCGGAGAGCCAGTCGTGCCGGTTGGCCAGCATGATGATCTGCCGGTAGTCGCGGGCCTCGAACAGCTTCTCGGCGCCCCGGTGCATGTAGCCGATCACCGGCTCGGCGCTCACGATGCGCTCGCCGTCGAGCAGCATCCGCAGCCGCAGCACGCCGTGGGTGGCCGGGTGCTGCGGGCCGATGTTGAGCACCATGTCGGTGGTGCCCGCCGCGCCGGTGAAGTTCTCGGCTCCCGCCCCGATGCCGACCGTGGTCTCCCTCATGCCCCCAGAGTCTGCCATCCCGGCAGGCCCGCCAAGCTCACCGGTTCCGGCATGCGGACGGCCTGCACCAGCCACCCGAAGGCGCCGAGGCCGCCCGGGTCGGTCAGCTCGGCCCCCTCCCCCGCCCCACCGAGCGCCCGCAGGTAGCCGGCCGGGTCGCTGGAGGCCAGCGCGAGCGCCGGGCGCTCGCCACTCACGCCGAGCGCGCGCAACGCCTCCCGCTGGGTTGTCCACAGGCTGTGGAGACCGGGCACGGCGGCGGAGTCCAGCGCGACGTGCGCGGTGACGTCGCAGGAGCCGTCCGGCACCGGGGCCACCTCCCGGCCGTCCCGGAAGCCCGCGTACGTGCCGAACGGCGGGCGCCGCCCGGCGGTGTGCCCGTAGTCGACGGCGACGGCCAGCCCGCGCTCCAGCCCGGCCACGGCCCGCGCCCAGGCGGCGTCGCGGGGAGCGCCGAACTCCACCACCTCGCCGGGCTCCGCGGCCGGCCACCAGCGGCCGGCCCAGGCCGCGTCGGCCGCCGAGACCGGCTCGCCGAGGCGCTGTTCGCCGGTCCCGGTGTCCACCTCGAGGTAGCGCAGCACCCCGTCCTCGTCCACCTCGCCGGCGTCCAGCGGGACGTTGTCCAGCCACTCGTTGGCGAACAGCAGCCCGGTCACCCCGCGCGGCGGCTCGTCCGTCCACAGGGCTGTGGGCGGCAGGCCGGCCGGACGCCCGGCGATCTCCACGCCGTACGGGCGCAGCCGCGCCAGCACCGGCGCGGGCAGTTCGGCCAGGACCCCGGTGAGCAGTTCGCCCCGCCCGGCCCCCATGTCGACCAGGGCCAGCTCCTCCGGACGGCCGAGGGCCTCGTCAACCTCCAGCAGCAGCCGGGCCACCGCACGGGCGAACCTCGGTGAGGCGTGCACGGAGGTGCGGAAGTGCCCGGCCGGGCCCTCCGGCCTGCGGTAGAACCCCTGCCCGGGGTCGTACAGGGCCTGTTCCATGGCGGGCGCCCACCGCATCCAAGTCATGGGGCCGGACGCTACCCGGCGGGGGAAGGACCCTCCCAATCGGATCAGGTGCTTCTCCGACCTACGGAGTAGGGCGGATCGCCCTACTGGCGGACCTTGGCACACCGGGCGACTGCCTACGCTGGACACGTGCATCGACTCAACGCCTGGCTCCGCCGTCACCCCATGGTGGTCGACGCCGCCTGGGCGGCGATCGTGCTGTTCTTCGGCCTGCTCCCGAACGGGGCCAACGTCGACGAGGGCTGGCGCTTCGACGCCTCGATCGCGCTCGCGGTGCTGCTGCCGCTGCTGATGGTCTTCCGGCGGCGCTTCCCCGACCTCACGGTGGTCGCCGCCACCTGCGTCGGCGTCGGCCAGGTGATCGCGGGCGTCGCACCGGGCTTCTCCTCGATCGCCTACCTGGTCTTCGGCTACACGGGCGCCGCCTTCGGCCACAAGTGGACCTCCCGACTGGCCCTGGCGGCCGGCCTGTCCGCCGGGCCGCTGGTGTTCTGGCAGATGAAGCCGGTGAAGACGGTCTTCGACGGGGCCGGCGACGCCCACACCCGCCCGTACGGCTTCGGCGAGGCGGCGATGATCACGCTGCTGATGAGCACGCCGTTCATCCTCTGCTGGGCCTGGGGCCGGCTGACCCGGGTCCGCCGCGCCTACCTGACCGAGCTGGAGGACCGCGCCGCCCGGCTGGAGCGCGAGCGGGACGCCCAGTCCAAGGTGGCGGTCGCCGCCGAGCGGGCCCGGATCGCCCGCGAGCTGCACGACGTGGTCGCCCACAACGTCTCGGTGATGATCGTCCAGGCCGACGGCGCCGCGTACGTCCTGGACAACTCCCCGCAGCAGGCGAAGGAGGCGCTCGGCACGATCGCCTCCACCGGCCGCCAGGCACTGGTCGAGATGCGCCGGCTGCTGGGCGTGCTGCGCACCGCCGACACCAAGGCCGAGGAGTACGTGCCGCAGCCGGGCGTCGAGGAGCTGCCGGAGCTGCTGGAGCAGGTCCGCACGGCCGGGCTCGACGTGGACTACGCCACCTCCGGGCAGCCGCGCGAGCTGCCGCGCGGCGTCGAGCTGACCGTCTACCGGATCGTCCAGGAGGCGCTCACCAACGTCCGCAAGCACGGCGGCCCCGACGTGCACGCCCGGGTCGCGGTCGACTTCGGCGAGCGCGAGCTGGCCGTCCTGGTGGAGGACGACGGGCGCGGCAGCACCGACGAGCACCTGGCCGCCGGCGGCGCGGACGGCCTCGGCCACGGCCTGATCGGCATGCGCGAACGCGTCGGCATGGTCAGCGGCAGCCTCGACGTGGGCCCCCGCCCCGGCGGCGGCTTCCGGATCCGCGCCGTCCTGCCGCTCAAGGCGGCCCACTAGCCCAGTCCGCCGTCCACCCCTCCAAGGAGTCCCACCTTGACCATCCGCGTGATGCTCGTCGACGACCAGGAACTGCTGCGCACCGGTTTCCGGATGATCCTCCAGTCACAGGGCGACATCGAGATCTCCGCCGAGGCGGGCGACGGCGCGCAGGCCCTGGAGAAGCTGCGTCACACCGAGGTGGACGTGATCCTGATGGACGTCCGGATGCCGCGGCTGGACGGCGTGCAGGCGACCCGCCGGATCTGCCTGGCCGAGGACGGCAGCCCGCTGCCGAACGCCCCGCACGTGCTCATCCTCACCACCTTCGACCTGGACGAGTACGCCTTCGCCGCGCTCAAGGCCGGCGCCAGCGGCTTCCTCCTCAAGGACGTCCCGCCGACCGAACTGGTGGCCGCGATCCGCGCGGTGCACGGCGGGGACGCGGTGGTCGCCCCGACCACCACCCGCCGGATGATCGACCGCTTCGCCGAGGTGCTGCCCACCCCGCAGAGCGCGCCCGGCTCCGACGCCCTCGGCCCGCTGACGGAGCGCGAGCGGGAGGTGTTCCTGCTGGTCGCCCAGGGCCTGTCGAACGGCGAGATCGCGGCCCGGCTGGTGCTCTCTGAGGCCACCGTGAAGACCCACGTCGGCCGGATCCTGGCCAAGCTGGGCCTGCGCGACCGGGTCCAGGCCGTGGTCCTGGCGTACGAGGCCGGGCTGATCCGGGCCGGGGCCGCGGACTAGCCACCTCGGGCCCGGGCGGGCCGCGGCGGCGCCCGTACACTGGGGCGGTACGTCCGGTACCCGTCGCGGACCGGAACGGTCATTCAGGACAAGGGTGGACATGAGTTCGTCCGACTTCAGCGAGTTCGCCCCGTTCGGCGACCCCGGTGACCCCGGCAACCGGCCCGCCCGGCTGGCCGTCGGCGTGGTCGGCACCGGCCGGGTGGGCCCCGCGCTGGGCGCGGCGCTCCAGCTCGCCGGGCACACCGTGGTCGCCGCCTCCGGGGTGTCCGCCGTCTCCCGCCGCCGCGCCGAGGCGCTGCTGCCGGGCGTGCGGATCGTCACCCCGCCGCAGGTCCTGGCCGCCGCCGACCTGGTGCTGCTGACCGTCCCGGACGACGCGCTGGCCGACCTGGTGGGCGGCCTCGCCGCCACCGGCGCCGTCCGCCCCGGGCAGCTGCTGGTGCACACCTCCGGCGCGCACGGCGTCGGCATCCTGGAGCCCGCCACCCGGGCCGGGGCGCTGCCGCTGGCCCTGCACCCGGCGATGACCTTCACCGGCACCTCGGTGGACCTGGCCCGGCTGGCCGGCTGCCCGTTCGGCGTGACCGCCCCCGAGGAGCTGCGGCCGGTCGCCGAGGCCCTGGTGGTGGAGATGGGCGGCGAGCCCGAGTGGGTGCCCGAGGAGGTCCGCCCGCTCTACCACACCGCCCTCGCCCACGGCTCGAACCACCTGGTCACCCTGGTCGCCCAGGCGATGGACCTGCTGCGCACGGCCGGCGTCGCCGAGCCGGGCCGGATGCTCGGCCCGCTGCTGGGCGCCGCCCTGGACAACAGCCTGCGCTCCGGCGACGCGGCCCTCACCGGTCCGGTCGCCCGGGGCGACTCGGGCACCGTACGGCGCCACCTGACGCAGCTCAGTACGGTGTCCCCGGACATCCCGGCGGCCTACCGTGCGATGGCCCGCGCCACCGCACAGCGGGCGCTCGCCAACGGGACGATCGACGAAACGTCGGCGGCGGCGCTGCTGGACGTACTGAACGAGGAGAAGCCCTAGATGGCACGCGGTAAGCAGTCGAACAAGCCCCAGCGGACGCCGAAGGTCCACCGGGCCGTCGTCACCCGCACCGTGGACGAATTCGAGGCTGCGTTCTGGCCGGACGAGCAGCCGGTGGACAACGCCGTCGTGATGACCATGGGCGCGCTGCACGAGGGCCACGCCGCGCTGATCCGGGCTGCCCGCAAGCAGGTCGGCCGGGACGGCCGGGTCGCGGTGACGGTCTTCGTCAACCCGCTCCAGTTCGGCGCGGGCGAGGACCTGGAGCGCTACCCGCGCAGCCTCGACGAGGACGTGCGGCTGGCCGAGGAGAACGGCGCCGACGTGGTCTTCACGCCGTCCGTCGAGGAGGTCTACCCGAACGGCGAACCGCAGGTGCGCCTGGTGGCCGGCCCGATGGGCGAGCGCTACGAGGGCGCCACCCGGCCCGGCCACTTCGACGGCGTGCTGACCGTGGTCGCCAAGCTGCTGCACATCACCGACCCGGACTTCGCGTTCTTCGGCGAGAAGGACGCCCAGCAGCTGGCGATCATCCAGCGGATGGTCGCCGACCTGGACTTCGACGTCGAGATCGTCGGCGTGCCGACCGTCCGCGAGGAGGACGGCCTGGCGCTGTCCTCGCGCAACCGCTACCTCTCGGCGGAGGAGCGCGCCCACGCGCTCGCCCTGTCCAGGGCCCTGTTCGCCGGCCGGGACGCCGCCGCGCAGGGCCCGAAGGCCGTCCGCGAGGCCGCCTCGGCCGCCCTGGACGGCGCCGAGGGCGTCACCCTGGACTACCTCGCCCTGATCGACCCGCACGACTTCTCGGAGGCGGCGGACGACTTCCAGGGCGAGGCGGTGCTGGCCGTCGCCGCGAAGGTGGGCCCGACCCGCCTGATCGACAACGTCCGCATCATCGTTCGCTGAGACACCGGCAGCGACACCCGCAGCAACACCCCCCTTCAGGCATGCACTCACAGGAGGCGTGACCCGCAATGCTCCGCACCATGCTCAAGTCCAAGATCCACCGGGCCACCGTGACCCAGGCCGACCTGCACTACGTGGGATCCGTCACGGTGGACGAGGACCTGCTCGACGCCGCCGACCTGCTCCCCGGCGAGCTGGTCCACATCGTCGACATCAACAACGGCGCCCGGCTGGAGACGTACACCATCGCCGGCCCGCGCGGCTCCGGCGTGATCGGCATCAACGGCGCCGCCGCCCGCCTCGTCCACCCCGGCGACCTCGTCATACTCATCGCCTACGGGCAGATGGACACGGCCGAGGCCAAGGGCTACGAGCCGAGGATCGTCTTCGTGGACGAGCGGAACCGGATCACCGGCCTGGGCGGGGACGCCGCCGAGGCCCAGGAGGGCACCGGGCTGCTCCGGGGGGACAGGGCGTACGGTGACGGCAACGGCGCGGCCGACGCCGCCTCGCGCTGAAGGAGCCACCCACCCATGTCCACGCACCGCCTCACCGCCCCGGCCCCCGGCTGGACCGCCACCACCGACGTGGTCGTGGTCGGCTCCGGGGTCGCCGGTCTCACCGTCGCGCTCAACGTCCGCAAGGCCGGCCTGCGGGCCATGGTGGTCACCAAGGCGATGCTGGACGACGGCTCCACCCGCTGGGCCCAGGGCGGCATCGCGGCCGCCCTGGGCGAGGGGGACACCCCCGAACAGCACCTGGACGACACCCTGGTGGCCGGCGCCGGGCTCTGCGACGAGGAGGCCGTGCGCACCCTGGTCACCGAGGGCCCGGACGCCGTCCGCCGGCTGATCGCGGTCGGCGCCGCCTTCGACCGCGGCGCGGCCGGCGAGATCCTGCTGACCCGCGAGGGCGGCCACCACCGCAACCGGATCGCGCACGCGGGCGGGGACGCGACCGGCGCCGAGATATCGCGCGCCCTGGTCGCCGCCGTCCGCACCGACCCGGCCATCGAGCTGATCGAGCACGCGCTGGTGCTCGACCTGCTGACCGACGCCGAGGGCCACGCCGCCGGGCTCACCCTGCACGTGATGGGCGAGGGCGCGCGCGACGGCGTCGGCGCCGTCCGGGCCCGCGCGGTGGTGCTCGCCACCGGCGGCATGGGCCAGGTCTTCTCGGCCACCACCAACCCGGCGGTCTCCACCGGCGACGGCGTGGCGCTCGCGCTGCGGGCCGGCGCCGCCGTCACCGACCTGGAGTTCGTCCAGTTCCACCCGACCGTGCTCTGGCTCGGCCCGGAGGCCGAGGGCCAGCAGCCCCTGGTCTCCGAGGCCGTGCGCGGCGAGGGCGCCCACCTGGTGGACGCGGACGGCGTCCGGTTCATGCTCGGGCAGCACGAGCTGGCCGAACTGGCCCCGCGCGACATCGTCGCCAAGGCGATCACCCGGCGCATGCAGGAGCAGGGCGCCGAGCACATGTTCCTGGACGGACGCCACTTCGGCGCCGAGATGTGGGAGCGCCGCTTCCCGACCATCCTCGCCTCCTGCCGCGCCCACGGCATCGACCCGGTCACCGAGCCGATCCCGGTCGCGCCGGCCGCGCACTACGCCTCCGGCGGCGTGCGCACCGACCCGCACGGCCGCACCAGCGTCCCCGGCCTGTACGCCTGCGGCGAGGTCGCCTGCACCGGGGTGCACGGCGCCAACCGGCTGGCCTCCAACTCGCTGCTGGAGGGCCTGGTCTTCGCCGAGCGGATCGCCGCCGACCTGGCCGCGCGGCACGGGGCCGGCGAACTTCCCGAGCGCACCGTGGACGTCGAGGCCGCCCGGTCGGCGCACGCCGTCCCGCTGCCCGCCTCCGAGGCGCGCGCCGAGATCCAGCGGCTGATGTCGCGCGGAGCGGGCGTGCTGCGCTCGGCCGCCTCGATGGCCGACGCCGCGGCCGGCCTCGCCCTGATCGCCGAGCAGGCGTACGCGCACGTGTCGGAGGAGAAGCCGGCCGACCCCCGGGTGGAGACCTGGGAGGCCGCCAACCTGCTGCTGGTCGCCACCTCCCTGGTCGCGGCCGCCGCGCAGCGCGCGGAGACCCGCGGCTGCCACTGGCGCGAGGACTTCCCCGAGCGCGACGACGCCCACTGGCGGCGCCACCTGATCACCACCCTCGCCGCCGCCGGCGGCCCGGTCAGCACCCCTGAGGAGCAGTAGAACCATGACCCACTCCCACGAGGAACTCCCGATGGCCGGCGGCTGCGGCGACGGCTGCGCCTGCGGGGACGGCGAGGGCTACGAGACCGGCCTGGACCCGCAGCTGGCCGAGTTGCTGGAGCAGGCCGGGCTGGACCCGGTCGAGGTCGAGGACATCGCCACCCTGGCGCTGGCCGAGGACCTGGCCGGCGGCGAGGACGTCACCTCGGTGGCGACCGTGCCCGCCGAGGCCGTCGCGACCGCCGACTTCACCGCCCGCCAGGCCGGCGTGGTGGCCGGCCTGCGGGTCGCCGAGGCGGTCGTCTCGCTGATCTGCGAGGAGGAGTTCGAGGTCGAGCGGCACGTCGAGGACGGCGACCGGGTGGAGGCCGGCCAGGTGCTGCTCTCCGTCCGCTCGCGCACCCGCGACCTGCTGACCGCCGAGCGCAGCGCGCTCAACCTGCTCTGCCACCTGTCCGGTATCGCCACCGCGACCCGCGCCTGGGCGGACGCCCTGGAGGGCACCGGCGCGGTGGTCCGGGACACCCGCAAGACCACCCCTGGCCTGCGCGCGCTGGAGAAGTTCGCGGTGCGCTGCGGCGGCGGGGCCAACCACCGGATGGCGCTCTCGGACGCCGCGCTGGTGAAGGACAACCACGTGGTCGCGGCCGGCGGCGTGGCCGAGGCCTTCCGGGCCGTCCGGGCCGCGTACCCGGAGCTGCCGGTCGAGGTCGAGGTGGACACCCTGGAGCAGATCCCGCCGGTGCTGGAGGCCGGGGCGGACCTGATCCTGCTGGACAACTTCACCGTCGGTCAGCTGAAGGAGGCCGTGGCGCTGGTGGCCGGCCGGGCGAAGCTGGAGGCCTCCGGCGGACTGACCCTGGCCAGCGCGCGCGAGGTCGCCCAGACTGGTGTCGACTACCTGGCCGTGGGCGCGCTCACCCACTCCTCGCCGATCCTGGACATCGGCCTGGACCTGCGCGCCTGACCGTCAGCGGTCGAGCACAGACCCGTCCCGACTCGCAGAAAGCGCCCCATGCTCCTCACCATCGACGTCGGCAACACCCAGACCACGCTCGGCCTGTTCGACGGCGAGGACGTGGTGGAACACTGGCGGATCTCCACCGATCCGCGCCGCACGGCCGATGAACTGGCGGTGCTGCTGCAGGGGTTGATGGGCAACCACACCGCGGTCCGGGAGGCCGCGGTGGAGGGCCTGGCGATCTGCTCGTCCGTCCCCGCCGTGCTCCACGAGCTCCGCGAGGTGACCCGCCGCTACTACGGCGACGTCCCCGCGGTGATCGTGGAGCCCGGCGTGAAGACCGGGGTGCACGTCCTGATGGACAACCCCAAGGAGGTCGGCGCCGACCGGATCGTCAACGCACTGGCCGCCAACCACCTGTACGGCGGCCCGTGCATCGTGGTCGACTTCGGCACCGCGACCACCTTCGACGCCGTCAACGCGCGCGGCGACTACGTCGGCGGGGCGATCGCCCCCGGCATCGAGATCTCGGTCGAGGCGCTCGGCGTCCGCGGCGCCCAGCTGCGCAAGATCGAGCTGGCCCGCCCGCGCAACGTGATCGGCAAGAACACCGTCGAGGGGATGCAGTCCGGCATCCTCTACGGCTTCGCCGGCCAGGTCGACGGCCTGGTCGAGCGGATGGCCCGGGAGCTCGCCAAGGACCCGGACGACGTCCAGGTGATCGCCACCGGCGGTCTCGCCCCGCTCGTCCTCGGCGAGGCCACCACCATCGACGTGCACGAGCCCTGGCTGACCCTGATCGGCCTGCGCCTGGTGTACGAGCGCAACCGGCCCGCCGCCGGCTGAGCGGCGCTCAGCTTCCGGGGGCCGGGAAGGCGGGCAGCGTGACCGGTCCCGACGCCGGCCCCGCGTAGGGGTACACGATGCCGCTCCACGCGGACTCCCCGGGGAGGGGCAGGGGAGGAGCCGGCCGGAGGGTCATCCCGGACGGCGACGACAGCGGGAGGGTCGCTCCCGGGGTCGGCTTCCCCGCCCGCGAGTCCTTGATCGCCGCCGCGACCTCCTTCCAGCGCGGGTCCTTCACCACCGCGGCGAGCTGCTCCGGCGTCAGCGGCGGGTCGGCCCGGGTGATCGGGGTGCCCTGTTCCAACGGCTTGCGGTTCCACTCCTGGAGCATCGTCTGGTAGCCGTCCCCGGCCAGCTTGGCGGACCAGGCCTTCGACCCCTCCGGCTCGCCGCTGCGCGTGCCGGCCTGGTAGACGGTCAGCCGGGTGCCGTCCGGAAGGACCGACGAGGAGCAGGCGTCCGCGGTCGGCTGCCCGGCCGGCAGCTCGGTCGGCACGCCGGCCGGGCAGTCCATGTCGGCCCCCTTGCCCCCGAATTCGATGATCCAGAACAGGTACTGCACCGGGCCGTGGCCGTCGTCCAGCACCAGCCGCAGCTGCGGGCTGCCGCCCTCGGCGCCCCGGGCCTCGCCCACCGTCACCGCCCCCTGCGGCAGCAGTTCGGTGAGCATCCGCAGGAACTCGGGGCCGGAGACCGGGGCGGCGGACGGGTGGCTCGACGCCGTACCGCCCGACGCCGCGCCCGGCCCGGGCAGCAGGCCACCGAGCGCGGCGCCGCCCACCCCGGCCAGGGCCAGGGCGGCGGCGCCCGCCGCGGTGCCCACCCGCCGCCGGCGGCGCAGCCGGCGGCCGTACGACCAGCCGGTGTCGACCAGCCGGGTGCCGTCGGTGTCGTAGGCCCCGCCGGCCCGGCCGAGGGCCTCGGTGAAGGCCCGCTCGAACCGCTCGTCGGGCAAGTCGTGCTCTGCGGACATGCTGAACCAACCTCTCTACCATATGAGTTGACGTGACGAATGGGCGGCCCTGCGGCTTCAGCGCCCGGCCAGTTCGCCGATGCCGTCGCCGAGCACCGTCCGGATCCGGCCGAGCGCGCGGTGGGACTGGGTCCGGACGGCGCCCGGGGTGAGCCGCAGGACGGCCGCGGTCTCCTCGACGCTGCGGTCCTCCCAGTAGCGCAGGACCAGTACGGCCCGGTCGCGGGGCGCGAGCCGTCCGAGCGCGTCCACCAGGGCCAGCCGCAGGTCCGGGTCCCCTTGCGGGGCCGCGCCGTCCGGCACCTCGTCGACCGGCCGCTCGCCGCTGGAGCGGCGGCCGCGGTGCGAGAGGAAGGCCCGGACCAGCACGGTGTGCGCGTACCCGGTCGGGTTGTCGATCCGGCGCTTGGCCCCGAACCACGAGGTACGGTGCCACTGGGCGTAGACCCGCCCGAGCGCCTCCTGCACCAGGTCCTCGGCGAGGTGGGTGTCCCCGCCGGTGAGCAGGCAGGCCGACCGGTAGAGCGGTCTGGCGCGGGCGGCTGCGAAGGCCTGGAATTCCTCGTCCCGCCGCCCGCCCCGGGCCGCCTTCCCCTGACCGTCCGGTTGCATCCTGCCCGGCCCCCTCGCTCGTTCTCCCCTGACACCTGGATGACCAGGTGGCCCCCCGACGGCGTTACAGGTGGCGGCGAAAGGCTTCTTCGCCGGGCCGAACGTGGGTGGTTCGGCGCGACGTTACCGACAAATCGGATATTCCTCACGTAGTGTCAGCCCATGCCTACGCCACACGGATCGCGCGGCGGCATGGCCTTCAGCGCCGACGAAGTCCGCGTGCTGCGCCGCGCCCTCGCCCAAGCCCTGCACCCCGCCGTCCCCGTCCACCTCCAGGGGCCCGACCGGCCGGCGTTCGCCGGGCCGGGCGCCGAACTGTGGGCGGAGGACGTCCAGGACGCCCTGCGCCTGACCGAGGCGATCGACGAGGCCGTCCAGGAGGGCGGGCGGCTGCGCGCCTTCCTGCTCGCCGACCTCGG
>NZ_JBSFKF010000025.1:0-113952 GCF_053598415.1 Kitasatospora sp. NPDC001132 | reverse complement strand
GCTTCACAGGCCCCTGAGCCGTCCGGTCCTCGCGGATCTCGAAGTCCAATGCATCCCCTGAACTGGGGTGTTGCAACGACTCCTAGAACCCAAGGGGGCGGGCCGGGCCCTCACTCGAGACCACGGCCGCCGTCCCTCCCCGGGTTCACCACGAGTCCCACCAACCCCACCGGCCCTACCAGCCCCACCGGCCCCACCTGGCTCCGCCCGACCCGCACCCCGCCCGGCCGGAGCGCGACCGGTCCGGCCCCGGGAACGCCGGAAGCCCCTGGCCGCACGGGGGACGACCAGGGGCTTGCGTACCGGACTACGGGTGGCGGGCCCTCACGGGTTCAACGCCAGCACCACGTACCCCGCCAGCACCGCCAGGTGCACCGCGCCCTGGAGCGGGGTCGCCCGGCGCGGGATGACGGTGAGGGTGAGCAGCACGATCGTCAGGGTCAGCAGCACCATGTGCGCCGGGTCGAGGCCGAGGACGAGCGGGCCGGGGAGCCAGCTGGAGGCGATCGCGACCGCCGGGATGGTCAGGCCGATGCTGGCGAGCGCCGAGCCGAGGGCGAGGTTGAGGCTGGTCTGCACCCGGTTGCGGACGGCCGCGCGCAGCGCCGCGATGGTCTCCGGCAGCAGCACCATCATGGCGATCACCACGCCGACCACGGCGTGCGGGAGGCCGGCATCGTCCACCGCCTTCTCGATGGTCGGCGACACGCCCTTGGCCAGGCCCACCACCGACACCAGGGCGACGGCCAGCAGCAGCAGGCTGACGCCGGCGGCCCGGATGGTGGGCGGGGAGGCGTGCTCCTCCTCGTCCAGCACCCGGCCCTCGGGGGTGACGGGCAGGAAGTAGTCCCGGTGCCGGACGGTCTGGGTGGCCACGAACAGGCCGTAGACCACCAGCGAGGCGGTGGCCGCGAAGGTGAGCTGGGTGGTCGAGAACTGCGGGCCGGGCGAGCTGGTGGTGAAGGTCGGCAGGACGAGGCTGAGGGTCGCGAGGGTGGCGATGCAGGCGAGCGCGGCGCCGGTGCCCTCGGCGTTGAAGACGGCGGTCCGGTACTTGACGGCGGCGACCACGATGGACAGTCCGAGGATGCCGTTGCAGGTGATCATCACGGCGGCGAAGACGGTGTCCCTGGCCAGGGTGGAGGACTTGGCCCCGCCGTCGGCCATCAGCGTCACGATCAGCGCGACCTCGATCACGGTGACCGCCACCGCCAGGACGAGCGATCCGAAGGGCTCCCCCGACCAGTGCGCGATGACCTCGGCGTGGTGCACGGCGGACAGCACGGCGCCCACCAGGAAGCAGGCGACCACCGCCACCACCCAGCCGGGCAGCTCCTCGTGCCAGGTCAGGGCAAGGACGAGGAACGACACCACCGGAATGATGACGGTCCATTGCGCGGTAACGGCGCGGAGCTTCGTGATCATGCCGCCGAGGATCCCAGACCGCAGCCCCGTCACCCGGGTGCCCGCGCCGGGGATGCGTATGGATGTGGCATAACTCATCCCGTTTTGGCGCTCACCCACCGTAGTCATGAAGATACCGAAGCGCTTTGTCGACATGTTGCCGAAGCCGTTCGGGGAGACCGCCGGTCAGCAGCTGGTGGGCGATCACGCCGAAGGCCCAGACGCCGGCGCGGGGGCGCACTGCGACGCCGCGGGCTCCGGCGTGCTCGGGTCACCGCTCGAGCGGGACGTGGTCGGGCGAGCCGAGCGGCGGGGCGCAGGCGCGGGTGCCCTCCAGCTCGGCGGTGAGGCCGAAGCCGGCGATCTTGGCGGTGCCGTCGGGCATCGGCGGGACATTGGCCGGTTTCGGGTCCCCGTGTACCCAGCCGGCCCGGTGCATGCGGGTCGGTCCGGCGCAGACCTCGGTCAGGATGCGCTCGGCGCCGGGCACCGCCGTACCGGGCCCGGCCTCGGCGAGCAGGTCCTGGAGGCTGCGGGCGGCACACTCCATCACGAAGGCGACGGCACCGTCCAGCGCGGGGTGGTCCGGGTCCTCGACGGTGACCACGGCGAGGGTGCGGCGGCCCCACCCGGGCCCATCCGCAGCAGGGCGGGGGCTCCGCCCGGCGGCGCCATCTCGGGCCCCGGGGCGGGAAGTTGCACGATGACCGTGCCCAGGCGGCACCTCCGTGGGATCGGCTCGACGACATCCGCCCCATTCGCCCCGGAGGCAAACCCGCCACCCGGACGGGCGAGGAGACTCACGAACTGATCGTCCGTCAGGACGGGAGTTGTCCGTGCGCTGAACGAATGCCGAATGGTTGCAGGATGTAGTTGAACGGTCACCATGAGTGTGACGCAACGCACACACGCGGCCTCCACGATGTGTGCAAGACTCATCTCAAGGAGTGAGATTCCCTTAATTTCCAAGGAGGTTCGCATCATGCGCGCTCGGATCGCAGCTGTGGCATTGGCGGCAGCAGGGATCACCGCCCTGGCCGCAGCTCCGGCGACAGCCGCCACCACCACGACCGGAACCGACGCCGCGGTCTGCGCGTCGGTGCTCAACCGGCCCTGCATCTCGCACCAGGCCGACGGCGAGGGCATCGTGGGCGTCGCCCAGGTCAGCGCCGACCCCGGTCAGTTGACGATGGTTCGGGTGGACGTCCGCACCCAGTCCGCCTGGGGCAGCCCGTGGGAGACGGTCGCCACCGCGACCACCGTGCAGTTCGGCTCCGCCAAGGCGGTCACCCCGCGGGTCACCGCGACCGCCCCGCGCGTGATCTGCGCGACCGCCGGCCCCGCGCTGGACGTCACCAAGCAGAGCACCACCTGTACCAACCCGTTCTGACCGCGGGGCCACCGAGGCACCGCACCCGCCACCCCCACCACGCCGTCCGTACGACCGGGCAGCCGTCCGGACGGCCCGGGGGCGGGAAGCAGTGAACAGCAGGACCAACGGGGCCGTTCGGCCGGGACCTCCCCTCCCGGCCGAACGGCCCCCACCGTTCCCACCAGGCAGAAGGCGCGACAGTCGGAAGATCACCCGGGTCCGGCCCCGGGTGGACCTGGGGCACCCCCACACGGCAAACTGGTCTAGACCTCGGAGGTCTAGACCTCAGACTCGCCTCAGAACGGTGGACCCAGTATGGAAATCGTGATCGTCCCTGACGCCCGTGCGGCCGGCGAACTCATCGCCGCGGCGATCACCGATCTGCTGACCGACAAGCCCGACGCCCTGCTCGGCGTGGCGACCGGCTCGACGCCGCTGCCGATCTACCAGGCCCTGGCCGAGCGGGTCCGCGACGGCCGGCTGAACGCCGCCGAGGCGCGCATCTGCCAGCTGGACGAGTACGTCGGCCTGCCCGCCGGCCACCCGGAGTCCTACCGCTCGGTGGTGCTGCGCGAGGTCGTGGAGCCGCTCGGCCTGACCGAGGAGTCCTTCCTGGGCCCGGACGGCAACGCGTCCGACATCGCCGCGGCGGCCATCGCCTACGACCGCGCGCTGACCGAGGCCGGCGGCGTCGACCTCCAGCTGCTCGGCATCGGCACGGACGGCCACATCGGCTTCAACGAGCCCTGCTCCTCGCTCTCCTCCCGGACCCGGATCAAGACCCTCACCCGGCAGACCCGCGAGGACAACGCCCGCTTCTTCGACAGCATCGACCAGGTCCCGCACCACGTCATCACCCAGGGCATCGGCACCATCCTGGAGGCCCGCCACCTGGTCCTGCTGGCCACCGGCGAGGCCAAGGCCGAGGCCGTCGCGCTCTCCGTCGAGGGCCCGCTGTCCGCGGCCGTCCCCGCCTCCGCGCTCCAGCTGCACCCGCACGCCACCGTGGTGGTGGACGAGGCCGCCGCCTCCCGCCTCAAGCTCGCCGACTACTTCCGCGACACCTACGCGGCCAAGCCGGCCTGGCAGAAGCTCTGATCGTTCCGACAGTCCTGAGCGTTCCGACGGCTCCGAGCGTTCCGACGCCGTGACGGCCGGGGCGCCGGCCACCGAATCCCCTCGGTGGCCGGCGCCCCGGCCGTTTGCCAGGTGCTTCGGCGCCTGCGGAGCCGGTCGGTGTTCGCCCGCCCGGCAGCGCCGGGCCGCGCCAGGCCGCGTCGGGCCCAGCCGAAAGGTTTCGGCGGGGCCCGACGCGGCTGCCCGGACGCGGCCGGTAGGCGCTACTTGCAGGTGACCAGCAGGCCGAGGACGGCGCTGCAGCTGCGGGTGGCCCGGCTGGTGGCGGGCGACGGGTCGGCGGGCACCCCGGCGGTGCGGGCCACGGTGACGTCCCAGCTGCGGAGCAGCGAGAACAGGCCGACCGTGATCGAGAAGTGCCGGGTGGTGCTCGCGCCCTTGGCCAGCGGCGCGGTCAGCGCGCAGCCGAGCTTCCCTCCCGCGATCGTGCAGTCGCCGGAGGTCGCACTCAGCCCGGCGGGCAGGTCGGCGGCGACGGTGGCCGTGGTCACCGGGTCGGGGCCCTGGCCGGTGAGGGTGAGGGTGTAGTCGACCCGGCTGGAGAGCAGCCCGGTCACCGGGGTCGCGGTGAGGGCGACGCCCAGGTGGGCGGCGGGGGCGGTGTAGGTGAAGCGGTCGGCGGCGACGACGGCGCTGGTGCCGCCGGGCGCGGTGACCCGGACGTCCACCGGCCCGGTGACGGTGGTGGCGGGGGCGGTCGCGGTGCAGCTCGCCTTGGTGCAGCTGAAGGAGGTGGCGGCGCCGGCCGCGCCGAAGGTCACGCCGGTGGCCCCGGCCAGGTCGGTCCCGGTGATGGTCACCGCGGTGCCGCCCAGCCCGGAGCCGCCGTTCGGGCTGATCGCGGTCACGTCCGGCACCGGGAGCGGGAAGTTCACCACGTCGACGGCGTTGCCGGTGAAGTCGGCGAGGTAGCCGTGCCGCCCGTCGGCGGTCAGGGCCAGGCTGTACGGGCTCGCGCCCACCGGGACGGTCGCGGTGACCGTCCGGCTCGCGGTGTCCACCACGCTGAGGGTGTTGTCGGCGTAGTTGGAGACGTAGGCCGCCGCGCCGTCCGGGGAGAGGGCCACGGCGTAGGGGCCGGAGCCGACTGCGACGGTGCCGAGGACCGTGCCGGCCGCGGTGTCGATCACCGCGGCGGTGGCGTCGTCACCGTCGGCGGCCCACAGCCGGGTGCCGTCCGGGCTGAGCGCGAGGCCGAAGGCGCTGTGGCCGACCGGGACGGTGCCGCTCACCGTGCCGGCCGCGGTGTCGACCACGGTGACCGCCTTGGCGCCGGAGGCGGCGACGTACAGCCGGGTGCCGTCCGCGGAGAGGGCCAGTCCGTGCGGTTCGGCGCCGACCGGGACGGTCGCGGTCACGGTGGCGGACGACGTGTCCAGCACGCTCACGGTGCCGGCGGCGGCGTTGCTCACGTAGGCGCGGGAGCCGTCCGGGGAGAGGGCGAGGCCCCAGGGCTGGGCGCCGACCGGGACGGTCGCGGTGACGGTGTCGGTGGCGGTGTCCACGACGCTGACGGTGTTGTCCAGGTGGTGCGTCAGGTAGGCCCGGTGCCCGTCGGGCGAGACGGCCACGGCGTACGAGCCCGTCCCGGCGGTGAAGGTACCGGAAACGGTGTTGCTCGCGGTGTCCAGCACGCTGACCGCGCCGCTGCTCTGGCTGGTCACGTAGGCGTGGCCGCCGTCCGGCGTCAGCGCGACTCCCGCCGGGTACGGCGCCACCGCCACGTGCGCGGCGACGCCCGGCGGCGGCGTGACGGCCTCGGCCGTCGCGGGCAGTGCCAGCAGCGCGGCCGTGGTCGCGGTTATCGCGGCCACGGCCGTCCGGGTACGGCGGGGTGTGCGGGCTGTTCTCACGGATCTCTCCAGCTGCTCGGCGGTACGAACGGTGCGGATGTGGTGGTGTTCGGAGCCGGGGGAAGCGTAAGAGCCGCCCTGACATTCCGTCAGGGAGTGATTACTAATGTCGCCAACTGTTCAGATTCGATCGCAAGCACCCCCGGCGAACCGGTGTGTCGAGGGTCTCGATCGAAGTCGTGCAGAAAATTGGAGTCGGAGACTCGCATTCGATAGCGTTTCGAACGTGAGGCTGACCAAGAGCACCGACATCGCCCTACGGATCGCCATGCGACTGGCCGTCCTGGACGAGGGCGACACCCCGACCACCCGCGAGGTGGCCGAGTCGGTCGGCGTGCCGTACACCCACGCGGCGAAGGTGGTCAGCCGGCTGCAGCACATGGGAGTGGTGGAGGCCCGACGCGGTCGCGGCGGCGGGCTGACGCTCACCTTCGCCGGGCGGACCGGTTCGCTCGGGCTGCTGCTGCGGGAGCTGGAGGGGGTCGGCGACGTGGTCGGCTGCGAGGACGATCCGCCGTGTCCGCTGCGGGCCGCGTGCCGGCTGCGCGGGGCACTGCGGGGCGCCCAGGAGGCGTTCTTCGCGGCGCTCGACCACCTCTCGGTCGCCGATCTGGTGGCCTCCCCCACCGGTCCGGTCCTGCTCGACCTGACCACCGCACCCACCGGGGCCGCCGGACCCACAGGCTGATCAGCCCACCCGGGGCCGCGTACCACCCTGCGGCCTTTAATACGCATCTCAGATACCAATGAGGAGCCGTCTGATGCTGTCCGCGAAGTCCGCCGAGGTCATCGAGGCCACCCTGCCCGTCGTGGGCGCCGCCATCGGTGACATCACCCCGCGCTTCTACGACCGGATGTTCGCCGCGCACCCGGAGCTGCTGCGCGACCTCTTCAACCGGGGCAACCAGGCCAACGGCAGCCAGCGCGAGGCCCTGGCCGGCTCGATAGCCGCCTTCGCCACCGCGCTGATCGCCGACCCGGACCAGCGGCCGGACGCGATGCTCGCCCGCATCGCCCACAAGCACGTCTCCGTCGGCATCGGCAACGACCAGTACAAGATCGTCCACGAGCACCTGTTCGCCGCCATCGTGGAGGTGCTCGGCGAGGCCGTCACCCCCGAGGTCGCCGCCGCCTGGGACGAGGTCTACTGGCTGATGGCCAACGCGCTGATCGCCATCGAGGACCGGCTGCGCGCCGAGGTCGCCGCCGGCGGTGACCCGGCCGACCTGTGGCGCACCTACACCGTCGTCGCCCGCGTCCAGGAGACCGAGGCCGTCACCACCTACCTGGTCCGCCCGACCGACGGCCGCCCGGTGCCCGCCTTCCGCCCCGGCCAGTACGTCTCGGTGCGCACCGAACTGGCCGACGGCGCCCACCAGATCCGCCAGTACAGCCTCTCCGGCGGCGCCGACGGCGCGCTGCGCTTCAGCGTCAAGCGCGAGGACGGCGGTGAGGTCTCCGGCCACCTGCACGACCACCTGAAGGCCGGCGACTCCATCGAGCTGGCGCCCCCGCTGGGCGACATCGCCCTGGCCGACGGCGACGGCCCGGTGCTGCTCGCCTCCGCCGGCATCGGCAACACCCCGATGACCGCCATGCTCGACCACCTGGCCGCCACCGGCTCCACCCGGCGGATCGTCTCCGTCCACGGCGACCGCGACCAGCTGAGCCACGCCTTCCGGGCCGAGCTCGCGCAGCTCACCAGCGCGCTGCCGAACGCCACCTCGCACGTCTTCTACGAGCAGCCGCTCGGCGAGTGGCCGGCCGAGCGCACCGGCCTGGTGGACCTCTCCACCGTCGAGGTCCCGGCCGGCACCACCGCCTACCTCTGCGGCCCGCTCCCCTTCCTGCGCGCCGTCCGCGAGCAGCTGCTGACCGCGGGCGTCCCGGCGGCGGACATCCACTACGAGGTGTTCGGCCCGGACCTGTGGCTCGGCGCCTGAGTCCCGGCCCCCGGGCCTGAGCCCGGGGCTCGGCACCCGAGGTCCCACCGCGGCACCGGTCCGCTCGGTACGATCACGAGCGGACCGGTGCCGCTCGGCGTCCGGCACCGTCCGTGCGCGCGTACGTCCGTACGTCCGCCGGGAGTTCGACAGGAGTTCGGCAGCAGTTCGGCAGGAGGGAGCCCGGATGCGGGTCGCGCTGTTCGCCACCTGCGTCAACGACGCGCTGTTCCCCGCCACGGCGGTGGCCACCGTCCGGGTGCTGGAACGGCTCGGCGTTGCGGTGGACTTCCCCGCCGGGCAGACCTGTTGCGGGCAGCCGCAGTACAACACCGGCTACCGCAGGGCCTGCGAGCCGCTGCTCCGACGGACGGCGAGGGCCTTCGCCGGGTACGACCACGTGGTGACGCCCTCGGGATCCTGCGTGGCGATGGTCCGGGACAACTACCCCCGGATCGGCGCCAGGGCCGCCACCGAGGGCCGGGGCACCGAACTCGCCGACCTGGCCACCGCGCTGGTGCCCCGAGTGGTCGAACTGACCGAGTTCCTGACCGACGTGCTCGGCGTCGAGGACGTCGGCGCGTACTTCCCGCACACCGTCACCTACCACCCGTCCTGCCACGGCCTGCGCCTGCTCGGCCTCGGTGAGCGCCCGCGCCGGCTGCTGGGCGCCGTCAGGGGCCTGGAACTGGTCGAGCTGCCCGGGGCGGAGGAGTGCTGCGGCTTCGGCGGCACCTTCGCGGTCAAGAACGCGGCGGTGTCGGCCGCCATGGCCGAAGACAAGACCGCCCACGCGCTGAGCACCGGCGCCCGTGTGCTGTGCGGCGCCGACAACTCCTGCCTGCTGCACCTCGGCGGCACCCTGCGCCGCCGGGGCGCGCCGCTGCGGCCGCTGCACCTGGCGGAGATCCTGGCCAGTACCGAGGAACACCCCTGGAGGCCGTCGTGAGTCACGCGTTCCTCGGCATGCCCGCCTTCCCCGAGGCCGCCGCCGGGGCCGTACGGGACGAGCGGCTGCGCACCAACCTGCGGCACGCCACCCACACCATCCGCGACAAACGGGCCCGGGCCGTCGCCGAACTCGCCGACTGGGGGCGGCTGCGCGCCGCCGGGAAGGCGATCAAGGACCACACGCTGCGCCACCTCGACCGCTACCTGGTGCAGTTGGAGGAGTCCGTCACGGCGGCCGGCGGCACCGTGCACTGGGCCGCCGACGCCGAGGAGGCCAACCGGATCGTCGCCGGACTGGTCAGGGCCACCGGCCGGACCGAGGTCGTCAAGGTCAAGTCCATGGCCACCCAGGAGATCGAGCTCAACGAGGCGCTGGCGGCCGAGGGGATCACCGCCTACGAGACCGATCTCGCCGAACTGATCGTGCAGTTGGGCGACGACCGGCCCTCGCACATCCTGGTGCCGGCGATCCACCGCAACCGCGCCGAGATCCGGGAGGTCTTCGCCGACCGGATGGCCTCCTGGGGCCGCCCGGCGCCCGAGGGCCTCACCGACTCCCCCGCGGAACTCGCCGAGGCCGCCCGGCTGCACCTGCGGGAGAAGTTCCTGCGCGCCGAAGTCGCCGTCTCCGGCGCCAACTTCATGGTCGCCGAGACCGGCACCCTGGTGGTGGTCGAGTCCGAGGGCAACGGCCGGATGTGTCTCACCCTGCCGCGCACGCTGATCTCCGTGGTCGGGATCGAGAAGGTCGTGCCGACCTGGCGGGACCTGGAGGTCTTCCTCCAGCTGCTCCCCCGCTCCTCCACCGCCGAGCGGATGAACCCCTACACCTCGCTCTGGACCGGGACGACGGCGGGCGACGGCCCGTCCGAGTTCCACCTGGTGCTGCTGGACAACGGCCGCACCGCCGCGCTCGCCGACCGGGTCGGCCGCCAGGCGCTGCGCTGCATCCGCTGCTCGGCCTGCCTCAACGTCTGCCCGGTGTACGAGCGGGCCGGCGGGCACGCCTACGGCTCGGTCTACCCCGGGCCGATCGGCGCCATCCTGACGCCCCAACTGCGCGGCACCGCGAGCCCGGTGGACGCCTCGCTGCCGTACGCCTCCTCGCTCTGCGGGGCCTGCTACGAGGTCTGCCCGGTGGCGATCGACATCCCCGAGGTACTGGTGCACCTGCGCGAGCGGGTCGCCGAGCAGGGCGGACACCCGCTGGAGCGGGCCGCGATGGCGGCCGCCGGGTTCGTGCTGGACCACCCGGCGGCGCTCACCGCCGCCGAGCGGCTGGCCGGCCGCACCCGGCGGCTGCACCCGCGCCGGCTGCCCGGGCCCGGACGGGCCTGGAGCGACACCCGGGACCTGCCGGAGGTGCCGGCCGAACCGTTCCGCGACTGGTGGCGGAGGAACCGCAGATGACCACGTCCGACCGCAATCCGCCCGAACGGCCCTCCACCTCCCGCGAGTTGGTCCTCGGCCGGATCCGGGCCGCGCTCGGCGACACCGCCGCCGTCGCCGAACAGCCACTGCCCCGCGACTACCTGGCCGCACACGTGCCGACGGACGACCCGGCGGCGCTGCTCGACCTGCTGCACCGCAACCTGGCCGACTACCGGGCCCTGGTGCACCGCTGCCCCGAGGACGAACTGCCCGGGAGGATCGCCGGGTTGCTGGTCGAGCGGGGCAGCCGGACGGCCGTGGTGCCCGCCGGGCTGCCGCCCGCCTGGCTCACCGAGGCCGAGGCCGAGGGGATCGAACTCCTCCCGGACGACGGGACGTTGACCGCCGCCCGACTGGACGCGGTGGACAGCGTGGTGACCGGCTGCGCGCTGGCCGTCGCCGAGACCGGGACGATCGTGCTGGACGCGGGCCCCGGCCAGGGGCGGCGGCTGCTCTCACTCGTCCCGGACCACCACGTCTGCGTGGTGCGGGTGCCGGAGCAGGTCGTCGCCTCGGTGCCGCTGGCGCTGCCACGACTCGATCCGGTACGGCCGCAGACCTGGATCTCCGGGCCGTCCGCCACCAGCGACATCGAGCTGGACCGGGTGGAGGGGGTGCACGGGCCGCGCACCCTGGAGGTGCTGCTGGTCACGGCGCCGGGAAGCTCCGGGCGGGCCCTCACTCCGGCCTGAGCTCCAGGGTGCAGCACTTCGCCCCGCCGCCGCCCTTCAGCAGCTCCGAGACGTCCACCGGGACGGGCTGGTACCCGTGCTCGACCAGACGGCCGGCCAGGTTCTTGGCGGCCTCCGGCAGCAGCACCCGGCGGCCGTCGGAGACCGCGTTGAGCCCGAACACCTCGGCGTCGGCGCGGTCGGCGAGGATCGCGTCCGGGTAGAGCGCGCGCAGCACCGAGCGGCTGTCGGCGTCGAAGGCCTCCGGGTAATACATGACGTGGTCGTCGCCGAGCACCGCCAGTGCGGTGTCCAGGTGGTAGAAGCGCGGGTCGACCAGGGTCAGGCTGACCACGGGGACGCCGAACAGCTCCCCGGCCTCGGCGTGCGCGGCGCGCGAGGTGCGGAAGCCCGTCCCGGCGAGCACCCGGCGGCCCACCACCAGGTGGTCGCCCTCGCCCTCGTTGACGTGCCCGGCGCGGCGCACCTCGCGGTAGCCGCGCTCGCGGAACCAGGCCTGGTAGGCCTCCGACTCGGCGGCCCGCTCCGGGTGGCGGAAGGTGGCGACCAGGGCCCGGCCGTCCAGCACGGTGGCGCCGTTGGCGGCGTACACCATGTCGGGCAGGCCGGGAACCGGGTCGATCAGCTCGACGGTGTGGCCGAGCCGGCGGTACGTCCAGTAGAGCCGCTCCCACTGCCGCAGGGCGAGCGCGGTGTCGGTGGGCTGGGAGGGGTCCATCCACGGGTTGATCGTGTAGTCCACGGTGAAGTGCGTCGGCCGGCACATCAGGTAGCGCCGCGGCCGGGCGTGGCGCTCCGGAGTCTGCGTGAGCATGGCTCAACCATCCTTGGATCGCGGGGAGTTCGTCGCACGGAGTTCGGGGCTCCCGGGGCCGAACACCTTCGTTCCCAAGGCGGCTGCCCCGGCGGAACCGTTCGCACACCCGGACGGGCGCCCCCGGCGGTCGCACGCCCCCGCGCACCCGGCGCAGGCACCGGCGCATCGGACCGCCGGGGCCGTTCCGCGGGCATCCGGTGGCAGCCGCCGTGGCCGGGCGGCAGCCGCCGGGCGCCCGGCGGAGAGGGCCGAGAGGTCACGTGGCCCATCTCACGTGCCGCCGGGGTCACCTACGGTGGCGTAGGTCACTTGATTGGGTGAACTATCTCCTTCATGCCGAATCTCCAGGAGACCCTTGACCTCGATTCGTATGCCGCCCTCGGGGACAGCTTCACCGAGGGCCTGAACGATCCCGGCGTCGACGGCAGGTTCGCCGGGTGGGCCGACCGCCTCGCCGGGCTCCTCGCCGCCGGACGCCCGCCGGGCGCCTTCCGCTACGCCAACCTCGCGGTGCGCGGCCGACTGCTGGACCAGATCACCGCCGAGCAGGTGCCGCAGGTGCGGCGCCTCCAGCCCGACCTGGTCACCTTCTGCGCCGGCGGCAACGACATCCTCCGGCCGGGCGCCGACCCGGACGAGGTCGCCGAGCGCTTCGAGGCCGCCGTCGTCCAACTCACCGAGAGCGCCGGAACGGTGCTGATCTGCACCGGCTTCGACACCAAGGACGTGCCGCTGCTGAAGCACCTGCGCGGCAAGATCGCCACCTACAACGGGCACATGCGCGCCGTCGCCGACCGCAACGGCTGCAAGGTGGCCGACCTGTGGTCGCTGCGCGCGGTGCAGGACCGCCACGCGTGGAGCGAGGACCGCCTGCACCTGTCCCCCGAGGGCCACCAGCGGGTCGCCCTGCTGGCCGCCCGCTCGCTGGGCCTGCGCACCGAGCAGGACCCGGAGGCCCCGTGGCCGAACGCCCGCGCGCTCAGCCCCGCCGACCAGCGGCGGGAGAACATCCAGTGGGCCCGTGAGCACCTGCTGCCCTGGGTCGGCCGGCGCCTGCGCGGCGAGTCCTCGGGCGACCACCTCGAGCCCAAGCGACCGGAGCTGCTGCCGCTCTGACGCCAGGTCAGGACGGTCGGCCCGGGCGGACCCGTTCAGGCGGCTCCCGCTCCGCCGGCCGCTGCGACCCGTGAGGTCCGCAGCAGCCGGTGGAGCAGGCCCGCACAGCCCGCGCCGACCAGGTACCAGAGCAGGTCCGGCGGGTTGAAGGTCGAGCCCAGCACCAGCCGGGCCGCCGTGCTGTGCCGCCCCCAGGCGTCCGGCAGACCGGTGAGCTGGAACAGTTCCACGGCCCAGCTGAGCGCGGCGGCCAGCAGGGCGGCCCGGCCGGGGCGCACCCTCGGCACGGCCAGCACCAGCAGGGCGTACAGCAGGACTGTGTAGAGCGCGTCCCCGGCGCACTTGGCGAACTCCCCGCCCGGCACCGCGCGCACGCCCAGCCCGGCCACCACCGTCAGCACGGCGGCGCACCCCGCCGCCAGGCGCGTACGCCGGTGCGCCCGAAGACCGTTCCCCCCGAGATCGTTCACCCGCACCACGCTACCCGGCACCTCCCCCTCCCCCGAACGCACGCTGCCCCGGGGGCCTTCGCCCTCTCCGCCGCGCCCGCAAGTCCTCCCCGCCCCCGCCGCACACCGCACACCGCACACCGCACACCGCACACCGCACACCGCACACCGCACACCGCAAGCGGACCGCCCTCCCCCGGAACCACCGCGCCACCCCGTACGTCCATCCCCCCGAACGAACGTCCGCGCAGGTCGCGGACGGGGTGAGGACCGGAAGGGACGGGCTGGGACAGTGGCGCACGTGGGTGGGGCCGAGGTGGTCGAGGCGCAGTCGGGACCGACGGCGGGGCGGGACGAGCGGACCCGGCGCGGGTTCGCGGTGGCCGGGTTCGCCTCGGCGCAGGACGGGCAGGCGCGGGAACGCGGCAAGGAGCTGCGGACACGGGTGCCCCGGGAGCGGCATGCGGAGTTCACGCCCGCGCCCGACCGGCCGACGGCCGTGACCGCGCTGGAGGCCTCCAACACCGGCCGAATAGCCCAGCTGGTGCCGATCCGGGTCGGCCGGATGGCCGCGACCCCGTTCGCCTTCCTGCGCGGCTCGGCCGGACTGATGGCCGCCGACCTCGCGGGCACCCCGGTGACCGGGGTGAACGCGCAGCTCTGCGGGGACGCGCACGCCGCGAACTTCGGCCTGTACGGCGATGCGCGCGGCCAGATCGTGCTGGACATCAACGACTTCGACGAGACCGTCCGCGGCCCTTGGGAGTGGGACCTCAAGCGGCTCGCCGCCAGCCTGGTACTGGCCGCCCGGGAGACCGGGGCGAGCGAGGCCACCGCGCGCGAGGCCGCCCAGCACGTGGCGGGCTCCTACCGCCGGACCGTGCGCACGCTCGCCAAGCTCCCCGGACTGGACGCCTGGAACGCCATCGCGGACGAGCAGTTGGTCTCCTTCGCCGAGGCGCACGACCTCGCCGAGGTGCTGCGGAAGGTCGGCGCGAAGGCGCTCGGCAACACCAGCGCGCGGTTCGCCGCCCGCAGCACCACCCGGACCGCGGACGGCGGTTGGCGCTTCACGGCCGCTCCCCCGGTGCTCACCGAGGTGACCGACGCGACCGCCCGCGCCGTCGCCCACGCGCTCGGCCCATACGTCGAGACGGTGCCGGCGGAAGTGCGCACCCTGCTGTCCCGCTACCGGGTGCAGGACGTGGCGTTCCGAGTGGTGGGCACCGGCAGCGTGGGCACCCGCTCGTACGTGGTGCTGCTCACCGACCACCGCGACCAGCCGCTGGTGCTGCAGGTGAAGGAGGCCCGTCCGTCCGTGCTGCTGCCGTACCTGCCGGCCGGGGCGCAGTCGGAGCCGGACGGGCACGAGGGCCGCCGGGTGGTGCTCGGCCAGAAGCACATGCAGGTGGTCAGCGACACCCTGCTGGGCTGGACGACGGTGGACGGACTCCCGTACCAGGTACGGCAGTTCCGTAACCGCAAGGGCAGTGTCGACCCGGCCGCGCTGCAGCCCTCGCAGTTGGACGACTACGCCCGGATCACCGGCGCCCTGCTGGCCCGGGCGCACTCGCACACCGTCGACCCGGGCCTGCTGGCCGGGTACTGCGGCAAGAGCGAGGCGCTGGACGAGGCGGTCGCCGCCTTCGCGGTGGCCTACGCGGACCGCACCGAGGCCGACCACGCGGACCTGCTGACGGCGGTGCGCAACGGGCGGCTGCCCGTCGAGCACGGCGTCTGATCCGCCCGGCCCCGGCGGTTCAGCGGGCCAGGAACGGCGCCACCGCGGCGACGAACTCCGCCGGCCGGGCCGCGTGCACCAGGTGCCCGGCCTCGACGGTGACCAGGCGGCAGTCCGGGATCAGCCGGGCGAGTTCGGCGATCCGCTCCTGCGGGATGTGGCTGGCCGGGCCGCCCGCCACCGCCAGCGTGCGGGCGGTGATCCGGGCCAGGCCCGCCCGCCAGGCCGGGTCGGGGTCGTCGAGCTGGGCCCGGACCGCCCGGACCATCGCCCAGTCGAAGTGCACGTCCGGGTCCGGGTCCTCGGGCAGCGCGCTCGCCGGGCGCGGGTACAGCGCGGGGATGTCCTCCAGGACCAGCCGGTCGATCCGCTCCGGCGCGGCCTGGGCGAGCAGGTAGGCGACGGCGCCGCCCATCGAGTGGCCGACCAGGTCGACCCGGGCGAGGCCGAGGGCGTCGAGGAAGGCCCGCACGTCGTCCCGCATCGCCTCCAGGGAGTAGGAGGCGGTGCGGGAGCTGTCGCCGTGGCCGCGCAGGTCGAGCGCGTACACGCGGTGGGCGGGGGCGAGGTCCGGCAGGACGGTGTCCCAGTCGGCGGCGCGTTCGCCGAGGGCGTGCAGCAGTACCAGCGGCGGTCCGCCGGGCCGTCCGCTCTCGCGGTAGGCGAGCGTCGCTCCGGGCAGGTCCACGGTCCGGTTCCGTACGTCGGTCATGCCCGCCACGGTACGGGCCGGTCTCGGCTAGCGGACCGGCGTCGCCCTCGGCTCACCGCGACCGGTTCGTCCTCGCGCTGCTCCCGCGCCGCGGCCCGGCCGGCGAACACCGAGGTCAGGACGGCGAGTCCGGCCACCGCGGCGCACACCACGCTCGCCGTCAGGTAGGCGGAGCGGTGCCCGCCGCCGCCGGCGGTCTCCCGCAGGTAGACCCCGGACAGTGCCGAGACCGCGACGGCCGCCGCGATCCGCTGGGCCATCTGCAGGATCGCCCCGCTCACCCCGGCCGCCTCGGCCGGCGCGTGGCGCAGCACGTACGCCTGGTTGGTGGAGCCCATCAGGCCGATCGAGGCGCCGCCGAGCAGTTGTAGCAGCGCCAGCAGCCAGGGCAGGACGGCGACGGACGCCCAGTGCGCGAGCAGCCCGCTGAGCAGTATGGCGAGCGCGGAGCCGGCCATCGCGGCACTGACGGTGCGCCGGCCGTGACGTTGGACGACCCGCCAGGCCAACGCGGAGGCCACGCCCATCGCCACGGCGGAGGGCAGCGCGACCAGCGCGGCTCCCATCGGGGAGAGGCCGAGGCCGTCCTGGAGGAACATGGTCAGGACCAGCGAGGCGGCCAGCGAGGAGCCGAACTGGGCCATCGCGGTGGCCGTCCCGAGCGCGTACGGTGCGGAGCGGGTGAGAGCCGGGTGGATCAGTGGCCGGCCGCCGGCCCGGGCGTAGCGGCGCTGCCACCAGGCGAGCGCGCCGAGCAGCAGCAGGGCGGCGGCGGCGAAGGCGAGCCAGCCGGTCCAGCCGGGCGGCCGGACGAAGGGCAGCATCAGGGCCAGGGTGAGCGCCGCGACCAGCAGCAGCCCGACGACGTCGAGGTTGGCGTTCCGCGCGCTGGGGCGGGGTTTCGGCAGGTGGCGGGCCGCCAGGGCGACGGTGGCCAGGCCGAAGGGGACGTTGAGCAGGAAGGTCAGCCGCCAGCCGTGCTCGGGGCCGGCCAGGGCCAGTACCGCGCCGCCGATCGGCGGGCCGAGCGCAAAGGCGAGGCTGCCGGTGACGGCGTACATGCCGAGGGCGCGGGCCCGCAGCTGTCCGTCGAAGACGTCCTGGAGGGTGCCGATCATCTGGGAGTTGACCAGGCCGGCGCCCGCGCCCTGCACCAGCCGGGCGGCGATCAGCACGCCGGGTTCGGTGGCGGTCGCGGAGACCAGGCTGACCAGGGTGAACAGGGCGAGGCCGGTGACGAAGAACCACTTGCGGCCCCTGACGTCGCCGAGCCGCCCGCCGGGGATCAGTGCGAGGCCGAAGGCGAGCGAGTAGCCGGCGACGATCCACTGGAGGTCGGCGGGCCCGGCGTGCAGGGTCTCGCGCAGGGCGGGGATGGAGGTGTTGAGGACGGACTGGTCGAGCAGCGTCGTGAAGCCGCCCGCGACGCAGACCAGCAGGACCCGGCGCCCGGCGGCGTCGAAGCGCTCCTTGGGCTGCTGGGAGTTCCCGGACCCTTCGGGGGCCCTGCTCCTCCCGGGCTCCTCGGCTATCGGGCCGGTGGCGGCGCTCACGGTTCGACCACCACCAACGCGTACCGGGCCTCGCCCGGGCCGAGGCTGCGGAAGCGGTTGGTGGCGCCGACGTAGCGCAGGCAGTCGCCGGGGCCCAGCGGCTGCGGTTCGCCGTCCACCGTCAGCTCCAGGTTCCCCTCGAACAGCCAGAGGTGGTGCTCCCGGCCGGGCGGGCAGGCGCGGTCGTAGGCGATGTCCGCGCCGGCCGGCAGCCGGCCCTCGATGATCTCCGCCCGCAGCGAGCCGTGCGGCGGCGAGACCGACCGGCGGACGAACCCGGTCGTCCCGTCCCGCCAGACCTGCTGCTCCCCGGCGCGCACCAGCCGGTCCGGGCCGGACTCCACCTCGGCCAGCAGCCGCGACATGGTCCGCCCGTACACGGCGCACAGCCGCCCGAGCAGCGCGGCCGTCGGACTGACCTCCGCCCGCTCCACCCGTGACAGCGTCGACCGGCTGACGTCCGCCAGCCGGGCCAACTCCTCCAGGGTCCACCCGTGTTCCAGTCTCAGCTCGGCGAGCCGCTGTGCCAGCCGCTCGTCGCCGGCCGTGTCGATTCCCATATTCGTGATGCTATCCCGGATCTGAGATCCACTCACCGGGCGAGGGCCGCCGGATCCGTCCGCCCGGAACCTCAGGAGTGACGCGATCCCCCGGAACCCCAGGAGCGGTGGGCGACCGTCGTCCCGCTCGAAGCCGCAGCTTGACGGGGCCTCGGCCCGCGAGGGGCGCCGATCATATGATGTGCGCCGAATCGTGGCCGGTCGGCGGCCCGTGAGGCGAGGGGGACCAGCGTGTTCGGCATCATCAGACCGTGTAGGCATCGATTGTCCGAGCGCCTCCAGACCTCGTGGATGGCCCACCTGTGCGGGCTCTGCCTCGCGCTGCGGGACGACCACGGGCAACTCGCCCGGACGGCGACCAACTACGACGGCCTGATCATCTCCGTGCTGGTCGAGTCCCAGGCCGCCCGGGAGGACTCCTCCTGGCGCCGCACCGCCGGGCCCTGCCCGCTGCGCGGCATGCGGACCGCCTCCGTCGCCAAGGGCGAGGGCGCCCGCCTCGCCGCCGCCGTGTCCCTGGCACTCGCCTCGGTCAAGATCCGCGACCACGTCGAGGACCGTGACGGCGTCTTCGCCCGCCGCCCGGTCGCCGCCGGGGCCCGGGCCGTCACCCGGCGCTGGGACCGGAAGAGCGCGGGCAGCGCCTCGATCGTCGGCTTCGACACCGCCGTACTGCTCGACGCGGCCTCCCGGCAGGGCGAGCTGGAGCGCTCGCTGCGGCCCGGCGGCTCCGTCCTGCTGGTCACCGAGCCCACCGAGACCGCCACCGCGGCCGCCTTCGCGCACACCGCCGTGATCGCCGGGCGCCCCGGAAACGCCGCCCCGCTCGCCGAGGCCGGGCGGCTGTTCGGCCGGCTCGCCCACCTCCTGGACGCCGCCGAGGACCAGGCCGCCGACGTGGCCTCCGGCGCCTGGAACCCGCTGACCGCCACCGGGACCGACCGCGCCGAGGCCGAGCGGCTCTGCCGGGACGCCGTGCACGGCATCCGGCTCGCGTTGGGCGAGGTCGAACTGACCGACCGCGCGCTGGTGCACGTCCTGCTCGCGCACGAGACCGAGCGCGCGGTGGAGCGGGTCTTCGGCCCGGCCCGGCACGGGGCGAGCTGCCGCCGTCCGGGCTCGGCGGGCGATGCCGCGGCCACGGGTGCGGCGGGCGGCACCACGGGCGAGCACCCGCACCAGGCTCCGCCGCGGGAGACGCCCCCCGGCCAGGCGCCGGTTCCGCCGTGGGTGCCGCAGGGCCCCGGCTTCACCCCGCCCGGCGAGAAGCCGCCGAACCCGCGCAACCTGCTCGCCGGGTGCGCCGTGTGGGCGCTGATGGCCTGCAGCTGCCAGTTGCTCTGCTGCGACCACAACGACCCGTTCAGCCGCGAGCGCCGCGAGGGCTTCTGCCAGCGGCACGACTGCGACTGCTCCGGCTGCGACTGCTCCGGCTGCTGTGACTGCTGCAACTGCTGCGACGGGGACTGCTGCGGCGGGTGCGACTGCGGGTGCGACTGCTGACGCGGCCGGCCGGTCAGCCCCGCCGGGCTGCGTCGGCCTCCCGCTCCTGACCGGCCGCCACCGGCCCGGGGTGCCCCCGCAGCACTCCGGGCCGGTCCGCGTTCCGGTCCTGCCCGGCCTCGCCGCGCCGCCAGAGCGGCAGGACGGCCACCGGCATCACCGCCGACGGGCACAGCTCGGCGCACTCAGGCATCGCGCCCCGCCGCCTTCCGGTCCACCGCCAGCGAGTCCTCCAGCCGCGCCAGCAACTGCCGGAACCGCTCGGTGTCCTGCTCCGTCATCCGCCCCTCGGGCAACGCCCCCGGCCACTCGGCCGCTCTCTCGTCCATGGGCCCGAGGCTAGGCGGCGACGATCAATGGGAGATAAACGCGTGTTGACGCGAAATGTGCTTGCCCGTGCGGTCCGCCCCGAACGCAGGGCGGTTGTCCGGGGCGGCCGGGCGAGGTCCTACCGGGCCGTCGTCGCCTCCAGCAGCAGCCGGGCGGCGTTCCATGAAACGGCCGCACACCGAGCACAGCCGCTCCAGCGCGCAGTCGGCGCTGCGCCCGCGGTCGGTCAGCGCGAACTGCGGCACGTCGCCCTGCCAGGGCGTGATCGCCGGCACCGGGTAGCCCCGCCCGTCCCGGGGGCCGCGCCCCCACGTCGTCGGGCACCGGCACGAGTTCGAATCGCACGCCCCTATCGGCACCAGGGACGGCCCCCGCCGGTCGACCCCGGCCGCCGGGGCGGGTGCCGCTACTCCTCGCCCTCCTGAGCGAGCATCACCTTCCGCAGCAGGTCGGCCAGGGTGCGCCGCTCATCCTCGGACAGCACTCCGAGCAGCCGCCGTTCCTCCCGGCCCACCACCTCCAGGGCCTCCTGCCAGGCGGCGCGCCCGGCCTCGGTCAGCACGATGTCGACCTTCCGGCGGTCCTCCGTGGACGGCGTGCGCAGGACGAAGCCGCGGCGCTCCAGGGTCTCCAGCCGGCCGGTGACCGAGGCCGGGGCGAGGTTGAGGTCGGCCCGCAGGTCGGAGGGGGCGGCGTGGCCGCCGCGCCCGGCGAGCACGTGCAGGGTGTCGAACTCGTGCTTGTGCAGGCCATAGTCGGCGACGCCCTGTTCGCGGACCCGGCCGAGGTGGCGGGTGAGCCGGGACATCCGGGTCACGGAGGCCTCGATGTCCGGGTCGAGGCCGGGCAGCACCGGCTGCCAGCGGTCGACGTGACCGTCCGTCCAGTCGCGGGACGCGGCGGGCTTCTCGGTTGGGCGCTCGGGAGGATGCTCGGCCATGCGAGGAGTCTACAAACCACCACAGAAACGACGGCATCAAAATATTCGTTGCCGAAATTTCGCTGCCGAAATAAAGTGCGGAGCGTGACACGACACCCCTTGCGCCTGAGCGGCTTCCGCCTGCTCTTCATCGGCCGGACGGTCTCCACCCTCGGCGACGCCGCGGTCCCGGCCGCCCTGGCCATCGCCATCACCCGCGCCACCGGCTCCTCCGCCGCACTCGCCCTGGTCCTGGGCTGCGCGATGGTGCCCAAGCTGCTCCTGCTGCCGGTCGGCGGGGTGATCGGGGACCGCTACAACGCGCGCCTGGTCGCCCTCGCCACCGACCTCGTCCGGGCCCTCGCCCAGTTGCTCGTCGGCCTCGAACTGCTCGGCGGACACCCGAGCCTGCCGCACATCGCGGCCGCCTCGGCCGTCGGCGGCATCGCCTCCGCCTTCGCCATGCCCACCGCCTCGCCACTGGTCGCCGCCACCGTCCCGGGCGAACTGCGGCTGCGCGCCAACGCCCTGCTCGGCACCGCGACCGGAGCCGCCCGACTCGGCGGACCGGCGCTCGCCGGCCTGCTGGTGTACACCACCGGGCCCGGTTGGGCGTTCGTGCTGGACGGCGCGTCCTTCGCGCTGAGCGCCGCGCTGCTCTCCCGCCTGCGCGTCGACCACGTGCCCGCCGAGCCGCGCTCGCTGCGCCGGAACCTCGTCGAGGGCTGGAGCGAGGTGCGCTCCCGGGACTGGTACTGGACCAGCCTGATCGCCCACGGGGTGTGGAACGGCGCGAGCGCCGTGCTGCTCACCCTCGGCCCGCTGATCGCCGCCACCCGGCTCGGCGGGGACGGCGCCTGGATGGCGCTGACCCAGGCGGGAGCGGTGGGCCTACTGGTCGGCTCGCTGATCGCCGGACGGCTGCGGCCCCGCCGCCCGGTCCTGGCCGGAAACCTCGCCCTCGCGCTGTTCGGGCTGCCACTGATCGCGCTCGCCCTCCCGACCCCGGCGCCGGTCGCGGTGGCCGCGCAGGCGGTGGCGATGGCCGGGCTGGGCTTCCTCAACCCGCTCTGGGAGACGGTGGTCCAGCAGGACTTCCCGCCGGGGACGCTGGCCCGGGTCACCTCGTACGACTGGCTGCTCTCGCTGGCCGCCGCCCCGCTCGGGTACGTCCTGGCGCCGCTGGCCGCCGACGCCTGGGGCGAGCGGGCGCCGCTGCTGGCGACGGCGGCCCTGGTGACGCTGTGCTGCGCGGGCACGGCGGCGGTGCCCGGCGTCCGGCGGTACGGCGCCCGGGCGGCGGCCGGAGCCGAGCCCGTGACCGCACCCGGGCCGGTGGCCGTCCGGCCACCGGCCCGGGATCGGAACCCGGCTCAGCCCCAGGCCGAGGCCCAGCCCCAGGCCGGGGCTCGGGCCGGGATCAGGTCCTGATCGCCGCGGGTCAGTTCCAGATGCCGGTGATGTCGGCGGCGGAGGCCGCGTTGCCCGCGTGGCCGGTGGTGCCGACCAGGTCCTCCAGGGTGCGCAGCACGTTGTAGTGGTTGTAGGTGGTGGAGCTGCTGCTGCCGGGCGTCACGTGGGCACCGTAGACCACGGTCGGGATCCGGTTGCCGGACAGCGAGTTGTCCTCGTCGAAGGTGACGACCAGCAGGCTGTTGTGGGTCTGCGCCCAGGCGGCGTACGCCCCCAGGTTGTTCTTGATCCAGGTGTCGCCGGTGCCGACCGAGCAGTCGTGCATGTCGCTGCAGAGGTTCGGCACCACGAAGGAGACGTTCGGCAGGGTGCTGTAGTCGGCCGGGAACTGGGCGAAGGTCTTGGCCGAGTTGAGCGGGACGTTGCCGAAGCCGAACCAGGGGTTGTGCTTCTGCGCGTACTTGCCGCTGCTGCACACGGTGCTGCCCTCGCTGGGCAGGGTCTCGTTGTAGCTGGCCCAGGTCTTGCCGGCGGCGATCACCTCGGACGCCAGGTTGGCGCTCTGGAAGCCGCCGACCTTCACGCAGCTGTCGTCGACCCGGCCCTGGGTGGAGCCGGAGAACAGCGCGTAGTAGTTCGGCTCGCTCGGGTGGGTGATGCCGTACGACTGGGTGAGGTTGGCGCCGCCCGCGATCAGGGTGTTGTTGAGGTACGGCGCGCTGCTGCTGCCGACGACCTGGGAGTAGGCGTGGTTCTCCATCACCACCACGACGACGTGGTCGGGCGTGGGCAGGGCCGCCGCCTGCGCGGTGGTGGCGGTCGCCGCCCAGAGGCCGGCGGAGGCGGCCAGCAGGGCGACGGCGGAGCCGATCGCGGTCGCAGTGCGACGGGAGCGGGGGCTCATGGCTTTCGTGGACGAAGTCATGACAATTCCTTGGGTGGGAGACGGCCCGGTGAACGGGCCCGGGACGGGAGGTGCCTGCCGCCGGGATGCGGCGTTCCGGTGCGGCGCCTGGGGTGCGACCGGCGCGAAAGGCGCCCGAACAGCATGGGGCTCCGCCGCCGACATGGGTAGTCGGCGGCAGGTGAAACCTTGGCCCCGGCGTGGGAAACGGACGGTGAGACCGGTCGGGCCGCCGCTGACAACGGAGAATGCGGGCGAATCGGTTCACATTGCCACCGGCCGCCGGGACGGTGATAGTGATCTCCGACCGACGCGGTCCGACACCGCGTCAGCTGACGAGAGAGCCGAGGAACATGGCGATGACCAGCCTTCTGCGTCCGCTCGCGGTGGCCGCCGCCGGCGCCGTCCTCGTGGCGACCGGCGCCCTGCCCGCCGCGGCGGCCGGCCGGGCCACCACCGACGCGACCGCCCCCGACCTCGCCGGCGTGCGCGCCGCCCTGGAGGCCACCACCGCGGCCGGGGCCCCGGGCGCCTTCGCGGTGATCCGCGACCACGGCACCATCGACCGGACCCGCTCGGTGAACGTCGGCCTGGCCGACCTGGACGGGACCCCGATGAACTCCTCGTGGAGGTTCCGGGTCGGCAGCAACAGCAAGATGTTCACCGCCGTTCTCGTGATGCAGCTGGTGGAGGAGGGCCGGATCGACCTCGACCGGCCGCTGCGCGAGTACCTGCCCGAGGGCACCCTGCCGGAGGGCTGGACCATGACGGGCCGCCAGGTCATGGAGCACCGGGCCGGGATCTTCGACCACACCGACGACCTGCTGGAGCAGGCCGGCGAGGAGACCACCGGCGCGTTCGAGGCGCGCATCCGCACCACCGTGTACGACCCGCGCGAACTGGTGGCGATGTCCGTCAAGCACGGCGTGCAGTACACCCCCGGCACCCGCTACTCCTACTCCAACACCGACTTCGTGCTGATGGGCCTGGCCGTCGAACACCTCACCGGCCGGCCGTTCCCGGAGGTGTTGAACGAGCGGATCATCCAGCCGCTCGGCCTGCGCAGGACCTCCTTCGTGGTGCCCGAGCAGACGATCCGCGGCGCCCACGTCACCGGCTACCTCACCAACGACGACCGGACGAAGCCGCTCCTGGACTCCACCGAGCAGACCGGCTCCTGGGTGTGGAGCGCCGGGGCCGTCATCTCCACCGCCGAGGACCTCGACCGCTTCCTCGCCGCGCTGACGGCCGGCGGCAACGGCGGGCTCGTCTCGGACGCCTCGCTCCGGCAGATGACCGCCGCCCTGCCCACGCCCACCGCGAAGATCTCCTACGGCCTGGGCCTGCGCCGCATCTCGCTCTCCTGCGGGGACGTGTACGGGCACGGCGGCATCGTGCAGGGCTTCAACAGCCAGTCCTTCACCACCCCGGACGGGCGGCGCAGCGTGGTGGTCTTCGCCAACGCCTCCAACAACGGCTCGGTGACGCAGGGGCTGATGAACACCCTGGAGCCGGCTTTCTGCGGCAAGCGGCCCGCCGCCGAGTCGCGGACGGCGTTCGCACCGGCGTCGACGCCGGCCGCCGACCCGGCCTCGGCACCGGTGAACTCGCTGCCGGTGGTGGAGGACATCAGGATCTGACACCGGCCGCTCGGCCCGCACCCGCGCCCGCGCCCGGTACGACCGGGAGCGGGCACACCGGTCGGTGCCGGTCAGTGCCGGGCACTCGCCGAGCGGGGTCCTTCCGCGCTCAGGTCGGTGAGCGCCTCGGTGAGCAGCTCGCGGGCCTCCTCGGCGCGGCCCTGCTCGATCAGCGCGGTGCCCAGTTCGGTCAGCGTCTTGGTCATGCTGTCCGGGCGGCCCACCGCCTCGAAGTGCAGCAGGGCCTGCCGGTAGGCCTTCTCGGCGGCCGGCCACCGCTTCAACGCCGCCCGGTCCAGGCCGAGTTCGTGCGCGGTCATGGCCGCGAGCAGGTGGATCAGCGGCGAGGACCAGCGCTCCACCAGCTCCAGCGCCCCGGCCAGCGCCCGCCGGCGCGACTCCACCGCCTCCTCCGCCCGGCCGGACTCCCGCAGGCAGTTGGCGGCGCCCCGCAGGGTGACCAGCCTGCCGATCATCGCCGAGCGGCTGGGCACCTCGGCGAAGGCGTCCGCCGCCCGGTGGAAGGCGTCGGTCGCCTCGCGGTGCCGCTGGAGGTAGCGCAGGCCCGAGGCGAGGTAGGTGAGCGCCCAGCCCTCCTGCTCCCGGTCACCGACCGCGCGGGCCAGCTCCAGTCCCTCGGCGGCCAGTTCGATGCCGCGCTGGTAGCGGTGCAGGCAGGTGACGTGCGTCCAGGCCAGGTAGTTCACGTGCACCGCCTCGACCCGCCGGTCCCCGATCGCCCGGGCGGCGTCCGCCGAGAGCTGGAACACCTCGGCCCAGATGCCCCAGCTCAACAGCCGGTCCGAGAACCAGTGCATCGCCTCGGCGGTGTCCACCACCTCCCGGTACCGGCCGGCCCGCTGCGCCTGGTGCAGGGCCGCCAGCCACTCCGGGTGCTCGTACTCCAGCCAGGCGGCGGCCTCGGTGAGGTACGCGGGTGCCGGGCCGTCGGTGCCGGTCCCGGCCGTGGCGTGGTCCGGGTCGAACCGCAGTCCGTAGTCGGCCGCCCGGCCGAGGATCCAGCGGCCGGCCCGGGTGCGGACCTCGGCCAGCTCCTGGGGCGTCTCGTCGGCGGCCAGCCGCTCGCCCGCGTAGAGCCGCACCAGGTCGTGCAGGCGGTAGCGGTCCGGGGTGGCGGCCCGCACCAGTCCGGCGTCGACGAGCTGCTCCAGCACCAGCTCGGTGCGGGCCGCCGACCGGCCCGCGTAGGCCGCGGCGATCTCCGCGGTGAAGTCCTGGCCGGCCGTCAGGGCGCAGCGCCGCAGGACGAGCTGCGACTCCTCGGGCAGCCGCCGGTAGGACAGCTCGAAGGCCGGGCGGACGGCCAGGTCGCCGGTCTCCAACAGGTCCAGCCGGTTCTCCTCCGCGGCGAGCTGGCGCACCAGGTGGGCGACCGGCTGCTGTGGGCGGGCGACCAGGCGCTGCCCGGCGATCCGCAGCGCGAGCGGCAGGTAGCCGCAGAGCCTGGCCAGCTCGGCCGTGGCGTCGGGGGCGGCCTCGATCCGTTCCCGGCCGGCGATCCTGGCCAGCAGGCGGGCCGCCTCGACCGGGGAGAGCACGTCCAGGTTCAGCCGGTGCACCGACTCCAGGCCGGGCAGCACGTTGCGGCTGGTCACGATGGTCACGGCCGGGCCCGAACCGGGCAGCAGCGGGCGCACCTGGCCCTCGTCGGCGGCGTTGTCCAACACGAGGACGAGCCGCCGCTCGCGGACCAGCGCCCGGTAGAGGCCGGCCCGCTCCTCCGTCCCGGCGGGCACCGCGGCGTCGGCGACGCCCAGGGCGCGCAGCACCTGGCCGAGCGCGTCCCGGGCGGACAGCGGCTGCGTGGACATGCCGCCGAGGTCCAGGGAGAGCTGGCCGTCCGGGAACCGCGGCGCCAGGGCGTGGGCGGCGTGCAGCGCGAAGGAGGTCTTGCCGAGGCCGGGCTGACCACTGACCAGCACCACGCGCGGGTGGGCCGGGTGCTCGTCCTGCGCCAGTTCTGCCAGCAGGGCGAGGGCGTCCTCGCGGGCGGTGAAGTCGGCGATGTCGCGGGGCAGCGCGAGGGCGCTCTGGCCGGCCTCGGCGGAGGCCACGGGCGGGGCGTCGGCCGTACCCGGCGCTTCGGCCGCACTCGGAGTGTCGGCCGCAGTCGGGGCCGAGGCGGCCGTGCGCGGGGCGGACCGGCGGGACCGGGCGGGGCTCGCGGCAGGTGTGAGGGCCTGCCGCGCCCCGCGCGGACGTCCGGACTGTGCGGCCCCGTCCAGCGCCCGCGCCTGCGCGTCGTCCAGCCCGAGCGCCTCGGCCAGGGCCCGTACGGTGCGGCGCTGCGGTCCGCGGGTGCGGCCGCGCTCCATGTCGCCGAGTGCGCGCAGACTGACCCCGGCGGCCGCGGCGAGTTCCTCCTGGGTCAGGCCCGCCGCCACCCGGTGCCCGGCCAGCAGACGGCTGAACTCGTTCACGTCCGTGTCCGTGCCGCCCCCGGCCGCCATGCCCCGCCCCCACTCGCTCGGTCCCGCTCAGTTCCGCACTTCTGCCTGGAGTCGCCTCCGGCGGTTTCGTTCCAGGCAGAAGTATGCCCCGGTGGCCGGGTTCCTCCTACTCGGCCCGATCCGATGGCGTCCTCCCAGGTCAGGAGGGTCGGGCGGGGACGGGACGGAGGAACGCGGGCGGTTCCAGGACGGGTGAACCGCCGGTAGTTCCGCCTGTGGTTCCGCCGACCGATCGGCGGTTTCCGCCGGCGGCGGCCGACGGACCGGAGCGGAGTTCGACGACACCCCCTACGCGAGCCGCCTCGCCTCCGCGCCCTCGGCCGTGCGGCCGAGGGCGTCCAGCAGGTCGGCGAGGAGGGTGTGGGAGCGGGTTTCGAGGGCCGGGTCGCCGACGGTACGGCCGAGGGCGACGGCGAGTCGGGCCGTGGAGAGCGCGGCGTCCCGGCGGCCGAGGGCGTGCAGGGCGCGGGCCCGGCTGTGGGTGGCGAGGACGGCCTCGGCGCCGCCGAAACGGGCGGTGGCGGCGCGCACCGCCTCGTCGGCGTGGCGCAGGGCGGGCTCGGGGTCGCCGGCCAGGACCAGCGCGTCGGCGAGGTCGGTGAGCGCGCGCACCAGCAGGTGGTCGGTGGCCGAGGTGCGGGCGGTGGCCACCAGGTCGCCCAGCATGGGTACCGCGCGCTCGTACCGGCCGGCCCGCAGCAGGGCGGCGGCCACCCGGCTGCGGCAGTCGTGGCGCAGGGCCCGGTCACCGGCCAGGTCGGCGGCCGCGAGGGCTCGTTCCAGCTGGTCGGCGGCGGTGCGGTGGGCCGCGCGGTCGACGTGCAGGACGGCGAGGTCGGTGGCGAGCCGAGCGATCGCCGCCTCGTTTCGGTCCGCGTGCGCGGCGCGCAGCCCGGCCTCGGCCACGGCCCGCCAGTGTGTCCGGTCGTGGTCGGTGGTCTCGTACAACCGACAGGCCCGGTGGGCGAGTTGCCAGGCCGCGGTGGGTCGGTCCTGGTGCTCGGCGCAGAGCACCACCGCGCGCAGGGCGCTCTCCTCGCGGCGGAACCAGTCGTCCGCCCGGCCGCCGGTCGCCGTGCCCTCGGACGTCCAGCCGGCGGTGACGTCGAGGTAGTGGGCGATCAACCGGTCGAGCGCCAGGAACCGTTGCTCGCAGGCGAGTTCGGAGGCCCGCGCGGCGGCGTGCCGGCGGACCAGTTCGCGCCGGGCGTAGCGGCCGGGGCCGGTCTCCTCCAGCAGGTGCACGGCGTCGAGCCGGGTCAGCAGGGTGCGGGCGGTGGCGGGCGGAAGGTCCGCGAGGGCGGCGGCGGTGTCGGTGCCGATCTCGGCGCCGGGGTGCAGACCGAGCAGGGTGAACAGCCGGGCGGCGTCGGGGGCCAGGGTGCGGTACGTCCGGTCCAGCGCGGCGGTGAGGCCGAGCGGGCCGCGCGGGGCGCCGGTGCCGGAGAGGGCGGCCAGGCCGCTCTGCTCGTCGGCGAGTTCGGCGGCGAGGTCGGTCGCGGACCAGTCGGGCCGGGCGGCCAGGTGGGCGGCGGCCAGCCGCAGCGCGAGCGGCAGGTGGTCGCAGCGCTCGGCGAGTTCGGCGACGGCCTCCGGCTCGTCGGCCGTGCGGTCGGCGCCGAGGGCGCGGGCGAGCAGGGCGGCGGCCTCGTCGGGGCCGAGCACGCCCAGCGGCAGCGGGATGCCGCCGGTGCGGACCAGCAGGTGGCGCAGCCGGCTGCGGCTGGTGACGATCGTGACCGGGGCGGGCTCGCTGTCGGTGGCCGGCGGGTCGGGCAGCAGCGGGGCGAGCTGCGGGTAGTCGGCGGCGTCGTCCAGGACGACCAGCATCCGCCGACCGCCGGTCAGTTCGCGGTAGCGGCGGGCGCGTTCCTCGGGTTCGGCGGGCAGCGCGTCCGGGGCGACGCCGAGGGCGGTGAGCAGCTCGCCGAGCACCTCGGCGGGTTCGCGCGGCCCGTCCGGGTCGAAGCCGCGCAGGTCGGCGCGGAGGATGCCGTCCGAGAAGTGGGCGGCGCCGCGCCGGGCCGTCCAGTGCCGGACCAGGCTGGTCTTGCCGACTCCGGCGGGGCCGGTGACCAGGATCGGGCGGCCGTCCCGGGCGGCGGGCAACACCTGGTCCAGCCGGGCGAGTTCGGCGCTCCGGCCGACGAACCGGGGGTCCGCGGCGAGCCAGGGGTCGGTGGCCGGCCGGGCAGCGGCCGGCCGGGCAGCGGCCGGCCGGGCACCGGACTGCTCGCCGGCCCGGCGCAGCTCCGGACCGGGCGGCCCGGTGAGCCGGGCCACCGCGCGCTCGTACCGCGCCCGGGCCTCGGCGCTCCGCCCGTCCTGCTCCAGGCAGCGCACCAGCCGGGCGGCCAGCTCCTGCCGGGCGGGGTGGCCGTCGGCGGCCTCGGCGAGTTCGGTGGCCAGCTCGCCGCCCCGCCCGTCCCGGAGCAGGCCGTCGGCCAGCCGCTCCAGGGCGCGCAGCCGCAGGTCGGTCAGGTGCGGGAGGGTCCGTTCGCGCAGCAGGGCGGAACCGCAGTCGGCGAGCGCCGGGCCGCGCCACAGGTCCAGGGCGGCGCGCAGTCGCAACAGTGCCCGGTCCGCCGTGGCGTCCTCCCCCGGGCCGGCGGGCTCGGGGAGCAGCACGCCCGCCTGTTCGCAGAGCCGGCCGAAGTGCAGCACGTCGACCCGGTCGGGCTCACCGGCCAGCAGGTACCCGGCCCCTCGGGTGCCCAGTTCCAGGCCGGAGCCGTCCAGCAGTCGGCGCAGCGCCGTGACGTGGCCCTGCAGGGCGGCGCGGGCGGTGGGCGGGGCGCTGCCCTCCCAGACCAGCTCGATCAGCTCCTCGGTGGCCACCGTCCGGTTCAGCCGGACGGCGAGCGCGCTCAGCAGCGCCCGGCGTTTGGGCGCCGAGGGCGTCACCGCCGTCCCGTCCTCCCGCCGCACCGCCATCGGTCCGAGCAGATCGATGTGCACGCGCCCGTTCCCCTCCCCGCCGTCGATTCCCGGCCGGATCGAGGATAGGGCCGACCGGCCCTGCAGTCGGCCGTACGGTACCCGGCGGGTACGACACCGGGCGCGGCGTCCGTCGGCCCGTGCAACCCCCGGCTGCCGCGGTGGCATCCCCTCAGGGAGGGTGTGGCCTGCGGTGGGAGCCCCGTCCGGCACGGACGGGGCACGATGTCGCACTACACTGCTCCACCCCGAGGCTTCGGGTGTGATGTGCGGTTCGCGGTGAAACGGGGTCACTGGTGCGGATTCGGCTGCTCGGGCCGGTGGAGTTGCGGGTCGGGGCAGAGGGCTTCGACGGCGTGGCGGGCGCGCAGCGGAGGGCCGTACTGGCCCTGCTGGCACTGCGGTTGGGGCGTCTGGTCGCCATGGAGCAGCTGTACGAGATGCTGTGGGACGAGCAGCCGCCGCCGAGCGCGCGGGCGGCCGTGCAGGGGCACGTCGCCGCGCTGCGGAAGGTGCTCGCGGACACCCCGTTCGAGCTGCACACCCGGGACTCCGGCTACCTGCTGGACGGGCCGGTCGGCGCGGTGGACGCGCTGCGCTTCGAGGAGCTCGCGGCCGCGGCCGACCGGCAGACCTGGCTCGACAACCGCACCGCAGCGGTCGCGCTGCTGGAGGAGGCACTGGGGCTGTGGCGCGGCGAGCCGCTGGCCGACCTGCCCGACACCCCCCTGCGCGCCGCCACGGTGGACCGGCTGGAGCAGTCCCGCACCTCCGTCCTGGTCCGCTGGGCCGGGCTGCGGCTGGGCCAGGGCACCGGGGCGTCGGCCGTGCCCCTGCTGGAGCAGGGCGTACGGGTGGACGGACTGCGCGAGGAGCTGGTGGCGCTGCTGATGCGCTGCCTGCACCAGGCGGGCCGGCCCGCCGAGGCGCTGACGGCCTACCACCAGGCCCGGGTACGGCTGGCCGACGAGCTGGGCATCAACCCCGGCCCGGCGCTGCGGGCCGCGCTCGCCGAGGTGCTGGCCGACGACCGCACGGTGGAGCTGCCGCCGGCCGCCGAGCCGGCGCCGCCGACCCCGCAGGCCCCGCCCGTCCCGCGCCGACTCCCTCGCCGCGACCCGGACTTCGTCGGCCGTCTCGCCGACCTGGCCCGCCTGGACCGGGCCTGCGGGCCCGACCGTTCCGGTGAAGGCCCGGTGCTGGTGGTCGGCCCGGCCGGCGTCGGCAAGAGCGCGCTGGTCACCGCCTGGGCCCACCGGGCGGCCGCCCGCTTCCCGGACGGCGTGCTCCACGCCGAGCTGCACGGCCTCGCCCCGACCGACCCGGACACCCCGGCCGGCCCGGACACTCCGGCCGACCCGCACACCCCAGGTGCCCCTGGCTCGCCGGACGCCCCGGCCCGGCCCGAGGCCGTGCTGGCCGGCTTCCTGCGCGCGCTCGGCGTACCCGAGGAGGACATCCCCGCCGACCGCGCCGCCCGGGCCGCGCTCTACCGCGACCGCACCAGGGGCCGGCGGCTGCTGGTGCTGCTGGACGACGCCGCCGACGCCGAGCAGGTCGCCGACCTGCTGCCCGCGGGACCGACCGGCACCGCCGTGGTCACCGGCCGGGGCCCGCTGGAGGGCCTGGTCGCCCTGGAGGGGGCCGGCCTGCTGCGCCTGGCCGCGCTGCCCGAGGACGACGCCCTGCACCTGCTGGAACGCGCCCTGACGCCGGAGCGGCTGCGCGCCGAGCCGGAGGCCGCCGCCCGGCTCGCCGGGCTCTGCGACCACCTGCCGCTCGCCCTGCGGATCGCCGCCGCCCGCCTCGCCGCCCGGCCGGACTGGACGGTCGCCGGTCTGGTCGCCGAACTCGCCGACGAGCGCGCCAGGTTGGCCGTCCTGGACGCCGACGGCACGCTCTCCGTCGCCGGCCGGCTCCGGCTCACCCACCGCCGGCTCTCCGAACCCGCGGCCGAGCTGCTGACCGCCCTGGCCGAACATCCCGGCCGCGAGGTGGACGCCCAGGCGAGCGCCGCCCTGCTCGGCAGCGACACCGCCACCGCCCACCGGGCGCTCGGCGAACTGACCTCCCACCACCTGCTCACCGACACCGCCCCGGGCCGCCACGCCCGGGCCGACCTGGTCCGGCTGTACGGCGCCGGCCTGCTCGCGGAACGGCCCGAACAGCACCGTCGGCTGCTCCGCGAACGCCTGGCCGACCACTACCTCACGGCCCTGCGGCACTGCGGCTCCTTCCTCGACCCCGGCCAGGAGGACACCGCCCCGCCCACCGGTCCGGCGCAGGCCGTGCCCGCCGCCGTCGACATCCGCACCGCGCTCGACTGGTTCGACGCCGAGGAACCCGCGATCTCCGCGCTGATCGCGTCCCCCGACACCGATCCGGCCCGCACCTGGCGGCTCGCGCTGACCTGCGGCTCGCTCTACTACGGCGCCAGCCGCTTCACCGACTGGCTCGCCGGCGCCCGGCTGGGGCTGGCGGCGGCCGAACGGTGCGGCGACCCGGTCGCGGTCGCGCTGCTGCTCACCTGCCGGGCCCAGGCCCTGGTCGCGCTGGAACGCCGGCCGGAGTCCGCGGAGGCGGCGCGCAGGGCGGTGGCCGCCGCCGAGTCCGCGACCGGGCCCGCCGCCGCGTCCGCGCGCGTCCGGGCGCTCGCCACGCTGGCGCTGGTCACCGCGATGCTCGGCCACTGCGCCGAGGCCGAACGGCTGGCGGCCTCCGCCACCGCGCTCGCGCTGGAGTCGGGCGACCGCCGCCGGCTGGTCGACGCCAAGGTGCACCAGGGCTGGGTGAGCCTGGCCGTCGGGGACCGGGAGGGCGCCCAGCGCCGGTCCCGCGAGGCCCGGGAGCTGCTGCCCGCCACGCCCGTCACCCAGGTCCACCTCTGGTCGCTGCTGACCGAGGCCCAGGCCCTGCCGCCGACGGTCCGCGACGACGCCGCCGACCTCGCCTGGCACCGGCTGCTCGCCGCCTGCGAGGAGGCCGGCCTGCTGTACCTGCACGCGGTGGCCGAACAGGCCTACGCCGCCCACCTGACGGCCCGGGGCCGGGAGCCGGAGGCCGGAGGACGGCTTCGCAGGGCGCTGGACCGCTTCCGCGCGCACGACCGGCAGGCGGGCTACCTCAGCGAGTTCACCGCGGGTCTGGAGGAGTCGCTCGACCTCCGCGCCGACCGGCGGCCCGCGCACGACTGAGCCGCGCGGCCCGGGGCCGGTGCCACCGCCGGCCCGGTCAGCCGGTGGCCGAGGCGGCCCCGTGCTCCGGCGGGGCGTACCCGTGCTCCGCCGCCAGCACCGGGCGCAGCGCCCGGATCGCGTAGAAGTTGCGGGACTTGACCGTCCCCGGCGGCACCCCCAACCGGGCGGAGGCCTCGAGCACCGAGCGGTCCTCGAGGTGCAGCTCGACCAGCACCTCGCGGTGGTGCTTCTGCACCCGGCGCAGCGCCAGCGCGATGTCCCGGGCCACCACCACCCGCTCGTACGGGTCGTCGGCGAGCGGCCGGTCCTCCACCGGCTCGCCGATCACCTCCTTGGCGCGGGCGGCGGCCATCCGGTAGTGGTCGATCGCGATCCGCCGGGCCACGGTGAACAGCCAGGGCCGGCTCGCCGCCGGGCCGGCGGCCAGCGCCTCCGGGTGCTGCCAGGCACGCAGCAGGGTCTCCTGGAGGATGTCCTCGGCCTTGCCCCGGTCCCCGCCGGTGGCCCGCAGCAGCGAGCGCAGCAGGTAGCCGCCGTGCAGCCGGTGGATCTCGGCGAGCGTGTCGGGGTCGAGGGTAGGACGGGCCGGGGCGCCGGCACCTTCCGGCGTGTCCGCGGGGCCCCCGGGCGGCGGGGTGGCGGACGTTGACTGGACGACGGGCGGCATCGACACGCGCTACCTCTCAGGTCGGGCAAGGGGCGCAGCACGGGCAGGGGTCGCAGCACGGGCAGGAGTGCTGGGCACCGGCCGGACATCCCCGGCGGTGGCTGCACCAGCACACTGCCGGAGGCCGCCAAGTCCGCGCCAAGGATCGGCCAACGCCTCCGCGCGCAGCGCTCGGCCCGGCCGCGGACGCCACCGTTGGCGGACGCCGACGACCGTTGGCCGGCCGTTAGCGGCCGTGCGCCGCGGCTCCGGCGGGGCACCGCCGACCGGGGGCCGGTCAGCCCTCGGCGAGCACCCGGAGCAACTCCCGCACCCCGTCCTCGCCCCGGTGCTCGATCAGCATCGCGACCCAGGTCGCCAGCCGCCGGCGCTCCGCCGCCGACCACCGGGGGGCCGACGGGTGCTCGTCCACCACCAGCGCCGTCGCCAGGCCCAGCAGCCCCGGCGCCGGCCGCGGCCACAGCCGGCCCTCCGGCACCGCGCGCAGCGCCAGCCGCCGGGCGACCGCGATCACCTCCCCCGCCGCCGCCTCGGGCACCGCCAACGCGGCGGGCCCGGCCACGCTCGGCGTTCCCGACCGCACCAGGGCCGCGATGAACTCCCGGGCCTCCGGTCCGTCCGCGGCCGTGCCGGGTCCCTCCCCCGTCCCGTTCACGGGGCTCACGCTCCTTCCGACTCCGTCGCACTCACTCGCACTCGGTGCTGTCCGATGGCACTCGGCGAGCGCCGGGTGCCACCGAACGAAGGTACCGATCGGTAGCCGGTCGAGCGGAGGGTTTTCCGATGCGGTCCCTCCCGAAGTGGCAAGGGGCGCTCCGTGCACCCCGTCCCGCTCAACGAGCCCTCCGCCACCAGCGGTTCAGGTGAACCGGAGGAACTCCTTCAGCCGTGCTCCCGGCCGTACGGTCCGGCCGGAGCCGGGGCCCGGCCCGGCCCGGCATGGCCATGCCCGCCGACCGGCTGGGGCATCCGGGTGAGGACGCCCCTCCGAAGGCCCCGCGATTGGACGGACGGACCCCGGGTAGAAGCCCGCAGGGCCGCCGCGGTCGCTCCGTCCCCGTCAAACCCCCGCCCGTCACCTGCCCGTCACCCGCATCGGCGCCGCGAAGTGGCATCCGACGGCGGCCTGGCCAAGGCTGGGCCCGGGGGTCCCGCCTCAGATGGGTACGGTGCCGATGTTCGAATCGAGCTTTGCGTTCCCCCGCTCGCTGCTGGAACCGGTCGCAGGTGCCCGGGGGCGGGTGGCCGTGGTCGGAGCCGGCGTCGCCGGGCTGGTGTGCGCGTACGAGCTGCAGCGCCGGGGCTTCGACGTCGTCGTGTACGAGCGGGCGAACCGGCCGGGCGGACGGGTGCGCACCCACCGGTTCTGGGACGGCACCCATGTGGACCTCGGCGCCATGCGCATCCCCGGCAACCACCACTGCGTGCTGCACTACGTCTCCCGGTTCCGGCTGGCGACCCGCCCGTTCGTCAACTCCAACCCGCGCGCCTACTACCACCTGCGCGGCCGGCGGGTCCGGGTGCACGACGTGGCGTCGCTGTTCCCCGCGTACGAGCTGCGCCCGACCGAGCGCCAGGCCCCCACCCCGGTGCTGGACCACCTGCTCGGCTCGGTGTGGCGCACCCTGACCGTGGAGCAGCAGCGCCGCACCCTGGAGGGCCACTGGGACGACCCGGCGCTGGAGCGGGCGGCCTCGGTGTCGCTGTGGCAGTTCGTCCACGAGCACCTGTCGCAGGACGCCTGGGACCTCTTCGGCCACGCCAGCGGCCTGGCCCACTACGAGCAGTCCTCACTGCTGGAGGTGCTGGTCGACTACTTCGGCCTGTTCCACCGCGGGCAGATCGAGCTGGTCGACGGGCTGGACACGCTGATCCACGCCTTCGTCGATTCGCTGCGCCCGGGCACGCTCCGGCTCTCCACCCAGGTCGACGAACTGGCGCTGACCGCTGACGGCGTCCGGCTCCACGGCCGGCGGATCGGCGCCAGGCTGCACGACGACGTCGACTACGTGGTGTGCTGCGTCCCGGCACCCGCGCTCGACCAGATCACCGTCACCCCGGGCCTGCCGCACGCCCAGCGGCACGCCATCCGCGGCATCAGCTACGCCAGCAGCATCAAGACCGTCCTGCACCTCACCCGCCGCCGCTGGGAGCTGGAGGACGGCATCCACGGCGGCGGCAGCTTCACCGACCTCCCGATCCAGCAGTGCTGGTACCCCTCCGACAACGCGGTGCGGAGCAAGGACGGGGTCAACGGCAGCGGCGGCCCGCACTGGGTCGCGCGTGACCCGCTGCGCTCGGCCGAGCCGACGGCCCTGCTCGGCGCGTACCTGTGGGGTGCCAACGCCCGCCGCTTCGCCGCGCTGGAGCCGGCCGAGCGGGACGCGCTGGTGCTGGAGTGCCTGGAACGGCTCCACCCCGGCATCACGGCGGACGTGGACGACATCGTGCACTGCAACTGGGACGTGCAGAGCGGCATGGGCGGCGGCGCGTTCGCCCATCTCACGCCCGGCGAGCACAGCCGCTACCTGAGCGTGCTCGGCTCCCCGTACCCGGCGGAGCGGCCGCGGGTCTTCTTCGCCGGCGAGCACCTGTCCGGTGCCCACGCCTGGTGCCAGGGCGCGGCGCAGTCCGCCCTCGGCGCGGTGGGCGCGCTGCTCGACCGGGCGGGGCACCCCCGGGTCGTCACCCGGGTGGGGGCGGTGTGACGGTCGCCGACCCCGGCCCGGCGCCGGGCACCGCATCCGGCCCCGCAGTCGCCCCGGAACCGGCCCCGGCCCCCGCCCCGGCACTGGGCCGCGCCGAGTTGCTCGCCCCGTTCCGGCCCGGCCGTGGCGAGCTGGTCGGCATCGAGGTCGAGTGCGGCCTGGTCGACCCGGCCACCGGGCTGGCCGCCCGCTACGCCGGCGAGAACGGTGTGCTGGCCGTCCTGGAGGCGGTGCTGGCCCGGTGGGGCGGCGAGCCGCAGGAGGACACCGGGCGACTGACCGGAGTACTGCTCCCGGACGGCAGCCAGATCACCCTCGAACACGGCGGCCAGCTGGAGTACTCCTCCACGCCCGCGCCCTCGGTGGCCGAGGCGGTGGACGACATGCGCGCCGCACTGGAGCAACTCGCCGACCTGGTCGGCTCGTTCGGTCTCGCCCTGCTGCCCGGCGCCTACCTGCCCTTCGACCGGCTCGCCGACATGCAGTGGGTGCCGATGACCCGGGGCGCCATCATGCGGGACTACTTCACCGGACTGGGCGAGCCCGGCAGCCGCGCCCGGTACGTGATGGCGCTGTCGCTGTCCACCCAGGTGACCCTGGACTACCTCTCCCCCTCCGACTTCACCCGGAAGCTGCGGATGCAGATGGCCGCAGCCCCGGTGGTCTCCGCGATGCTCGTCAACTCACCACTCCAGGGGGGGAGTTCCTCCAGCGGGCGACTGTCCCACCGGTGCTGGGCCTGGCAGCGGATGGACCCGCGCCGGGGCGGAGTGCTGCCGCCCGCGCTGCGCCCCGACGTCACCGTCGAGTCCGTCGTCGACTGGGCGCTCGGCATCCCGCTGATCCACTACCGCACCCCGGACGGCCGCTACCACCCGGCGCCCCCGGAGCTCACCTTCGACGAACTGCTCCGGCACGGCTACCCGGACGGCTCGCGCCCGACCCCGGCGCACTGGGCCGCCCACCTCAACCAGCTCTGGACCAACACCAGGGTCCGCAACACCCTGGAGCTGCGCGCCTCGGACGGCCCGCCGTACCCGTCCATCCCCGCCGTCCCCGCGCTCTGGGCCGGGCTCAGTTACCACCCCGAATCCTGCGACGCCGCCTGGGAGTTGCTCGGCCGCCACACCCTGCACGACCACCGGGCCGCACTCGCCGAACTACCCGCCCTCGGCCTGGCCACCCGGCTCGGCGGCGAACCGGTCCGCCCGCTGGCCGCCGAACTCCTGCGGCTGGCCCGGGCCGGCCTCGCCGCCCGGATCGCGGCCGGCCTCGAACCGCCGCACGTGCTCGGGTACCTGGACCCGCTGGAGGAGGTCCTCGCCACCGGCCGGACCTTCGCCGAGCAGTGCCTCGAACGCTGGCACGGCGAACTGCGCCGCGACCCTGCCCGCTACGTCGCCGCGTACCGGGTCTGAGGCAGCGGCGGACCACGGCGGACCGCCCGCGGACCACTTGGAGGGAACCTCCGCGTCAGCAGGTCGTCAGCGGTGTGTCAGCAGTGCGTCAATCCGGGCCCCGGCGGGCGCGGGCGGGCGGAAGCTGGACCCCATCACACCTGCAAGCCCCGCAGGTCGTCCCGGAGGTGAGCCGCATGTCCGTCCCCGCCACGTTCCATTCCGTCCTCCCCGACGTGCGCCGCCACGGCCTGCGCACCGCCGTCACCCGGGTGCTGGACCGCCTCGCCGCCAGCCCGCTCGACAACACCGTGCTCGGCGCGATCGGCACGCCCCGCCCGTCCGCCCGCCCGGCCGGGCCGCGCGCCCGGTGGCACCTGGTGTCCCGGCCGGACGGCACCACCGCCCTCGAAGCCGCCTGGCACCCGGACCGCTGAGGCCACCGGGCGCCCGTTCGTGCCCGTCCGCGACGGCGGCGGCCGGTCGCGGACGGGCGCCGGGCGCGGACAGCCATTCGGCGCAGTGCTCCCCCGCGCGGCACGGCCCCGGTCCGGGGCCGCACCTATGGTGGGCGAATGACCGATCGTCGGACCGTCCGGCCTGGTGTCGCCCGGCTGGGCCACCTCGTCGCCGCCGCCGCTTTCGCCGTCTGCATGACGGGCACCACCCTGCCCACCCCGCTCTACGGGCTGTACCAGGAGAAGCTCGGCTTCTCCGAGCTGACGGTGACGGTCGTGTTCGCGGTGTACGCCTTCGGCGTCATCGGCGTGCTGCTGCTGGTCGGCAACGTCTCGGACACCGTCGGGCGCCGGCCCGTGCTGCTCTGCGGGCTGGCCTGCTCGGCCGCCAGCGCCGTGGTCTTCATGGCCGCCGACAGCGTGGCCGTGCTCTACCTGGGCCGCCTGCTGTCCGGGTTCTCGGCGGGCCTGTTCACCGGCACCGGCACGGCGTACGGGCTGGAGCTCGCCCCGCCCGGGCACCGGGCCCGGGCGGGCTTCGTCGCGACCGCCGCCAACATGGGCGGACTCGGCTGCGGACCGCTGCTGTCGGGCGTGCTCTCGCAGTACGCGCCGCACCCGCTGGTGCTGCCGTTCGCCGTGCACCTGGGCCTGGTCACCGTCTCCTTCGCGCTCACCCGGCTGCTGCCGGAGACGGTCGCCGGGGCCCGCCCGCTGCGCACGGCCCGGCCCGACCGGCCGAGCCTGTCGCCGGAGGTCCGCCGGGTGTTCGTGCCGGCCGCGGTCGCCGCCTTCGCCGGCTTCTCCCTGCTGGGCCTGTTCACCTCCGTCAGCCCCGCCTTCCTCGCCACCGACCTGGGCGTCCACAACCGCGCGGTGGTCGGCCTGGTGGTCTTCACGGTCTTCTTCGCCTCCACCCTCGGCCAGCTCCTGGTGCCCCGGCTCGGCACCGCCCGGGCGATCCCACTGGGCTGCCTGGTGCTGATCGCCGGGTTGGCGCTGCTGGCCGGCTCGCTCGCCCGGGAGGTCCTCGCCCTGCTGGTGCTCAGCGCCCTGGTGGGCGGCGCCGGCCAGGGCATGGGCCTACGCGGGGCGGTGGGCGAGGTGGCGGCGGCCGCCGCCACCGAGCACCGCGGCGGCGCCCTCTCCGCGCTGTTCGTGGTCGCCTACTTCGGCATCTCGATCCCGGTCATCGGGGTGGGCCTGCTGACCGGGCCGCTCGGCCTGGCCCAGGCGGGCCTGGTCTTCGCCGCCTGCATGGGCGTGCTCGCCGCCGCCTCCGGCCTCTACCTGCTGCGCCAGGCGCGCACCGCGAGCTGACGCGCGCACTGCCCCGCACCGGCCCGTGCGCCGGCCCCCACTGCTCCGCACCGGCCTGTGCGCCGGCCCGCACTCCCCCGCACCGGCCCGCGCGCCGACCAGCACGCCGCAGGCCGTCCCGCGCGCCGCCGTACGCGCCGGCCGTACGCAACCCGCGCGCGAACGCCGCCGGCCGCCCGTACGCGCTTGCCGCCCACGCCGGGGACCGATAGACACGAGCCAGACACCTTGCGTGACATCCGGAGGTTCCCGCCATGGCCGTGACGAGTCGCTACCTGGGCGCCTGGGAGCGTTTCTGGCGCGATGCGCCCGAGGAACCGGGCTCGGTGATCTGGGACGCGGAACCGGCCCTCGGCGCCGAACGCCACCTCACGCTGTTCCGTCCCCACCTGGCCGACCCCGCGCTGCCCGTCGTCGACCTGGGCTGCGGCAACGGCACCCAGACCCGCTTCCTCGCCGAGCGCTTCCCCGTCGTCCTCGGAGTCGACCTGTCCACCGCCGCGCTGGACCTCGCCCGGCGGGGCGACCCGGCCGGGCGGGCCGAGTTCACCCGGTTGGACGCCACCGACACCGAGGCCGTCCGGGAGCTCCACCACCGCCTCGGCGACGCCAACGTGTACGTGCGCGGGGTGATCCACCAGAGCGAACCGGCCGACCGCCCCGCGGTGGTCGAAGCCGTTCGCATCCTGCTCGGGGCGCGCGGTCGGGCCTTCGTGTTCGAACTCGCCGAGGCGGCCAAGGACGTGCTGGCCGAGCTCGTCCGCGGGCCGGCCGGACCGCCCCCGAAGCTGCGCCCCGTGTTCTCGCACGGGCTCGCCCCCGCCGGAGTCGCCGACTCGGCCTTCCCCGAGCTGTTCCACGCCGCCGGCCTGGACGTCCTCGCCACCGGTGAACTGCCGCTGGCCACCACGGAGTCCGGCCCCGACGGCACCCGGATCGAGCTGCCCGCGCACTGGCTGGTCGCCGGGCCGCGCGGTTCCGCGCCGGCCTAGAGGGCGTGTCTGACAATTCGCGCCAGACGTGCGACGGGAATCGTCGGACACGCCCCGGCCCGCAGGGCCGGGCGCGCGGAAACCCGACGATCCACCGGCTTTCGGCCATCCTCCGTGTCCGGTCGGACCCTCCGGACGGGCCGCGCCGACGGCCCGGCCGTTCCCGATCTCCGCTGGTCAGCATCCGGCGCCCGGCGAACCACTCAAGTCCCCTGGAGCACCGGGAGATTGGCGCAATCGTGCAGGAGCGGCGGCAAAGGCGGGCAGGCGGACGACCCCGCCGTGTTTTGCTTCCCCGCATGGGATCTTCCACGGCCGAGGGGTCGTCCGTACCGGCGGAGTCCGGCCCGCCCACGACAGCGCCCCCGGCCCCGGAACCCGTACCGCTGCGCCGGCACCGTCCGCTGCTGCTGCTCGTCACGGAGCAGCTGAGCAGCTCGGTGGGACGCCAGGTCACCGCACTGGCGCTGCCGCTGCTGGCCATCGCCCACCTGCGCGCCGGCCCGCTCGGCTCCTCCGCGCTGCTGGCGATGACCTACCTGCCCGGCGTCCTGCTCAGCCCGCTGATCGGCGTCGCCGTCGACCGGGCCCGGTTGCGCCGGATGCTGGTCTCGGTGTCCTGGCTGCAGCTCCCCGCCATCGGCAGCGTGCCGCTCGCGGCCGCGCTGGACGGCCTGACCTGGCCGCACCTCTTCGCCGCGGCCGCCGCCTCCGGGGCGCTGGGATCCGCCCAGAGCGTCGCGCTGCAGTCCTGTCTGCCCCGGGTGGTGCCCGCGGAGCGCCTGCTGCCGGCCAACTCCTCGCTCACCGGGGCGAGGACCATCGGCCTGATCGGCGGGCCGGCGCTCGGCGGCGTCCTGATCGGCGTGGTCGACCCGGCCCCCGCGCTGCTGGTCGAGTGCGCCGCCTACCTCGTCGGCGGGGCCCTCTTCCTGGCGCTGCCGGCCGCGCTGAACCGGCCCGCGCACGAGGCGGGGCACGGCGCGCGGTCCCGACTCGAAGCCCTGCGGGAGGGCCTCGCGGTCATCCGGCGGGAGACCCTGCTGCGCCGCCAGGCCCTGGCCGCCGCCGGGCTCAACCTCGGCGGCGGCGCCGGCGCCGGACTGTTCGTGCTGTACGCCGACCGGGAGCTGCGGCTGCCCGCGTGGCAGCTCGGCGCGGTCTACGCCGCGTACGCCGTCGGCATGGGCACCGGCGTGCTGGTCGCGGCCTCCGTGACCCGGGCGCTGGGCATGGCCCGGGCCATCCGGCTGTGCGCGGTCGGCGCGGGGGCCGCCCTCTTCCTCATCCCGGCGGCCTCCCTGGGCTTGTCGTTCCCGGTGCTGGTGCTCTACCAGCTGCTGTTCGGACTGCTGGCCACCATCTGGTCGATCGCCATGACCACCGGGCGCCAACTCGTCACCCCCGCGAACCTGTTGGGCCGCGTCAACGCCTTCCTCCAGGCGGTGCTGACCGCCACCCTGCCGGTCGGCGCCTTCGTCGGCGGGTGGCTCGCCGCCCGGGTCGGCATCGTGCCGGTGCTGGTCGGGGCGGCAGCCGTCGCGCTGGCGGGCGCGAGCAGCCTCTGGTTCCCGCGCGACGTGCTGGCCGGGATCGAGCGGGCGGCCGAGCAGAAGGCCGCCTGAGCCCCGTCGCCCTTCGTACCGGACCGCGGGGAACCCGACGACACCGGGCCCAGGGAAACCCGACGGCACCGGCCCTTTACGGGCCCGACGGCACCGGGCCGTGGGAGCCCGACGGCGGGGCCGGTCCGGGCCCTGGGGCGGGGGCGAGTCGCCGGGGCTGCCGGCCCGGGCGCATCCTGGAGAGGACCCCACCCCTCGCCCGGGAGGACGCGCCATGGCGGTCCACCGCCTCGGACTCGTCGTGCACAAGGGGCGGCCCGAAGCCGTGGCCGCCTCGGGCCTGGTCCGGGCCTGGTGCGACGACCACCGCGTTCCGTGCGCCGAGATCGACGTGTGGAACGCGGGCGTCCAGCGACACAGCGCCGGGGCGGAGATGGCCGCCGCCGGGAATCCGGACCTCATCGTCACGCTGGGCGGCGACGGAACCTTTCTGCGCGGCGCGCGCCTGGCGGCGCACAACGGCTCGCTGCTGCTCGGCATCGACTTCGGGCACGTCGGCTTCCTCACCGAGGTGCCCGCGCGGGACGTGCTCCAGGCCCTGGACGCCGTCCAGGAGTCCCGCACCACGGTCGAGGAGCGGATGCTCCTCACCATGCGGGCCTCCCGACCGCTGTCGCCGCCCGAGGACGAGGGCCCGGCGCAGTTCTACGGCCGCCGGCCGGCCCTGCCCCCGCCGCAGGTGCGCCCGGACTGCGACGCCGGCGGGGGCTGGGGGGTGGCCCTCGACCTTCTCGGGCTGAACGAGGTCGTCGTGGAGAAGTTCGCCCGGGACGGCCGGGTCGCCGCCGCGGTCTACTTCGCCGGGCGGCTGCTCGCCTCCTACGCGGGCGACGCGCTGCTGGTGGCGACCCCGACGGGCTCGACCGCGTACAGCTTCGCCGCGGGCGGGCCGGTGGTCTCGCCCCGGGCGGAGGTCCTCGTCTTCACCCCCGTCGCGGCGCACATGGTCTTCGAGCGCTCGGTCCTCACCGCACCGGACGAGCCGATCGCCATGCGCCTGCTGCCGCATTCCGGCAGCGCGGCGGTCAGCGTGGACGGCCAGCTCCGAGGCGTGCTGGACCCCGGTGACTGGATCGGCGTCTACGCCGCGCCGACCCGGCTGCGGGCGGTCCGGCTGGGGCCGACCGACTTCTACGGCCGCCTGCGCCGGCGGCTGCGGCTGACCGACGCGCCCGCCGCCGCCTCCGACGGCGAGGTGCCGTCGGCCTGGCCGCTGACCGCTCCGCCGCCGCACGACCTGGACCACCTCAACCTGCCCACGCTGCAGGAGGGCAGGAACCTCCCGTCCGTGGTGCGCCGGACCGACGGCGGGGCCTGACCCGCCGCGCCCCCGCGGGAAGCGGCCCGAGCGGGCCGCGCCTACGCGGCCGCCCCGGGGCCCTACGCGCTCACCTCGGGGCGGCCGGGCTCGGCCCAGCGGGTGTGGAAGCTGCCCGGACGGTCCGTGCGGCGGTACGTGTGGGCGCCGAAGAAGTCGCGCTGCCCCTGGATCAGGGCGGCCGGCAGGTGCTCGCTGCGCAGGGTGTCGTAGGAGGCGAGCGCGGCGGAGAACGCCGGTACGGGGATGCCGTGCTGGGCCGCGCCGGCCACCACGGTGCGCCAGGCCGCCTGGGCGTCGGAGACCTCCGCCGCGAACCGCTCCTCGGCGAGCAGGCTGACCAGGTCGGGGGCGGCGGCGTGGGCGGCGCGGATCCGGTCGAGGAAGGCGGCCCGGATGATGCAGCCGCCGCGCCAGATCCGCGCCACCGCGCCCAGGTCGATGTCCCAGCCGTACTCGGCCGCGCCGTCGCGGATCATGGTCCAGCCCTGGTCGTAGGCGATGACCTTCGACGCGTAGAGGGCCTGCTCGACGTCCCGGGTGAAGCGCTCGGCCTCGTGCGGGCGCAGCTCCTGGCGGGTGCCGCCGGGCAGCGTCCGGTAGGCCGCGCGCAGCTCGGACCGGGAGGAGGCGACCCGGGCGAAGGTGGCCTGGGCGATGGCGGTGACCGGGGAGCCGAGGTCGAGGGCGGTCTGGACGGTCCAGCGCCCGGTGCCCTTCTGCTCGGCGGCGTCCCGGACGATGTCGACGAAGGGCCGGCCGGTGGCGGCGTCGGTGTGGGCGAGGACCTCGGCGGTGATCTCGATCAGGTAGGAGTCGAGCCGGCCCTTGTTCCAGTTCCGGAAGATCTCGGCGATCTCGGCGGGGGCGTAGCCGCCGACCTCCCGCAGCAGGTGGTAGGCCTCGGCGATGAGCTGCATGTCGGCGTACTCGATGCCGTTGTGCACCATCTTCACGAAGTGGCCGGCCCCGTCGGTGCCGATGTGGGTGCAGCACGGGTCGCCGGCCACGTGGGCGCTGATCTTCTCCAGCATCGGGCCGAGGACGGCGTAGGACTCGGCGGAGCCGCCGGGCATGATCGAGGGGCCGTGCAGCGCGCCCTCCTCCCCGCCGGAGACGCCGCTGCCGACGAAGTGGATGCCGCGCTCGCGCAGCGCCCGCTCCCGGCGGCGGGTGTCGGCGAAGTGCGCGTTGCCGCCGTCGATGATCATGTCTCCCGCCTCCAGCAGCGGGGCGAACTCCTCGATGACCTCGTCGGTGGGCTGACCGGCCTTCACCATGATCAGCAGCCGGCGGGGACGCTCCAGGGCGGCCACCAGCTCCTGCGGCGACCGCGCCGGGACGAACGCGCCCTCGTGGCCGAACTCCTCGATCAGCGCCTCGGTCCGCCCCGCGGTCCGGTTGTGCACCGCGACCGTGTAGCCGTTGCGGGCGAAGTTCCGCGCCAGGTTGCGGCCCATCACCGCAAGCCCCGTCACGCCGATCTGTGCGGATGCCTCCATGGCGGCTGCTTCCTTCCTCGGGGGTTCCCGGCGGGCCGGAAGGGCCGCGCCGCGGCCTGTGCCGGCCGTTTCCACCCGCCGGCGCGCTGCGCGCACAGCACCGGGCGCCCGGGGCGGGCGATCTACATGCTCACCGGCGGCGCCCGGCGCCCGCGCGGGGAGCTGGCCCGTTCAGGTGCCGCCGGGATCGGCCGGAGCCGCGCGGAACGCTCGTTCCGGAAGCGGGAACGAGCGTTCTCGGGAGCCGTCGTTCCCAGGAACGGCCACTCCCGGGAGCGGGCTTCCTCAGGCCCGGCCGAGGACTCGGTCGACGGCGATCTCGATGACCACCCGGTCCGGGTTGACCCGCGGCTCCCGGTAGCGCTCGGCGTAGCGGCGCTCCGCGTCGGCGACCTGCTCGGGCTCGTCGCGGACCACCGCCACGCCCTCCAGGGTCGACCAGCGGGCCCGGTCCACCTGGCAGACCGCGACCCGCAGGCCCTCGGGCCCGGCCTCGGCGACGTTGCGGGCCTTGCGGCTGGTACGGCTGGTGATCACCCGGGCGGTCCCCGTCTCCGGCTGGTACGTCACACCGACCGGCACCACGTGCGGCGTGCCGTCCGGGCGGATGGTGGTCAGCGTGGAGATGTGCCGCTCCCGCCAGAAGGCGAGGAAGGATTCGTCGAGGTCGCGCGGGTCGTGGGCCATGGTCGCGATGGTACGGCCCCCGCGGAACGCTCGTTCCGCGGGGGCCGTACGGGCCGGGCGGGCGGTACCGGGGTGCCCGCCCGTTCCGTCAGTGACCGCGCGCGATCCACTCCGGCAGGGCCGGGGCCTCGGCGCCGATGGTCGTCGGGTCGCCGTGGCCGGTGCGCACCACGGTCTCGGCCGGGAGCGTCAGCAGCCGCTCGCGGATCGAGTCGACGATCGTCGGGAAGTGCGAGAACGACCGGCCGGTGGCGCCGGGGCCGCCCTGGAACAGGGTGTCGCCGGTGAAGACGGTGCCCAGTTCAGGCGCGTACAGGCAGACCGCGCCCGGTGCGTGGCCCGGGGTGTGCAGCACCGTCAGCTCGGTGCCGGCCACCTCGATCCGCTGGCCGTCGGCCAGTTCGCCGTCCGGCAGCCGCTCGGGGTGGGTCAGCTGCCACAGCGGAAGGTCGTCGGGGTGCAGCAGGATCGGCGCACCGGTGCGGGCGGCGAGGGCCGGGGCCGCGTCGATGTGGTCGTTGTGCGCGTGGGTGGAGACGATCGCCAGCAGCCGGCGCCCGCCGAGCGCGGCCTCGATGGCCTCGGCGTCGTGCGCGGCGTCGATCACCACCGCCTCCTCGTCGTTCCCGACGATCCAGACGTTGTTCTCCACCTCCCAGCTGCCGCCGTCGAGTTCGAAGGTCCCGGCGGTCACCAGCCGGTCGACGCGCACCGTGCCGCTCTCGCTCACAGGACCACCACCGAGCGGAGGACGTCGCCCTGGTGCATGCGCTCGAAGGCCTGCTCGACCTTGTCGAGCTCGATGGTCTCGGTGACGAAGGCGCCGAGGTCCAGGCGGCCCTGGAGGTAGAGGTCGATCAGCATCGGGAAGTCCCGCGAGGGCAGGCAGTCGCCGTACCAGGAGGACTTCAGCGCGCCGCCGCGGCCGAAGACGTCGAGCAGCGGCAGTTCCAGCGTCATCTCCGGGGTCGGCACGCCGACCAGGACGACGGTGCCGGCCAGGTCGCGGGCGTAGAAGGCCTGCTTGTAGGTCTCCGGCCGGCCGACCGCCTCGACCACGACGTCCGCGCCGTTGCCGCCGGTCAGCTCGCGGATCGCCTCGACCGGGTCGGTGGTGCGGGAGTTGACGGTGTGGGTGGCGCCCAGCTTGCGGGCGGTCTCCAGCTTGCGGTCGTCGATGTCCACCGCGATGATCTTCGCCGCGCCCGCCAGCCTGGAGCCCATCACGGCCGCGCCGCCGACGCCGCCGCAGCCGATCACCGCGACCGAGTCGCCCCGGCCGACGTTGCCGGTGTTGATCGCGGCGCCGAGGCCCGCCATCACGCCGCAGCCCAGCAGGCCGGCGACGGCCGGCTCGGCGGCCGGGTCCACCTTGGTGCACTGGCCGGCCGCGACCAGGGTCTTCTCGGCGAACGCGCCGATGCCCAGTGCCGGGGACAGCTCCGTGCCGTCCAGCAGCGTCATCTTCTGCTTGGCGTTGTGGGTGTTGAAGCAGTACTGCGGGCGGCCCCGCTTGCACGCACGGCACTGGCCGCACACCGCGCGCCAGTTGAGGACCACGAAGTCACCGGGCTCGACCTCGGTGACGCCCTCGCCGACCGACTCCACGATGCCCGCGGCCTCGTGGCCGAGCAGGAACGGGAACTCGTCGTTGATGCCGCCCTCCCGGTAGTGGAGGTCGGTGTGGCAGACGCCGCACGCCTGGATCCGGACCACCGCCTCGCCCGGGCCAGGGTCCGGCACCACGATCGTGGTCACCTCCACGGGAGCGCCCTTGGCGCGCGCGATGACTGCCTTGACCTGCTGGGGCATCCGATTCCACCTCCGTCGGCCGGTGCGACTCTGCACCGGCGTGACCTGCGACAAAAGACTGCAAGACGAACTGCCCACGAAGCGTATCGCCCACCCGCCGACCACCTGCCGAGCGCCCGGGGCGATCCGGTGTGACGCGGTGTGATACGGCTCACCGGACCTGTCGGCGGCGGCTTCGACGCCGTCCGACGCCCCGGCGCTCCCGGCACTTTCGGCACTTCCGGCGCCGTCGCGTCGGCTCACGGGCGCTCAGCCGGCATGTGCCCGCCGGGTATCCGCCGAGGGCCCGACGACAACCCGGCGCGGCGGAGGCGACGGGGGCGCACAAGTGGCACTGAGCGCCTGTCAGCCCGTCCCGAAGTGCCCGGAAAGCACCGGCGTTGGCTGGAAGTGGCGCAGACGGGCGCCCGCCGCCCACGTACGGTCGTAGCTGAGACGGTCCACGCGACCACGCTCAGCACACCCGCACCACCCGTCGGCGCGCGACCGCGAGCCGGCCGCGCCGGGTGCGTACCGACCGTGCGCGCCCGCACATTTCGCGCCACCCCCTCCGCAGGAGCCCGACCGAACCCGGCCCGTGTCGAGCCGCCAGCCGGCCGCATCACCCGTCCCCCGCCCCGCACCATCCCCGGATTCACCCTCCGTCGGGTCGCGTTCCGCGGCCCACCACCCTGGAGTCTGGAGTACGGATGTCCACCGAGAACAGTGCGACCAGCGCCGGCCCCGCCCCGCTCCCCCCGCTCCCCCCGCTCCCCCCGCTGCACTGCATCCGCCTGCTCGAACCCGGTCCGCCCCGCCTCGCCGCGCTGCCCACCGGCACGCCGGTCTGGCTGGTCAGCCGACACGCGGACGTGCGCCAGGTACTGACCGACCCGCGGCTGGGCCGCGCCCCGCTCTACGCGCCGGACGCCCCGCCGATCACGGTCACGCCCAACATCCTGGACGACCCCGACGGCATGCTGAACATCGACGGCACCGAGCACCAGCGGCTGCGCCGCACCGTGCAGCGCGCCTTCACCCCGCGCGCGATCGAACGCTGGCGGCCCTGGGTGGCCTCGGTGGTCGAGTCGCTGATCGACGAGCTGATCGACCACGGCTCCCCGGCCGACATCATCGCCGCCTACTCCCGCCCGCTGCCGGTCGCGGTGATCAGCCGGCTGATGGGCCTGGACAACCTGGACGGCAAGCGGCTCGCGCACTGGAGCGACCACGCGTTCTCCACCACCGCCTACAGCGCCGAGGAGATCGTCACGGCGATGACCGAGTTCGCCGCCTTCGGCGCCGAGGTGATCGCCGAGCGCAGGGCCGCCCCCGGCGAGGACCTGGTCAGCGGACTGCTCGCGGCCGCCGCCGAGGACGGCTCGATCACCGAGGGTCAGCTGGTCCTGCTGGTCATCGGCCTGGTCGTGGCCGGGCACGAGACCACCATGACCAGCCTCGGCAACGCCCTGGTCTACCTGCTCCAGGACGGCCGTGAGGCCTGGCAGCGGCTCGCCGCCGACGAGGCCAGCGCCACGGTCGCGACCGAGCAGCTGCTGCGCGCCATCCCGCTCGGCGACCGCCAGGAGCACATGCCCGGACTGCTGCGCCGCACCGTCGAGGACGTCGAGATCGGCGGCGTGGTCATCCCGGCCGGCAGCGTGGTCGCCGCCGACCCGGCCGCCGCCAACCACGACCCGGAGGTGTTCGCCGGGGACCTGCCCGCCGAGCTGTTCTCCCCGCTGACCGGCCCCACGCTCACCTTCGGCGCCGGACCGCACCACTGCCTGGGCGCCTGGCTCGCCCGGATGGAGCTGGAACTCGCCCTGCACCGGCTGGCCCGCCGCCTGCCCTCCTTGCGGCTGGCCGGCCCGGTCGAGCGGATCGACTGGCGGCGCGGCCTGCTCACCCGCAGCCCCAACTCCCTGCAGGTGGCCTGGTGACGGGCCGCGCGGACACCGAGCCGGTGGTCGTCCGGGTCGACCGGGACCGCTGCATCGGCTCCGGGATGTGCGCCCTCAGTGCCCCCGACTCGCTGGCCCTCGGCGCCGACGGGCTGGCCGCGCCGCTGGCCGCGTACGCGGACGGCGGCGCGGAGTTGACGGACGGACTGAGCGAGGCGGTGGACTACTGCCCGGTCGAGGCGCTCAGCCTCCACTCGGCCCGCGGCGGCTACCGGATCGCCCCCGCGGAGTGAGTCCGACCCGGTGGTGCCCGCCGCGCCGAACCGCGGCGGGCACCACCGGGAACGCCTCGGCCGGCCGGGCGATCGATGAGCCCTGCTCATCGGTCGATGAGTTCATCGATCTTGTTCGGCCCTTCCGCCGGCTGGTGAGCTGGCCGCATGACAAACGCCGAAACCCTGGCCCCACCGGCCGGTTCACCGACCGCGCCGCACCGCTGGTCCCCGGTCCTCGCCGTCTCGCTCGCCACCTTCACCGTGGTGTCCTCCGAGATGATGCCGGTCGGCCTGCTCACCCCGATGTCCCACAGCCTCGGGGTCACCGACGGCGTCACCGGCCTCTCCCTCACCGTCACCGGCCTGATCGCCGCCGTCCTCTCCCCCTTCGCGCCACTGCTCGTCGGGCTGCGCGACCGCCGCACCGTCCTGGTCGCCTTCATGCTGCTGCTCGGCCTGGCCGACGCGGTGACGGCGATGGCACCGAACTTCGCGGTGCTGACCGCGGGCCGCGTCCTGCTCGGCACCGCCATGGGCATCGTCTGGGGCCTCGCCGCGAGCCTCGGCCCCCGCCTCGCCGACGGGCCGCGCATCGCGCTCGCCATGACGCTGATCTTCTCCGGCGTCTCCATCGCCTCGGTCCTCGGCGTCCCGCTGGGCACCTACCTGGCCGCTCTCCTCGACTGGCGCGCCGCGTTCTGGGCGCTCGCCCTGCTCGGTGCCGCCTCCGCCGCCGTGCTCGCCGCCACCCTGCCCCCGCTGCCCGTACCCGAACGCGGACGGCTCGGCGGACTGGCCGGCGCCCTGCGCCACCGGGGCGTCGCCGCCGGGACCGCGATCACCGCCTTCGTCGTGCTCGGCCACTTCGCCGGCTACACCTACGTCCGCCCGGTCCTCGAAGCCGACGCCGGCCTGAGCAGCGGCGCGATCGCCGCCTGCCTGCTGGTGTACGGACTCGCGGGCGTCGCCGGGAACTTCACCCTCGGCCCGCTGTCCGGGCGCCGCCCGAAGACCGCCGTCACCCTCGCACTCACCGGCGTCACCCTGGCCGCCGCCCTGCTCACGCACGCCACCGGCGTCGTCGCCGTGCTGCTCGTCCTGGTCGTCTGGGGCGCCTCGTACGGCGGGGTGTCGGTCTCCACCCAGACCTGGGTCCGCATCGCCGATCCGGCCCGGATCGAGGCCTCTGCCGCGGTCTGGGCGGGCGTGTTCAACGCGAGCATCGCGCTCGGCTCCTTCGCCGGCGGCCTCGTCGTCGACCGGGCAGGGACCCACGCCGTACTGCTCACCGCGGCCGCGCTGGCGGCCGCCGGGCTGCTGCTCACCCTGCTCTCCCTGCTCTCCCGGCCGCACGACGGCGGGCCGAGCGGGCGAAGCGGGCGGTAGCCCCGCGGCTCAGTCGACGTGCCCGGCCAGCAGCTCGACGAACCCGGCCGCCAGCCGGTGCGGGCGCCGCTCGTGCTGCACCACCTGCAGCGCGGTCGGCTCCAGGTCGGGCACCGGCAGGAAGCGGATGTCCGGCCGCCGGACGTACGTCGTGCTGCGCTCGCAGAGCAGCAGGCCCTGGCGGGTACCGGCCACCATCGACAGGCCCGCCTGGAGGGTTGCCGCACCCGCCGAGTAGGCCAACTCCCGCCCGTCCGGCGTCCGCCGGGGCGCGTTCGCCTGCCGCCAGTACTCGGGCGCCGGGCCGCGCGGCTCGATCAGCGGCATGGCGGCCAGCTCGGCGGCGCTCACACCGTCCGCCCCGCCGGGGCGCCGCGCGGCGGAGACCGCCACGTACACCGGCTGCCGGGAGAACTCCATCAGCACCTCGAGCCCCGGCTCCCGGCACGGGGCGAGCACGATCGCCAGGTCGACCTCGCCGCGGGCGAGGTGCGAGAACGGGTCCGCCCACGGCAGTTCGACCAGGTGCGCGGCGCCCTCCGGCAGGCTCGCGACCACCCGGGCGACGGGCTCGTACACCGCGCACTGGAAGCCCAGCCGCAGCGGCCTCGCCGTCGCGGCCCCGGCCCGGGCGGCGTCGTAGCCGTCCCGGAGCCGTTCGAAGGCGGGCACCACGTGCTCGGCCAGTGCCCGCCCCAGCTCGGTCAACTCGACCCGGCGGCTGGTCCGTCGGAACACCGGGGCACCGATCCGGCTCTCCAGGCGCTTGATCAGCTGGGAGACCCGGCCCTGCGAGACGCCGAGGCGCTCCGCCGTCCGCCCGAAGTGCAGCTGGTGGACGAGGACGGAGAAGCACTCCAGCTCCTGCAGCGGCAGCTCGGGCAGGACGGCGGAGGCTGCGAGGGCTGAGGGCGGTCGTTCCACCTCGGCAGTCTACGTCCGGCTACCCGGCCGCTCCGCAGGCCAGTACGGCGCGCAGCTCGGCGGCCGGATCGCCCTCGTGGTACGGGCGTTCGCTCGGCTCGATGTGATCCAGGAACTCCTGGTAGCGCAGGGCGTAGGACAGGTGGTAGAGCGGCTCGGCGAGTTCGAGGGCGCCTCGCGGGTCGGAGCCGGGGGCGTGGCGCCGCCAGGCCTCCGTCCAGACCCGGGTGTGGTGCTGCCAGGCCTCCTCGCCGAGGTAGGCGCGGGGGCGCAGCCCGTCCAGGGCTGGGTGGCCGAGGCAGGAGTCGGCGTAGTCGACGACCACCGTGCCGGTGCCGTCGGAGCGCCAGTTGCCGGGGTGGAAGTCGCCGTGCAGCAGGGTCTCGGGCAGGCCGCAGTCGGCGAGCCGGTCCAGCAGGCCGGGGAGGCCGGCGGCGAAGCCGGCCAGGCCGTCCAGCTCCTCGGACGTCAGGTCGGTCTCCTCGGCGAGCCGGCCCAGCAGGGCCGTCAGCTCGGCGGCCAGGGCGCGGGGGGTGCGGTCGCGCAGGCCGGTCAGGTCGGCCGGGCGATCGGCGAGCGCGGCCTGGGCGGCGACCAGCCGGGGAACGACGTCGGCGACCGTCCCGGCGGACGGGCTCCAGCAGTCCTCGCCGGGGACGTGGTCGAGCAGCAGCCGCCCGCCGCGGGGGTGGGCGGCGAGGACGGTCGGGACGAGCGCGCGGTCGACGCCGCCGAGCAGCGCGATGACCGCGGCCTCGTCGGCGTTGAAGGCGGGCGTCGTGGTCTTCAGCCAGGCGTCGACGCCGCCGGCGGTGGGGAGGCGGAACAGACCGGAGAGGTTCCAGGTCCGGATCTGCCGCGCGGGCGCGGCCGGCGCGCGGCCGACGGCGGCCAGCTCCGTCTGCGCCCAGGCCAGCGCCTCCCGCAGACCCGCGGGCGTGGCCCAGGCGGCGCGGCGTTCGGCGGGCCCGAGCAGCGCGACCGTCCCGGCTTCCGGGGGGCGGGAGTCGAGCGCCTTCGGCCGCTCCAGCGCCTCGGCGTGGTAGCGCACCCGCCCGCCGTGGCCCGGCTCCTCGCTCCGCCCGTCGACCAGCCGCGCCACCATCACCGGCACGCCGGCCGCCTCCGTCGCCCGCGCGACCACCTCGTCCACGGAGGACCACCAGCCGAGCTCCACCTCGAAGGGGCCCAACTGCCCGAAGTACTCGTCGCCGTAGGTGAGATCGACCGTCGCGGTCCGGTTGCTCGCTCGCTGCATCGCAGCAGCTTCGCCGACGGGGTCGGGGCGACGCCACCGGTTTTCCGGCCGCGCCGACCGGGTCGGATCCGGTGCGCCCGGGGCTAGCGCTAGGCGATGGCCACCGCGGTGCCCGAGACCCGCACCCGGGTGTCCTCGGCGCGCAGTTCGACCCGCAGCAGGCCCGGGCGGCCCAGGTCGGCGCCCTGGTGGAGCGTCAGCACCGCCGGGGCCTCCACCGCGCCGAGCTCCCGCAGGTACGCGCCGAAGGCGGCCGCGGCGGCGCCGGTCGCCGGGTCCTCGACCACGCCGCCGACCGGGAACGGGTCGCGGACGTGGAAGACCTCGGGGCCCTCCCGCCAGGCGAGCTGCAGGGTGGTCAGGTCACGGGCGCGCATGAAGTCGGCGAGGCCGTCGAAGTCGTAGTCGAGCCGGGCCAGCCTCTCGCGGGTGGCGACCGGCAGGACGAGGTGCCGGGCGCCCGCGTAGGCGACGCGGGGCGGCAGGGCCGGATCGAGGTCGGCGGCGGACCAGCCGAGCAAGGCGAGCGCCTGCGCCACGTCGGCCGCCGGCACCTCCTCGACCTTGGGCTCGACGCTGGTCAGGGTGGCGCGCAGCAGCCCGTCGGCTCCGCGCTCGACCTCGACCGGGACCTCCCCGGCCGCGGTCTCGAAGACGTACTGCCCGGGGCCGGTGCGCTCGGCGACGGCGACGGCGGAGCCGACCGTCGCGTGGCCGCAGAACGGCACCTCGGCGAGCGGGCTGAAGTACCGCACGCGGTAGGACCCTTCGGCCGGGCCGGCGGTCAGGAAGGCGGTCTCGGAGTACCCGACCTCGGCGGCGATGGCGAGCATCCGCTCGTCGGTCAGCCCGGTGGCGTCGAGCACCACGCCTGCCGGGTTGCCGCCCTCGGGGCGGGTCGCGAAGGCGGCGTAGCGGAGGATCTTGGGAGCGGCGTCGTCGGTCATGACCGGACGAACGCGCCGGGTGCGTGGGCTGTTCCCGTCGGCGCCGCGGGTGTGCCGCCCGGGCGCGGCCACCGCACCGGTCGCGCGCGCCCGCGCTGCCGGGCCCGGCCGGGCCCGGCGACCGGCGGTGGGGCCGGTCGATCGGACGCGGCCGTCCCGTCCCGGTGGGATGATCTGCAGCATGGCCCTGACCCCGCACCAGCGGCATCTCCGTGACCGGATCATGGCCGCCGAGGTGACCGCCCCGCCGGAGCCGTGGCGGCCGGTGGGCCGTGGGGCGCTCGCGGTCGGCGGGCTGCTCGGCATCGGCTTCGCCGTCCACCCGGAGAGCGGCCACGACCTGGTGCTGACGGTCTCGCACGGCGGCCACGGCCTGTTCGACGCGGTGACCGGCCTCAAGCTGGCCCGTGACCACGAGCCCGCCGAGGACCCGGACGGCCCGGACCTCGCCTGCCCCGGACTCGGCCAGGTCACGGACGTGCGCGTCCCGGTGGCGGGGCTGTGGGGCGGCGGGCTGCACACCGCCGCCGAGGGCGGCTGGCACGTCAGCGTGGCCGCCCCGGAGTGGCCGCACCACCGGGTGCTGCTCGCCAACGGGCGGGGGCCGTCGGATGGCGAGCACGGCGAGAGCTGGTGGCTGGTCCTGGACGCCGACCGGTCCACCTTGCGGGCGGCCGGCTTCTCCCCGACGGGCCGGACCCTCGCGGTGGCCACCAGCAGCGACCTCACGCTCTGGACCCGCGGCTAGCACCCGCCCCGCCGCTCCTTCCCGGGCCCGTCCGGCTTCCGGATGCGAACGGCGCGCCGAGCGCCGATGCTGGCGGCGAGGCGTGCGCGGCCCGAGGAAGGAAGCCACAACGTGAGTGCTCTCGACTTCGAGATCATCGACAGCCCCGACAGCTCGCTCAACAAGACCTCCGTCCTGGTCACCGGCCCCCACGACGCCCTGCTGGTGGACGCCGGGTTCACCCGCTCCGACGGGCGCCGGCTGGTGGAGCGGGTCAGGGCGAGCGGCAAGCGGCTGACCACCGTCTTCGTCAGCCACGGCGACCCGGACTTCTACTTCGGCGCCCAGGAGGTCCAGGACGCCTTCCCGCAGGCCCGCTTCGTGGCCACCGCCTCGACCGTCGAGCGCATCCAGGAGACGTACGAGGCCAAGCTTCGCGCCTGGGCGCACCTGGGCCCCGAGCTGCCCACCCGGCTGGTGCGGCCCGAGGCGCTGCACGGGGACGAGCTGGTCTTCGAGGGCCACCGTTTCGAGCTGCGCGGCGCCGACTTCCACCTGCCGGACCGGCACTACCTCTGGCAGCACCACCACCGCGCCGTGCTGGCCGGGGTGCTGCTCTTCCAGGGCCTGCACGTGTGGACCGCCGACACCCCGACTTCCGCCCAACGGGCCGCCTGGATCGACCTGTTGGACGGCATCGAGGCACTGCATCCGACCTGGGTCGCGGCCGGCCACCGGATCGCCGGCGCGTCCACCGACCTGAACGCCGTCGACCACACCCGCGCCTACCTGCGCGCCTTCGAGACCGAGATCGGCCGGGCCGCGAACGCGGACGCCGCCAAGGAGGCGCTGGAGCGGCGGTTCCCGGAGCTGGGGCTGCGGATCGCGGTGGACATCGGTACCAAGGTCGTCATGGGCGAGATGGCCTGGGGGTGAGCGGGCAGTGATCGAGATCCCCCGGGACGTCTCCTCCTTCGCCGAGTCGCCCGCTCCCGCCGACGTGGTGCGCCGCCAGTACCTGGCCTCCGCCCGGGGCGACCTGGCGGCGCTGCGCACCACCCTGGCCGAGGACGTGGAGTGGACCGAGATGGCCGGCTTCCCGCTGGCCGGCACCTACCGCACGCCGAAGGGCGTCACCGCCAACGTGATGGAGCGGCTGGCCGCCGAGTGGGACGACTGGACGGCGCACGACGACACCTACGTGGTCGACGGGGAGACGGTGGTGGTGCTGGGCCGGTACACGGCCGTCCACAAGGCCACCCGGAAGCCGCTGGCGGTCCGGGTCGCCCACCGCTTCACCGTGCGCGGCGGCCGGATCGTCCGCTTCGAGCAGTTCACCGACACCGCGCTGGTCAGGGACGCGATGACGGCGTGAGGCCCGCCGTGGCCCGCCGTGGCCCGCGTTCACCCGTACGGGCGAGCGCGGCGCGGCGCGCCAGGCGCGGTCTCGACAGACCACCCGGACGGCGGCAGGCTGGGCCCGACCACGGCCGGAGAACGAGGAGTCGAGCATGGCGGGCACGGACACCGGGACCACCGGAGCGGGCGGGCGGGAGCGCCCGGTCGTCATCGTCGGGGCGTCCCTGGGCGGTGCGAAGGCGGCCGAGGCACTGCGCGAGGCCGGGTACCGGGGCGGCATCGTCCTGATCGGCGAGGAGCACGAGCGCCCGTACGAGCGGCCGCCGCTGTCCAAGGGCTACCTGCAGGGCAAGACGCCCCGGGAGAAGATCTACGTCCACCCCTCGCAGTGGTACGCGGAACACGACGTCACGCTGCGGATGGGCACGGCGGTGGCCTCGATCGACCCGGCCGGGCACACCGTGACGCTCGCCGACAACGGCCAGGTGGAGTACGCCAAGCTGCTGCTGACCACCGGCTCGGTGCCGCGCCGGCTGCCGGTGCCCGGCGCGGACCAGGACGGGGTGCTCTACCTGCGCCGGGTCGAGGACAGCGACCGGATCGAGGAGGCGCTGCGGCCCGGGGCCAGGATCGCGGTGATCGGCGCGGGCTGGATCGGGCTGGAGGTGGCGGCCGCGGCCCGGGAGGCGGGCGCCGAGGTGACGGTGCTGGAGGCGCTCGAACTGCCGCTGCTGCGGGTGCTCGGCCGGGAGGTCGCCCAGGTCTTCGCCGACCTCCACCGGGAGCACGGCGTGGACCTGCGCTTCGGCGTCAAGGTGGCCGAACTTACCGGCGACGGCGGCACGGTGAACGGCGTGAAGCTCGCCGACGGCACCACGGTGGCGGCCGACGCGGTGGTCGTCGGCATCGGCATCGCCCCCGCAACCGGCCTGGCCGAGGCGGCCGGCCTGGAGGTCGACAACGGCGTCAAGACCGACCAGCACCTGCGCACCTCGGACCCGGACGTCTACGCGGCCGGCGACGTCGCCAACGCCTTCCACCCGCTGTTCGGCAGGCATGTGCGGGTCGAGCACTGGGCCAACGCGCTCAACCAGCCGCAGACCGCCGCCCGCGCGCTGCTCGGGCAGCCGGACGCGGTGTACGACCGTGTCCCCTACTTCTTCACGGACCAGTACGACCTCGGCATGGAGTACGTCGGCTACGTCGAGCCGGACGGCTACGACCGGGTGGTGTTCCGCGGCGACCCGGCCACCCGCGAGTTCATCGCGTTCTGGCTCTCCGGCGGCCGGGTGCTCGCGGGGATGAACGTCAACGTCTGGGACGTCACCGACCCGATCCGCGAACTGGTGCGCTCGGGGCGGGTGGTGGACGCCGAGGCGCTGGCCGACCCGAACGTTCCGCTCGACTCGCTGTAGTCGGCGAGCCGAACCGGTCAGCCGGATCGGTCAGCCGACGGGGATGCCGGGGTTCACCAGGCCCCGGCCCCCGGTGACGGTGTTGCCCGCGCCGATCGTGACCTTGCACTTCGCCGCGTCGTAGGCGGTCACGTGGATCGCGTACCGGTCCGGCCCGGTGGCGCCGGTGAGGTCGGAGCGGTTGCCGCGGAAGACGGTGCCGCAGCCCCAGCCCGGCTGGAGGCTGTGGGTCTGGTAGCCGTCGTTCGTGGTGCGCCGGCCGGTGTTGTTCTCGATGACGTAGCCGTTGCCCTTCACGTCGACCCAGGAGTCGTCCGAGTGGCTCCCGGTGAGGCCGTCGCCGTCGAAGGTGTTGCCGGAGACCAGGCCGCCGGTGGTGCCCTCCTTGAGGTCGACGTTCTCTCCGCCGATGTTCGGGCCGAAGGTGTTGCCGGTGATCTGCACGTGGTCGCTGCGGTCGGTCAGGGTGTTGGCGGTGCCGACGTAGACGCCCTCGCCCATGCCGTCCCCGCTCAGGCCGGTGTCGTGGACGCGCGAGTCGCGCAGTGTGCCGTAGGCGCTGGAGTTGCGGAAGTGCACGCCCTCCATGGTGGTGTGGTGGACCGTCACGCCGTCCAGGACCACGTGGTTCGCGGAGTCGGCCATGATGCCCTTCTGGCCGCCGGTGACGGTCAGCCCCTGGACGGTCCAGTAGCTCGCGCCGTCGAGGTGGAGTCCGTAACCGCCGCCGGGGGCGGTGAGGACGGCCTTCGCCGAGCCGGTGAGGGTGATCCGGGCGGCCGCGGTGCCGGGGGTGGTGGCCTTGAAGTTGCCGGAGTAGGTGCCGTCGGCGAGCTGGATGGTCTGGCCGGGCGCGGCGGCGGCGAGCGCGCTCTGGAGCTGCTTGGTGGTGCCGACCTTGACCACGGCCGCCTCGGCCACGGCCGTGGGGGCGGCGGAGCCGGCGGCCACGGCCGTGGGGGCGGCCGAGCCGAGGGCGAGGACGGTGAGCGCGGCGAGGAGGACGGGGACTGCGGGACGCTGGGTCACGGACGGTGCTCCTTGCAGTGGTCGGGGCCGGCCGGGGTGACCGGGGCCGGTGAATGACAGGAACATGCCGCCGCCAGGGTGGACTGGACCATTCCGGGGCGTCAAGAGCGCCTCGTCCGCGTGATACTGGAGCCCTGGGGGCCTCCGGAGTCCCCGCGGGCACGGAGTCGCGGACACGGAGCCGCGGAGAGGGAGGCGGCGATGGGCGGCACGGCCGGGTTCGCCGTGGTGGTGTTCGGTGCGCTGGGCGGCGTGGTCGCCTACCTCGCCGGGGTGGTCGGCCTGCGCGAACTGCGGCGCCTGCGCCGGGTCGGCGTCCCCGCACGGGCACTGGTGCGCGAGCGCGCCGCGGCGCCGGAGGACCGCGCGCTGCCGCCGCGGCCGCTGCTCCAGTTCGCGACCGAGGACGGCCGGGTGGTCGAGGTCTTCTCCCCCGTCCCCTCCACCACCCGCCACCCACTGCCGGACGGCGGCTTCGTCCCGGTCCGCTACGACCCGGCGGACCCGTCGCAGGTCCTGGTGGACGGGCGGGAGCGCGCGGGGCTGGAGTACGGGTTCCTCGCGCTCGGGGTGCTGGTGGTGCTCGGCTCGATCACCCTCGGCGCCACGGTGCTCTGACCGGGCGCCCGGAACGGGGCACCGGGCGGTGGACCAGGCGGCGCATCGGGCGGGTCGCACGCGGTCGGGCCCCCGGGACGGCGCACCGGGCGGGCCGCGCGGTACGCGGCCCGCCCGCCCGCTCAGACGGTGGCGGCGGTGGTCGCCGCCACCGTCGCCGCGGTGGTGACGGCGACCATGGTGAGCTGCATGTTCCGGATCGCCTCGCGGACCGACTCTGCGGCCCCGTCACCGGCGGCGATCTCGGCGAAGCGCGGCTCGACCTGCTTGCGGGGCAGCTCGGGGAAGGCCAGCCGGTGCAGCCGGGAGCCGTGCAGCAGGGCCACCAGGGCGGCGGTGCGCAGGTCCGGCTCCGCGCCGTTCAGCACCGTGGCGGCGAGCCGCTCGCGCAGTTCGCGCTCCACGCCGCCGTCCGCCTCCGGGTAGCGGCGGACCGGGAAGATGCCGAGCGCGCGGCGCCGCTCCTCGACCACCAGGCCCCGCTCGCACAGCCGCGCGACGGTGTCGGCGACGGCCGTGGCACGGTCCTTGGTCAGCCAGTCGGCCGCCTTGGCCTTGCCGGAGCGGCGCCCCGCGGCCCACTCGTCGAGCCGGGCCAGCCGGCCGTCCAGCAGCGGCTCACCGGTCGGGGTCCGGTCGGCGACGGTGAGCCGGCCGTCCTCGATCGCGACCCGCCCGGCCAGCACCAGCTCGGCCAGGATGCCGCCCGCGGCGGCCCAGGCGGCGGTGGCGGCGTCCTTCGCGACGCCGGACTCGTCGTCCAGCGAGAGCAGCATCAGCTCCTCGGCGAGGGTGACGTGCATCGGGTGCCCCTTCCTCTCGGTACCGCGGTTCGCTGCGCCGACGGCGCCTCAACCGCGCAGTGTTTCGACCAGGCGCCGGGCCCTGGTGTCCTCCTCGAGCAACGCCCGGAGCAGTCGATCAGTGCCCTGACCTGCGACGTCGGCGAGGTAGGCCTCGACCGAGCGGGGGTCGGCGGGCAGCGTCACCCCGCCGGAGTCCAGTGCGGCCCGCGCCCGGGCGTAGTCGAGGCCGAGCCCGGCGAGCAGTTCGCCGGTGCCGCCCTCCTGTGCCAACTGCGGCTCGTGACGGGCCACTTCGTGTACGGCCAGCAGGGCGAGCAGGACGTGCTCGGTACCGGGCGTCCGGCGCCCGAGGCGCTCGGCCTGGGCGTCGGCCTCCGACCGGATCCAGGCCGCCGGACCGGACGAGCCCGGCCGCAGCACGCGCTTCCAGCGCGGCGCCGGGTGCGCGCGGCGGGCCAGCATCGCCTCCCGGGTGGGACGCAGCAGCGGGTCGAGGCCGCCTCCCCTCGGCACCGCGCCCTCTCGCCCTTCGGGCTCCAGCATGGTCGTGTCCATCGGCCCCTCCCATCACGACGGCTTTACTCGGACTATATTCCTGCTTTTCCTCTTCTTGGGAATTTCCCGCACGCCAAGAACATGTCAGGACTCCTCCGGCGCGGGGCGCGGAAGACGGGGCGCGGAAGACGGGGCGCGGAAGACGGGGCGCGGAAGACGGGGCGCCCCGCCGTTGTTGGCATCTGGTGCCATCGTGGGAACCGCGTCCGCGAGAGGGGTGAGCACCATGGCCGACACGCTCCCCGTGCCGGGTCCGGCCCCCGAGGCGCGGGCGCCGCTGGACGCCTACTCCCGGATCGTCACCTCCGTCGCCGCGGCGCTGACCCCGCGGGTCGCTGCGCTCCAGGTCCCCCGGCGCGGCCGGGGCGGCTGGTTCAGCACCGCCCTCGGCTCGGCGGTGGTCTTCACCGAGGACGGGTTCCTGCTCACCAACGCCCACGTCGTCGGCCACGCCGACGCCGGGACGCTGGCCTTCGCCGACGGCACCACCTCCCCGTTCCACACCATCGGCGCCGACCCGCTCTCCGACCTCGCCGTGCTGCGCGCCGACGGGCCGACTCCGACGCCGGTCTCGCTCGGCGAGGCGACCGGCCTGCGGGTCGGACAGCTGGTCGTCGCCGTCGGCAACCCGCTGGGCCTGGCCGGGACGGTCACGGCGGGCGTGGTCAGCGCCCTCGGCCGCTCGATCCCGGCCCGCTCCGGCAGCGCGGTGCGGGTCATCGACAACGTGGTCCAGACCGACGCCGCGCTCAACCCGGGCAACTCCGGCGGCGCGCTGGCCACCGCGGACGGCGAGGTGGTCGGCATCACCACGGCGGTGGCCGGCAACGGGCTCGGCCTGGCCGTGCCGCTCGACGCCACCAGCCGCCGGATCGTCGCGGCCCTGCTCGCCGACGGCCGGATCCGCCGCGCCTACCTCGGCCTCGCCGGGGTGCCCGCGCCCCTGCCGCCCGCCCTGCGCCACCGCACCGGGCAGCGCGGCGGCCTGCGGATCGTCGAGGTGGTGCCCGGCGCGCCCGCCGACCGCGCCGGGCTGCACGCGGGCGACCTGCTGCTCACCGCCGCGGGCGAGCCGATGGGCAGCGCCCAGGCCCTCCAGCGGCTGATGCTGGCCGACGCGATCGGCCGCCCGCTCCCGCTCACCGTGCTGCGCGGCGAGGCCCTGGTCGACGTGCTCGCCGTGCCCGCGGAGCTGCCCGCCGACGACTGACCGGGCCCCGGGGCCACCCCTACGCACGGGCCCCACCGACCTCACCGCCCGTCTCGGCCGGGCCGCCACCGGTGCCGCCACAGATGCCGCCCCGAAGGCACCGCTACGCGCGGGCCCCACGCCGCATCACCCAGAGCGCCGGCCCGCCCTCCGGCAGCCGGACCTCCTCCAGCACCTCGAAGCCGAAGTGCCCGTAGAGCGCGAGGTTCTCCTCCTTGGAGGACTCCAGGTAGACCGACAGCCCCTGGGCGTCGGCCCTGGCCAGCCCCGAGCGCAGCAGCGCGGAACCCTGCCCCCGGCCCTGGGCGACGGGGTCGGTGCCGATCACCGCGAGGTACCAGTGCGGCTCCTGCGGCGCGTTGTCGGCGGCCGCCTCGACGGACTGCCGGAACGACTCGGCCCGGTCGCCGAGCGGCGCGACCAGCTCCCGGAGCGTCTCCTCGTCCGGTACCGCCTTGTCCTGCGCGTGCGGCGGCACCCAGAACGCGGCCGCGTCCGCCGTCCGCTCGCACACCCCGTGCCGGACGTACTGCCGGGTGAACAGCGTGGTGAAGTAACCGCCCAGCCCCGCCTGCCGGGTGGCCGGGTCGGGGAAGAACCAGCACATCATCGGGTCGTCGGCGAAGGCCAGGGCCAGTAATCGACTGACTGACGACGCGTCATCGAGGGTCGCCGGCTGCGGCGTGTTGGTCATCTGCACACGGACATCGTGCGCGCCCTTTATCTCCGGCCCGGCGGTGAGGGTGGCTGCGGGCGGAAATAACCGTTGGCGCCCGTGCGATCGGCGTGGTTAGGCTGACGCCGTTCCGTACCGATCGACCCGGGCCACCGCCCGACCGGAGAGGGTGTCTTCATGTCCCGGACCGCGCCGAGTGCGCCTCGCCACACCGCCTGCAACCAGGCCTGACGAACCGTCGAGGCCACTCGGCCTGCTCTTGCTGTCATCGCAGAACCCCTCAGCAAGGAGCACCCCGGGTGTCCAGCACCTCCAGCACTCCCCCCACTCTGAAGACCTCCACCTTCGCCTGCGCCTGGTGCGGTCTGACCGTCTCCACCTACGCCGCCGACGGCACGCGGCGCAACCACTGCCCGTCCTGCCTGCAGTCACGGCACGTCCTCGACCAGGTCGAGGGCGGCCCGAGCGACTGCCGGGGCCGGATGTCGCCGATCGCCATCGCCGTGCTGCGCACCGGCGGTTGGACGGTCGTCCACCGGTGCGTGCGCTGCGACGAGCTGACGTCCACCCCCGTCTGCACGGACGACAACCAGCTCATCCTGATGCGGATGGCTGTCCGGCCGCTCGCCCAACCGCCGTTCCCGCTCGAAGCGTTCGGCACCCTCTGAGCCGCGCACGGAAGAGGGGAACCGAAGCATGCCACGACGCAAGAACACCGGCGGCCGGAGCCGGCAGGGCCGCCGCCCGCAGCGGCACAAGGACGTCCTGCACGAGCAGGGCGGTCACCGGGCGAACGCCTTCCGCTGCGTGGACTGCCGGCTGGACGTCCCCCTGGACGCCCCTGGCACCGCGCACCGCAACCACTGCCCGAACTGCCTGGCCAGCCGTCATGTCGACGGCCGGAGGCCCGGTGACCGGGCGGCCGGCTGCGGCGGCCGGATGGCCGTGCTGGGCCTGTCGGTCCGCGCCGACGGCGAGTGGATGATCATCCACCAGTGCCTGTCCTGCGGTGAGTTGAGCGCCAACCGGATCGCCGGGGACGACAACGCCCTGGCCCTGGTCCGCCTGGCCCTCGAACCGCTGCGGGACACCACCCTGGCCCACCGCGTCCTGCTCGCGCTGTAGGCCGGGCCCGCAGCTCGACCGGGGCGCGCGGGGTGGTGGTCGCGGCGGGCCCGTCCGTACGGGCGGGCCCGCCGTCCGAACCGGCGACCACTCCACGTGCCCGGGTCGCCCGCCTCCACCGGTTCGCCGGGGCTCCGGATACCGGCCGGAGCCCCGGCCCCCGGCGAGGTCCGTCCGTACGGGCGGACCATCCTTGGGCGGCGCCTCAGCGCGGGCCGTCGAGCCGCGGGCCGTCGAACCGCGGGCCGTCGAGCCGCGGGCCGTCGAACCGCAGCGGCGACACCCGTACGGTGCGGCGCGGCAGGGCAGTGGGCAGGGCCGCCAGCAGGGCGGTCGCGGTGAACATCGCGTAGTGCCCGGCCTCCGGCCACGGGCCCGCCCAGCCGAGTTCGCCGTGGCGGTGCTCGGCGAAGGCGTTGCAGCAGAGCCAGGCCGCCAGGCCGATCAGCGGTGCGGCCCCCGGCCGGGAGCGGCGCCCGACCAGTCCGCACAACGCCAGGTAGCCGAGGTACGGCAGCGGGCCGGAGTGCAGTTCGCGCAGAACCGCGAGCGCGGGTGCCAGCGCGCCGCCGCCCAGCAGCGCCACCGTGCCCGCGGTGGGGGCCGAGAGGCGCTCCAGCACCGGGCGGTAGCGGTCGGCGCCGGGGCGGGCCGAGTACATCCGCACCGCGGGCTACCGCTTCACCGCGAGGGCTTCGGGCGCGGGGCCGGCCGGCAGGTGCCGGCAGGCGCGGCGGTGCGCGGACTCCAGCCGGTGCAGGTCGCGCAGCAGTTCGGGCACCGGGACGGTCAGCACCGGGCAGCCGGCCTTCCGGGCGCAGTGGCCGGGCACCGAGCGCCGCAGCCGGCGGCGCAGCGGGCCGCCGCTGCGGCCGAGGACCAGCAGGTCGTCGGGCCGGTCGGCGACCTGCAGCAGGGCGGGGCCGGCCTCGCCGCGGATCACCACCGGGTGCAGCGGCACCCCGGGGTCGGCGCTGCCGAAGGCCGCGTCGAGGGCGTCCCGCAGGCGCTGTTCGGCGGCCTCCCGGACGGCGGCGAGCAGCGGCGGGCAGGGCGAGCGCCGGTAACCGTGCTCGCCGCCGGGCGGCTCCCAGGCGAGCACCGGCACCAGGGCGGCGCCGCGCTCGCGGGCCTCGGCGACGCCGCGGTGCAGTGCCGCGAGGCTCCCCAACGACCCGCTGACCCCGACCACCACCCTGGGTGCCGTGCCGCCTTCGTGCCGCCCGTTGCCGTGCATGATCCGTCCTCGTGTGGTCGCGTTCTCCGTCGTCCTCCACCCAACCGCCGTCGACGGGGTGACCTGCTCTCCTTGACGCCTTCCTGACGTCCCCGGGGTCGTTCCCAACGCACTCCATACGCGGCGCACCCGGCCAACCGGGGGCTCCCGCCACCCGGGCCTCACCCCGGGGACGAGCGGAAGCAGCCGCCCGAGACGGAAGGCGGAAAGGGAACGCGGAAAGGGGGCGGGCCCCGGGGCCCGCCCCCTTCGCCGTGCCCGCTCACCGTTCTCCGAGCAGCAGCAGTTGACATGAATGGTGCTATCGTCAGTAGCACCATGTTGCTGAAGCTGGACATCGGGGACACCCGACCGCTGCACGAACAGGTCGCCGGCGCGATCAGACGGGCCGTCGCCGAGGGCGAGTGCGCCCCCGGGGACAAACTGCCCCCGGCCCGGGAGCTCTCCCGGGCGCTGGGGGTGAACACCAACACCGTCCTGCGCGGGCTGCGCACGCTGCGCGACGAAGGGGTGCTGGAGTTCCGCAGGGGCCGCGGCATCACGATCGCGACCGGCGCCGACACCCGCTCCGAACTCGTGGACCGGGTCCGGCAGTTGGTCGAAGACGCGGCCCGGGCCGGCTACAGCAGGAACGATCTCGTGGACATGATCAGGGGGTTGTCGTGACGGACCAGGGGACGACTTCGACGAGAGCGGCGGCAGAGCGGCCGACGCACCGCGGCGCGGTCTGGGCGGCGGCGACCTGGTCGGCAGGCGTGCTGGCCCTGCTGATCGCGCTGCCGCTGCTGGCGCGTGACCGCCTGCCCGACCCGCTGGCCACCCACTGGGGCGGACGGGAACCGGACGACTCGATGTCGCTGACGGCCGCCGTGCTCTTCCCGGCGGCGTTCTGGGCGGTCCTGGTGCTGACCGCGGTGGCCCTGCGGCGGTACCGGGGCAACCTGGCGCCCGGTGCCGCGGCGACCACGCTGGCGGCCGGCGGGGTGCTGCTGACGGGCGCGCAGGCCTCCATCGTGCACGCCAACCTGGACCGTGCCCGCTGGCAGGACGCCGCGCCGATGGGCATCGAGGTGGTCCTGATCCTGCTGGCCACCGGCCTCGCCGGGCTGCTCGCCCGGCTGGCGAGCCACCGCTACGACGCCCGACCCGCACCGCGCCCGGCGGCCGGGGAGCCGGCGCTGGAGGTGCCGCCGGGCGCGCACCTCGTCTGGCTCTCCCACGCCGCCAACCCGTGGCTGCAGCTGACCGCGTCGGTGTTCGGACTGGCGGCGGTGGCCGTGGCGGTGGCCGCCGCCAGCGGGGTGGCCGACGTGGGCCTGCCGCTGGTGCTGCTGCTCACGCTCCCGGCCCTCGCCATCCTCGTCTGCTCCTCGGTGCGGGTACGGGTGACCGCCTCCGGCCTGACCGTCGGCTTCGGCCCCTTCGGGTGGCCCGCCCGCCGCTGGTCCCCCACCGAGCTGGAGTCCGCCCGCGTCGAGCGGCGCACCGCCACCCAGGCGGGCGGCTGGGGCTACCGGATCAACGGGCTCGGCACCACCGTGATGCTGCGCGGGGGCGCCTGTCTGGTGGTCCGCACCCGCCGGGGAACGGACTTCGCGGTCAGCGTCGACGACGCCGAGCGCGGGGCGGCCCTGCTCAACGCGCTGATCGCGCGCACCCGGCAGCCCGCCGGCTGAACCGGCGGTTCGGCGGTCCGGCGGTCCGGACGGCGGGGCGGTCCGGTCGTGGTGACCGGGCCGCCCCGCCGTTCATACCACCGTCAGGACTCCCCCGCGCGCAGTTCGGTGGCGATCTGCCGCCGGCCGGCCACCAGCGTCTCCAGCACCACCCCGAGGCAGGCCACCAGCGCCAGGCCCGCCGTGGGCAGCAGCACCGGCGGCGCCGCCGGATCCAGGGCGTGGCCGGCCCCGGCCCCGACCAGGGTGGAGAGGTCGAAGGCCGACCCGAGCAGGACGGCCGCCGCCACCGCGACCAGCCCGCCGCCGGCGGCCGCCACCAGGGTCCTCGGCAGCGCCTCCACGAGGATCAGCGCCAGCCCCTGCCGGGGCCGCAGGCCCATGGTGCGCAGCCGGGCGAGCACGGCCGTACGGTCGGGCGCGGCGCGCAGCAGCGTCAACAGGACCGCGAGGACGGCGAATCCGGCACTGGCGGGGACCGCGTACCGGAACAGCCGTCCGGCGGCCTGCTGCAGCGGGTCGGCGGCTAGGTGCCCGGCGTACTCGCGGCTGCTGCCCACCTCGTAGGCGGGCGGCAGTCCGTGGCTGCCCTTGCCGGCCGCCGCGGCGGCCTCCGCGACCCGCTTGGCGCTGCCGGTCGGCTGGACCACGCCCTGCTCCCGCAGCAGCGCCCTGACCCGCTCGGGGTCGACGTCTCCGACGGCCAGCCACCCGGTCGCCCGGCCGAGTTCCGGCAGGCGCTCCACCGCGGGGCCGGAGGGCACCACGACGAACGGCAGGCTCGGGTCCGGCAGCGCCGGGGTCGCGGTGACGATCCCGGCGACGGTGGTGCGCAGCTCGTTCGCGGTGGACAGGTGCACCGTCGGCGCGCCGGCGGCCAGCCGGTCGGCCAGGTCGCGGCTGAACAGCGCGGGTACCGGGGTGTCAGGGCCGCCGGGAGTGCCGGCGAGCCTCGCCGGGTCGAAGCCGCCGGCGCCGAGGGTGCGGGCGATCTCGGCGTACGCGGCCGGCTCGGCGACCACGAGGGTCACCTTGGTGTAGTTGTTCGAACCGGCGCCGACGAACAGGGCCCTGCGGTCGACCCGGATCCCGGTCGCGCTCCGGGTGCCGGGCAGCGCGCCGGCGGCCTCGAGGAACCGGTCCGGCAGGGTCGCGTAGTCCGGGACGGACACGGCGACGTCGGCGCCGGTGGCGATGCGCGCGGCGCGCAGCCGCCCGTGGTCCACCGAGTCGAGCACGGTGGCGCCGAAGCCGGTCGCGGTGGTGGCGATCAGCAGGGCGAGCAGCGGCAGCGCGCTGGGCCGGCGACGGCCGGAGACGTCGCGGGCGGCCCGGGCGAGGCCGAGGAAGCCGATCAGTCCCCGGCCGCGGCCGACGAGGGCGGCCAGCCGGCCGAGGAGCAGCGGCTCGATCCGCGCCAGCAGCAGTCCGCCGGTGACCGCGAGCAGCAGCGGGGCGACGACGAGCAACGGGTCCACGGCGGCGCCGGAGTGGCCGACGCCCCGGCGGCGGGCCTCGGCCACCGCCGCGACGGTGGCGGCCAGCAGGGCGAGTTCGCCGATCGGCCGGCGCCACCGCCCGGCCGCCCGGGGGCGCGCCCAGAGCAGCGCGACCCGGGCCGGGAAGGCCAGCAGGGCGAGCAGGGTGGTGGCGAGGCCGGCCGCCGCCGCGGCGCCCCACCGGGGCGTGGGCAGCAGCACCAGGGCGAGCGCCGTCCCGAGCGCGGCGGCGGGCAGGACGGTCACCGCGCCCTCGCCGAGCAGCCGCAGCAGCACCCCGCCGAGCGAGCCGCCGCGGGCCCGCAGCAGCCGGAGTTCGGCGGCGCGCCGGTCGGCGGCGAGGACCGCGGCCAGGCAGAGCACCACCCCGGCGACCCCGGCGGCCCCGGTCGGGCCGATCGCGCTGAGCGCCGTCGCGGCGCGGTGGCGGTCGGCCGCCTCGGTGAGGACGTCGGGCAGGAACGAGCTGACCCGCAGGTCGGCCCGTCCGGTCGCGGCGACCAGGGCGTCGTTCTCCGGTCCGGCGAGCAGGTGGGCGGCGTCGGCCCGGGTGCGGTCCAGCCGGTCGGCGCGCAGCGGCGCGGGGTCGACGGCCAGCCGCCAGAAGTTCTGGACGTTCTCGCCCCAGGCGGTCAGCGCCGCCAGGCTCGCGCCGTCGACGAGCCCGGTGAAGCTCAGCCAGTCGTCGCCGTACTGACCGAGTTCCAGGCAGGGCTGGTCGGGGCAGCCGAGGTCGTCCCAGAACGGGTCCAGCGGGTCATTGACCCGGTAGATGCCGGTCACCACGCCGGCCCGCCGGACCTGGCCCTTGCTGCCGCTGTCGACGACGTCGCCGACCCTGATGCCGATCATCTCGGCGGCCGTGCGGCTCACGGCCATCGGCAGCGGCGCGCCGGCCGTGGCGGGGCCGGGCCAGCTGCCCTCGGTCAGGGTGACGCGGTCGGCGGAGCCGTCCAGGTACATCAGGGAGAGCCGCGGCGGTACTTCGGCGTTGAGCCGCGCGAAGTCCGGGTTGTACACCTTGTCGGCCGCGGTGCGGGTGCCGTGGGCGTGGCCCGGCGCGGAGAGCGGCAGCTTCGCGCCGAACCGCGCGGCGAGCTCCCGCTGGACGGCGTCGAGGTCGGCGGCGGTGTCGGTGGGGCGGCTCCTCGCGACGGCCTGCAGGCTGGTCGGGTGGATGCCCTTCTGTCGCACGTGGTCCCGCAGGGCCGCGTCCGCGCCCCGGTCCGCGAGGCGGGGGACGGCCACGGCGAGCAGGACGGTGACGAACGCGAGGGCCGCCACGAGCAGGGCGGCTGCCGGGTCGGCGCGCAGCCGGGTGCGGACCCAGCGCGCCGGGCGGTGGGCGGTCCCGGGGGTGCCGGGGGTCCTCGGGGTGCCGGGGAGGGCGGCCCCGGTGGTCAGCGTCTCCTCCACGGGGCGAGATCGTACAGATCAATTCCGCTTCGGTCAGGCGCGGTTGTGCTGGTGGGGGCCGCTCCTCGACGCCCTCGGCGGTGACTTGAACCGAACGGGTGCGCGCAGCCGTGAAAGATGGTGCCCAGAGGCACTCCTGACGGTCATCGGGGGCGTAAACCGCTCAAATCGGTGGTGCTTCGAACGCTGATGCGGGTACACCAGTTGACGGTCGTTCAGGTGTGTGGCGGCGCCCGTCCGCACCGCCCACCCCGTCCCGCGCGGCCGGAGGACCAGCGGGCCCGCGTGCCCGTGCGAAAGGCAAGGAGGCGTCCGTGACTCACGACTCGCGCACGCAGAACTCCCCCGGCGTCCGGTGGAGCATCCAGGACGTTCGGACCATCGCGATCCTGCGCCTCGGTGTCGGCCTGATCGGCATCCTGCTGCCGCCGGCCCTGCCGTTCGGCAACTGGCTGTCCGCCGTGGTGACGGGGCGCAGCACGGACGGCTTCTGGCCGGTCTCGATGAGCGCCTCGTACTACACCGACACCCGGAACCTCTTCGTCGGCGGGCTGTGCGCCCTCGGGGTGTTCCTGATCTGCTACCGCTTCGACCGCAGGGACGACCGCTGGAGCACGGCGGCCGGCTTCTTCGCGCTCGGGGTCGCGCTGTGCCCGACGTCCGCCGGGGGCGGGTCCGGTGTCCAGCGCACCGTCGGGGTGCTCCACCTGGTCTTCGCCGGCCTGCTGTTCGTCATGCTGGCGATGTTCTGCCTCTACTCCTTCCGCAACCCACGCTCCGCCCAGCCCGCCCGGGTGGGCACGGCCTACCTGGTGGCCGGGGTGGTGATCCTGGCCGCCCTGGGGCTCTCCGTCCTGGCCGGGGTGACGGGCGTCGGCTCGGACTGGCCGGTACGGCCGCTCTACCTGGGCGAGTGGCTGGCGACCTGGGCCTTCGGCATGGCCTGGATCGGCGCCGCACTCGAACTCGCGGCGCACGGCCGCCGGTCCCCCTCCGACCGGGGCGACGCCGAGACCACCGCGCTCCCCCACCAGTCGGACGCCGCCGCGTCCGACCAGAGGCACCCCGAGGCACAGGCCTGAGAGCCGCACCCGAGAGCCGCACCCGAGGGCCCGCGCCTGCGGGTCGAGCCTGAGAGTCGCGCCTGAGGTCGAGTCTGAGGGCCAGTCATCTCATCACATTGGAAGACCGTTACCATGCGCACCATGGGCCGCTGCCACCGCGGCCCATGACGAATGCCCAGCACCGGGAGAGCGAGCATGGCGAACGAGATCCGAGTCGAGCACGGTCCGCACAAGGATCCCCCGTCGGTGGACCTGCGGATGGACGTTCCGCACTCCGCCCGGGTCTACGACTACCTCATCGGCGGCAAGACCAACTTCGAGGCGGACCGGGTCGCGGCGCACGCCTCGGTGCAGGCCTGGCCGTCACTGCCCGTCTCGATGCGCACCACCCGCGACTTCATGCAGCGCGCGGTGCGCCAACTCGCCGAGCAGTACGGCGTGCGGCAGTTCCTCGACATCGGCACCGGCATCCCGACCTCGCCGAACGTGCACGAGATCGCCCAGGCGATCGCCCCCGAGGCCCGGGTCGCGTACGTCGACAACGACCCGATCGTGCTGACCCACGCGCGGGCCCTGATGGACAGCACGCCCGAGGGCCGCACCTGTTACGTGGACGCGGACTTCCGCGACCCGGAGTCGATCATCGGCGACCCCCGGCTGCGCGAGGTGCTCGACTTCTCGCAGCCGGTGGCGCTGTCGCTGATCGCGATCGTCCACTTCGTACTGGACGAGGACGACCCGCAGGGCATCGTGCGCCGCTTCATGGACGCCCTGGCGCCGGGCAGCTTCCTCGCCCTGACCGTCTTCACCGGGGACACCGACCCGGTGGGGGTCGGCGGCGTGGGCCGCGAGTACAACGCCCGCGGCATCCCGCTCCAGATCCGCGACAAGGCCGAGGCGGAGGCCTTCTTCGCGGGCTACGAGCTGCTCGACCCGGGGGTCACGCTGGTGCACCACTGGCGGCCGGACGCCGGTGCCGCGCCCGTCCGCGACCAGGACATCGCGATGTACGCGGGCGTGGCCGTCAAGCGCTGAGCAACCGGCGCCCGACGACCGATCGCGGAATCGTTCCCGCGGTGGCGGGCCCGGTCAGCCGGACACGGAGACCAGGCCCGCCTCGTACGCCAGGATGACCAGCTGCACCCGGTCCCGGGCGTCGAGCTTGGCCAGCAGCCGGGTCATGTACGTCTTGACGGTCGCGATGCTGAGCACCAGTTCGGCGGCGATCTCGGAGTTGGACAGGCCCAGGCCGACCAGGGTGAGGATCTCCCGCTCGCGCCCGGTGATCGCCGCCAGCCGCCGCTCGGCGGCGGCAGCGGTGGCGGCGGCAGTGTCGGCGGCGGCGATGGCGGAAACGGCGGCCGCGGCTGGAGCGGCGGCAGCGGCGAAGGCCCCGATCAGCCGCCGGGTGACGCTCGGCGCGATCAGCGCGTCCCCGGCGGCGACCACCCGTACCGCGCCGAGGATGTCGTCCAGCGCCATGTCCTTGACCAGGAAGCCGGACGCCCCCGCGTGCAGCGCCGCGTACACGTGCTCGTCCTCGTCGAAGGTGGTGAGCACCACCACCCTGGTCGGCCCGCCGTCCGCGGTCACCAGCCGAGTGGCCTCGATGCCGTCCATGCCCGGCATCCGGATGTCCATCACCACGACGTCCGGCTGCAGTTCGGCGGCCAGCCGGACGGCCTCCGCCCCGGTGCCCGCCTCGCCGACCACCTCGACGTCCGCCGTCTCCGCGATCACCATCTCCAACGCGGCGCGCACCAGCGGCTGGTCGTCGGCCAGCACCACCCGGATCACGCGCCCGCCTCCTCGACCGACGAGCCAGGACCCGACACCGACACCGACGCCGACGCCGGCACCGGCACCGGCAACCGGGCGGCCACCCGGAAGCCGCCCCCGGGCAGCGGCCCGGCCTCGAACTCGCCGCGCAGCAGGGCGACCCGCTCCCGCAGCCCGGCCAGCCCGAACCCGCCGCCCGGCCCCTCCCCGGAGCCACTGCCCCGGTCGGCGACCTCGACCGACAGCTCCCCCGCCGCCCGGTGGTCCACCGTGACCACGCAGGCGCCGACGTCCGCGTGCCGCACCACGTTGGTCACCGATTCCTGGACGATCCGGAACGCCGCGAGGTCGACCTCCGGCGGCAGCGGCCCCGGTTCGCCGTGCCGCCGCACCTCCACCCGTACCCCCGCGGCGGTGGTCGCCCCGGCCAGCCGGTCGAGGTCCGCCAGGCCCTGCGGCACCGTGGCCGAGGCCTCTCCGTCGGCCCGGCGCAGCACGACCAGCATCCGGCGCAGCGCGGCCAGGGTCTCCCGTCCGGCGGACTCGATCTCGCCCAGCGCCTGCTTGGCCCGCTCCGGCCGACGGTCGATCACCCGGCGGGCGGCGCCGGCCTGGAGGGCGACGATACCGAGGCTGTGCGCGACGGTGTCGTGCATCTCCCGGGCGATCCGCAGCCGTTCGGCGGTGACGGCCTCCTCGGCCACCCGGGCGCTGAGCGCCTCGGCGTGCTCCCGGTTCTGCCGCACCGAGCGGCCGATCAGCCAGGCGACCAGCGCGAGCAGCGCGGCGCCGTCGGCCGAGCCGATGTGGGTACCGGTGAAGATGCCCACCGTGTTGCCGTGCACCATGCCGATGTGCAGCATCAGGAAGGCCATGACCAGCGCGAACGCGGCCCGGGAGCTGCGCCGCGGCCGGGTCGCGGTGATCAGGCAGAGCGCGGTGTCCACCGCGAGCAGGGCGCCGGGCGGCACCTGCGCGCCGCCGGCCCAGCCGTCGGTCTCGGTGAACGCGGCGACCAGCAGCAGGACGACGGAGAGCACCGGCAGCCGTCGTACCAGCGCCGCGCCCGCGAAGGCCACCGCCGTGTCGGCCAGGGTGAACGCCCAGCCGCCGTGGGCGGCGGCGCCGGGGTGCTGCGCGGCCTGGCCGCCGAGCCGGACGGCGGGGTAACCGGCCGCCACGCACCAGGCGAGGCCGACCCAGACCTCGGGCGGAACGCGCCGGAGCAGCGGCGGGGAGGGGGGTGAGGGCATGGTCCACGATCGTAACGACGGTCCGGGACGCCGTCATCCAACCGTGGTTGTACGGCCCCGGGTGGCCTCCGGTGGCTCGCGGTGTCGACACCGGTCCGATGTGCCCGCCCCACGATCCCCGGCACCGTGGGGCGCATGATCGAAGTCACCGAGCTGACGAAGCGCTACGGCCGCGGCCACCGCGTCCGCACCGCCGTCGACCGCCTCTCCTTCACCGTCCGGCCCGGCCGGGTCACCGGCTTCCTCGGCCCCAACGGCGCGGGCAAGTCCACCACCCTGCGGCTGGTCCTCGGCCTGGGCGACCCGACCTCCGGCACCGTCACCGTGGACGGCCGCCCCTTCCGCGGCCGGCCGCGCGGCCTGCGTCACGCCGGCGCCCTGCTGGACGCGGGCGACGCCCACGGCGGGCGCACCGGCCGGGCCCAACTGCGGGCGCTGGCCCGCGCCAACGCGATCCCGGCCGCCCGGGTCGAGCAGGTGCTGCACGAGGTCGGGCTCACCGAGGCCGCCGGACGGCGGATCCGCGGCTACTCGCTCGGCATGCGGCAGCGGCTCGGCATCGCCGGCGCGCTGCTCGGCGACCCGCCGGTGCTGCTGTTCGACGAGCCGCTGAACGGACTGGACCCGGAGGGCGTGCTCTGGGTGCGCGGGCTGTTCCGGCGGCTCGCCGCCGAGGGCCGGACCGTCTTCGTCTCCAGCCACATGATGGCCGAGATGGAGCACACCGCCGACCACCTGGTGGTGATCGGGCGCGGCCGACTGCTCGCCGACGAGAGCCTCACCGAGTTCGCCGCCCGAGCGGGCCTGCGCGCCGTCACCGTCCGGGCCGCCGAACCCGAGCGGCTCACCGCCGTGTTGACGACGGCCGGCGCCACCGTCCGGCCCGGCCCGGACGGCGAACTCGCGGTGAGCGGCCTGGACGCCACCCGGATCGGCGAACTCGCCCTGGAGCAGCGCCTGTTGCTGCACGCCCTGACCACCCGGGGTGCCTCCCTCGAGGAGGCGTTCATGGACCTGACCGCCGACAGCGTCGAGTACCCCGCCGGAGAACCCCGTTGAGCACCCTGCCCGCCCCGCACCGCACCGACCCCTCCTCGCCCCGCACCGGCCCCGCCTCGCTCCGCACCGAACCGCGCGCCCGCATCGGCGACCTGCTGGCCGCCGAGTGGATCAAGTTCTGGTCGCTGCGCTCGGTCCCCTGGGTGCTCGGTCTCAGCGCCGTGGCGATCGTCGCCGCCGGCCTCAAGTCCGCGCTCTACACCCGCGACCACTACACCCCGGGCGAGGATGACCCCGCGGTCATGGCGCAGGTGGCGCTCAACGACGCGTTCAACGTCGCCTCCGCCGACATCCTGATGCTGGTCGCGGGCGGCCTCGGCGCGCTCGCCATCGCGGGCGAGTACGCGACCGGTCTGATCCGCACCACCCTGGCGGCCGTGCCCGACCGCCGGGCGGTGCTCGTCGCCAAGGCCTGCGTACTGGCCGCCGTGCTGTTCGGCTACGGGGTGCTCACCGTCGGCGCCTCCTTCGGTGGGAGCCAGGCGATCCTGTCCGGGACGGGCATCGGACAGTCCGTCACCGATCCGGCCGCACTGCGGTACGTCGCGGCTGCGGTGCTGTTCGGCCCGGTCTGCGCCCTGGTCGGCCTCGGCCTCGGCACCCTGATCCGGCACGGCGCGGGGGCCGTGGTGGCCACCGTCGGGGTGCTGTTCTTCGTCCCGTCGCTGATCACCGAGCGCTACCGCTGGAGCGCCGACCTGCTGCACGCCCTGCCGCTGCCCGCCTGGCAGCGCCTGGCCCGGACCACCCTGGCGGGCCTGCGCCCGTCCGAGTACCCGGCCACCGTCACGGGTGCCTGGACCACCTTCGCGGTGTGGTCGCTGGCCTCGGTGGCCGTCGCGGCTCTCGCCATCCACCGCCGGGACCACTGAGGGCCCACCTGCGCGGCACAGCACGAGACGCGGCACAGCGCGAAACCCGGCACAGCGCGAAACCCGGCACAGCGCGAAGCACGGCAGCTCAGAACGCCGCGATGCTGCCCGGTGCCCGCTCGGCCCGACTGAGCGCCCGCAGCACGGCCGCCCGGCCGTGCCGCCGGACGGCCAGCCGGGCCAGTAGGCCGATCACCGACTCGGCGGTCTCCGGCGGCAGTTCGGGTCCGTCCACGGCGACGCTCACCGCGAGGTCGTCGCCGTGGACGGCGAGTTCCATCGTCCGGCTGGCCAGCAGGTCGTCGAGGGTCAGTGCCCACGGGCCCCAGAACGGCAGCCGGGCAGGCCGGGTGGCGTCCGCCGCCGCCAGGGCGTCCGCGAGCTCCGGCAGTACGGCGGCGAGCCGGCGGTGCAGCACGGCCGGCCCGTCGGCCGCGAAGGCCTCACTGCCCTGCCGGATCCGTACGTTGACGTCCGCGTCGAGCGCGGCGCCGACCCAGGCCGACCGGGCGTAGTGGTCCAGCAGCCCGACCACCGGCTCCGCCGGTACGGGCGCGGCCAACGCCTCCGGCACGCACAGGACCTGGTAGGCCAGGTGCCCGGCCAGCCCGCCGACGCTCCACTGCGCCAGCGCGCTCGGCCGCCGCCAGGCCCGGGCCACCTCCGGGCGGCGCAGCAGCTCCTCGGCTGCCGCGGCGGCGGCCAGGAAGTCCGTCCGGGCGCCCGTCACGGCTCGTCTCCGCCGCGCGGCCCGTCCCCCACCCGCGGCCCGTCCCCGACCCTCGGCCCGGCGGCCCGGAAGCTGCCCCGGCCCGAGGCCATGTCGGCGACCGCCACCAGCAGCGCCGCCAGCACCAGGCCGGCCGCGACCGTCACGCCCAGCTGGAAGGCCAGCGCCCAGTCCGGGCGGGGCCCGGTCGCACGGGCGAAGAACACCGAGCCGACGACGGCGATGCCCACCGCCGACCCGACCCGCTGCGCGGTCTGCAGCACCCCGCCCGCGCTGCCAGCCCGGGCCACCGGCACCTGTTGGAGGGTCAGCGTCTGGTTCGGGGCGATCACCAGCCCGCTGCCCGCCCCGGCGACCAGCAGCGGCAGCGCCGTCGTCCATCCCACGTGGGGCCCCGACCACAGCTGCACCGCCAGCGCCGAGGCCAGCAGCCCGGCCAGCACCAGCAGCAGTCCGGCCACCACCAACCGCCGCCCGAGCCGGCTCACCAGCCGCCCGCCCACCGCCGCGGACACCCCCGAGCCGACCGCGAACGGCGTGACGGCCAGGCCCGCCGTCAGCGCCGAGTAGTGCAGGCCCGCCTGGAGGTAGAGCGTGAAGATGAAGAAGACCGCGGTGAACCCGGCGAAGTACACCAGCGACAGCAGCGTTCCCGCCGCGTACGGCCGCACCGCGAACAGCGCCATGCTCACCAGCGGTTCCCGCCGCCGCCCGTAGTGCAGCTCCCAGCCGACGAACACGGCGAGCAGCACCGCCGCCAGCGGCAGCAGCAACCAGCGGACCCAGCCGTGCCACTGCTGGGCCTGGACGAACGGCAGCAGCAGCGAGACCGTCCCGGCGCCGAGCAGCAGCACGCCGACCGGGTCGAAGTCCCGGTGCCCGGCCCGCTGGTCGGCGGGCGGCGGCTCCGGAAGCAGCCGGTAGGCGATCGGCAGCAGGGCGACGCCGATCGGCAGGTTGACCAGGAACACCCAGCGCCAGCCGTTCTCCGGGCCGACGGCGTGGATCAGCAGCCCGCCGAGCAGCGGTCCGACGGCGGTGGACAGCCCGATGGTCGCGCCGAGGGCGCCGAAGGCCCGGCCGCGCTCAGCGCCCTGGAACAGCACCTGGATGAAGCCGGACACCTGCGGCACCAGCACGCCGCCGGCCGCGCCCTGGAACAGCCGGGCGAGCACCAGCCACTCCTGGCTCTGCGCCGCGCCGGCGAGCGCGCTGGCCACGGTGAACAGGGCGAGCCCGGCGAGGAAGACGGCCCGCCGGCTGCGCGCGTCGCCGAGCCGCCCGGCGGGCACCAGCACCAGGCCGAAGGCCAGCGAGTAGCCGCTGAGCACCCACTGCAGGCCGCTCTCGGACATGTGCAGCCCGACCCGTACGGTCGGCAGCGCGACGTTGACGATGCTGACGTCCAGCAGGGTCATGAAGCCGGCGACGAGGCAGACGGTGAGCGCCCGCCACCGCCGGGCGGCGGCCCGGGCGCCCACGGCGGTGGATCCGGACTGCTCGGGGTTCGTGGTGTGGCGCGGGGGGTCGGCGTTCATGGGAGCCTCCCGGGGGCCGGGGCTTCCTGGTCGACATCCTGGTCGACGGGGCATCTGGTCGATGGGGCGTCCTGGGTCGACGGGTGATCGTCGTTCGGCCCGGCTCGGATCATCGTCGCCCGGCCCACCTGTGCCCGCCACCCGGGCGGATTCCACCCGCTGTCACCCGAACGGCCGAACCGGATCGCGACCGCCGCCCGCGCCCCGGAGGCTGACGGCATGACCGTCGCCAGCGAGACCGCGCCCTCCGCCCCTCCGGTGCTGGACGTCCGGCAGCGGAACGTCGTCTTCGCCACCATCGTGCTGGGCGTGCTGCTGGCCGCCCTCGACCAGACCATCGTCGGCACCGCGCTGCCCACCATCGTCGCGGACCTCGGCGGGGCCGCGCACATGTCCTGGGTGGTGACCTCCTACCTGCTGGCCGAGACGGTGGCCACCGTGCTGGCCGGCAAGTTCGGCGACCTGTACGGGCGCAAGCTGCTGTTCCAGATCTCCGCCATCGTCTTCGTCGCCGGCTCGTTCCTGTGCGGCCTGGCCACCTCCATGACCCTGCTGATCACCTGGCGCGCCGTGCAGGGCTTCGGCGCGGGCGGCCTGATGGTCACCTCCATGGCGCTGATCGCGGACGTCATCCCGCTGCGCGAGCGCGGCAAGTACCAGGGCGCGATGGGCGCGGTGTTCGGCGTCGCCACGGTGATCGGGCCGCTGCTGGGCGGGCTGTTCACCGACCACCTGTCCTGGCGCTGGGCGTTCTACGTCAACGTGCCGCTCGCGGTCGTGGTGGTCGCCGCCGCCGCCCGGACCATCCCGTCCGTCCGCTCGGCGACCCGCCCGGTCGTCGATTACCTGGGCATCGTGCTGGTCGCGGCCGGCGCCGGCGCGCTGATCCTGGCGACCAGTTGGGGCGGCAACCAGTACGCCTGGGGCTCCGGGGTGATCATCGGCCTGTTCGTCGGCGGCGCGCTGGCGCTCGGCCTGTTCTGCTGGGTGGAGACCCGGGCCGTCGAACCGATGCTGCCGATGCGGCTGTTCCGCAACCCGGTGTTCACGGTCTGCTCGGTGCTCAGCTTCATCGTCGGCTTCGCCATGCTCGGCGCGCTGACCTTCCTGCCGACCTTCCTCCAGTACGTGGACGGCGACTCGGCGACCGTCTCCGGCGTCCGGACACTGCCGATGGTGATCGGTCTGCTGATCGCCTCGGTCGCCAGCGGCAACGCGGTCAGCAAGACCGGGCAGTACCGGCTGTTCCCGATCGTCGGCACGGCGGTGATGGCCCTCGGCCTCTACCTGCTCTCCCGGCTGGAACCCGGCACCGGATCCGTACTCGCCTCGCTCTACATGTTCGTGCTCGGTGCCGGCATCGGACTGAGCATGCAGGTGCTCACCATCGCCGTGCAGAACACCGTCGACTACGCCGACCTCGGCACCGCCACCTCCGGGGTGACCTTCTTCCGCACCATCGGCAGCTCCTTCGGCACGGCGGTGTTCGGCACCATCTACGCCAACAGCCTGAAGACCGAACTCGCCGGCGGGATCGCCACCGCAGCCCGGCTCACCGGCGCCGACCCGGCCGCGCTCACCCACGCCGCGCAGAGCCCGCAGGGCCTGCACCAGCTGCCCGCCGACCAGGCCGCGCCGATCGTCCAGGCCTACTCCGACGCCCTGCACACCGTGTACCTGTGGACCATCCCGGTGGCCGTGATCGGCTTCGTGGTGTCGCTCTTCCTCAAACAGGTGCAGCTGCGCGACACCGCCCGGGCGGGCTCCACCGACATGGGCGAGGCCTTCGGCCAGCCGACCACGCCGACTCCGACCCGCACCTGGAGTACGCGGTGTCCACGCTCGTACGAGGAGTGGACCTCGACACCGTCCGGACGATCGTCTCCGGCGCCGGCACCCGGGTGGACCTGGCCGGGGCCTGGGCGCTGATGGAGGTGGCCGGCCACACCAAGGCCGTCGGTTACGCCTCGCTGGACCTCGTCGGCGCCCGCAAGCGGGTGCCGCCCGAGGTCCTGGAGCCGGTCTTCGACCGGATGGCCGCCGAGGGCTACCTGCTCCGCGACGGCGACCACCTCTCCCTCACCGAGGCCGGCACCCACGAGGTCCGCACCCTCGCCCACGCCTGGTCCGACTGGCTCAACGCCCGCCTCGACGCCGACGCCGGCCGCCCCCGCAGCCCCCGCCTGCGCGCCGCCGCCGACGCCATCGCCTGGCGCCTCCTGGTCGAGGACCTCGCCAACGGCCTCCCGGCCCACGTCCGCCCGACGGACGGCGCCACGGTCTAGGCGGCACCTACAGACGGGTGGTGTCGATGTCCAGGTCGAACGGCGCCGGGAGGTGAACGGGCACGCCGAAGGGATGCGGGCCGCTCTCGGCGGCGTAACCGAGGCGGGACGGCTCGCTGTACAGGGTGCAGCTGCGGTTCTGCCGGTCGACGAGGAGGTAGAGCGGGGCGCCGTATTGGCCGTAGCGGCGACGCTTGACGACGCGGTCGGTCTCGGCGTTCGACGGCGAACTGACCTCGACGACCAGGAGGGTCTGATCGGGCAGCAACGCGCCCTCGGTCTTCAGGGCGAGTTCGGCCGGTACGACGGCCAGATCGGGGATGTACCAGTTCTCGCTGCCGGGCAGGTCGAGGTTGCCGGAGCCGGACACCAGGTCGAGCTGGTCCATTCGGGGTCCGAGCTGGCGGCGGACGATCTCGGCGGCGGACTCGTGCGCCCATGACGGCGACATGGGGGTGATGACTCCCTCGATGATCTCGGTGCGGTCGCCCGCGATGTGCCGGATCGCGTACTTCAGGGCCCGCTCGGGGTCGCTGACAGTGCTGTAGTCACCGGGGACCTGGGGTGCCGTACTCACAGCGCGTCTCCTTCCGTCATGTCATTCTCCCCCGGCTCGTGTGGCTGCCTCGCCCACTGACCGGACTTGGACGCACACTGACCGTTCATGCCCGCAGCAGCACCCTCGTGCAGCGCATTCTGTCTCCCCGCCCGGGAACGGGCGTGGAGGCAGGAGAGCGGCGGCCGGGCGTCAGCGGGAGGCTTCCGCCGGGGTCGGGGCGGGGGCCGCGCGGCGGGAGGAGAGGACGATCACGGCGAGACTGGCGAGGGCGAGGGCCGTCACCACGGTGAGCATCACGGTGTAGGAGGCCATCGAGGAGAGCGCCGCGAGCACGGCGGGCAGCAGGAAACCCGAGTAGCAGAGCGCGTAGTAGACGCCGGTGATGCCGGCCAGGTCGTCCGGGGTGACGATGCGCTGGATCTCCAGCAGTCCGGAGACCACCCCGATCCCGTACGCGGCGCCGAGCAGGACCGCGCCGCCCAGGCCGAGCAGCGGGGAGCGGACCGCCGCGTCGCCGGCGCAGACGGCCATGCCGCAGGCCATCAGCACCATGGAGACGATGACGCCGCGCGCCGAGGAGAGCGAGTCCAGGCGCTTGGCGAAGGGCTGGACGAGGGCGCCGGTGCCGAGGGTGAGGACGGTCAGCAGGGTCGCGTAGGCCAGCGACCAGTCGCCGAGCCGGTCGCCGACCAGCTGCGGGGTCACCGCGTACGCGACGCCTGCCGAGCCGAACACCCACGGGGCCATCGGCAGCACGACCCGGACGAAGCGCCGGTGCCCGGCCGCCGGGACCTTGAGGTCCGCCCAGAGGCTGCGGACGGCCGCCGAACGGGCCCGGGTCTCGACGGCCCTCGGGAGCAGGAACAGCGCGGGCAGGGTGACCAGCAGGTGGGCGAGGTACGGGGTGACCATCGGCCAGGGGCCCCACTGGGCGAGCACCCCGGCCACCCCGGCGCCGAGGCCGAAGCCGAGGGTCAGGGCGAGGGAGGCGCGGCGGGCGCCGGCGCCCGGGTCGGCGGCCGGGTCGTGCGGGGCCTGGGAGAGCTCCTTGACCCAGCTGGTGCCGACGGCCATCGCGATGCCGACGGCTATGCCGGTGAGGAACCGCCCGGCGTAGATGGGGAGTTCACCGGCGGCACCGCCGCACAGCACCGCGCTGGCGGCGAGCGAGACGGCCACCGCGCCGATCATCAGCGGGCGGCGCCCGTAGCGGTCCGAGGCCGCGCCGCCGACCAGCAGCCCGGGGACCAGTCCGAGGACGTACGCCCCCAGGAAGGCGTCCACGGTGACCTCCGAGTAGCCGCCGAGGTGGCGGTACATCAGCAGCAGCGGGGTGAACTGGTTGCCGCCCCACCCGCAGCAGAGCATGGCCAGGGCCGCGGGCAGCCACGGCCGCCCCCGGCCGGACGGTGCGACGGGACCGGCGGACGGCGGCCGGGTGGTGCTCATGGTGGTGCTGCTCCTTGTCGGATGGTCGGTCCCGGCGGTCCGTCGGGGGTGTGCGCGCACGGTCGTCGGCGCGCGGTGAAGGGGGGTCAGCGGTCGGTGACCGCCCGGTGGGCGTCCAGGTGGGCGCGCAGGGCGGCGGTGAAGCCCTCGGCGTCACGGGCCGCGATCCGCTCGACGAGCACGGTGTGCTCCTCGACCAGCGTGGCCAGCCGTTCCGCCTGCCGTTCCGGCCGCACCTGGAGCAGTTGGACGGCCATCCGGCGCTGGCGGTCGCGCAGCGTCCCGTAGAACCGTTCGGCGAGCTCGTTGCCGGAGGCCGTCACGATGCCCCGGTGGAAGGCCTCGTCGGCGTCGGCGAAGGCGCCGAGGTCGGCCCGGCGGGCCGGTCCGCGCTGCTGGTCGATCAGTTCGGACAGCTGCCGGACCAGCGCGTCGAGGCCGTCGGGGCGGCGGGTGATCCGGCGCACGGCGGTGCTCTCCAGCGCCTCGCGCAGTTCCAGCACGTCCTCGGCCTCACCGGGGCCGACCGGCACCACGACGGCTCCGCGCTTGGGGAAGAGCTGGAGCAGCCCCTCGGCCTGCAGCCGCAGGAAGGCCTCCCGGACGGGTGTGCGGCTGAGCGATGCGCGCTCGGCGATCTCGCCCTCGCTGATCAGCGTCCCGCCGGGCAGGGCGCCGCCGAGGATGAGGTCCTTGGTCAGTTCGTACGCGCGGTCCGCGGCGGGTACGCGGGCGGGGGGCGGGGTGTCGGCCATGGAGCACACCGTAGCACCATAGATGCAAGCTTAGATGCAACAGCTGGATGGGTTCTTCGGCGGAGCCCGAGCATCGGTTTCGGTACTGCTCAGGGCCCGAAGAATGCGCTTTCTCAGTCCCTCCCGCAGGGCCGAGGATGGGCGGGGCCAACAGCCTGCCGGGAGGAAGCCTTGTCGCCCATGTCGCCCGTGTCCCCTGTGCCGCCGGCCCTGCCGCCCGTCGACCAGGCCCTGCCGGCCATCGATCCGGGCCTGCCGCCCGTCGATCCGGGCCTGCTGCCGCTCACCGCCGAGTTCCGCCCCGAGGGCCTGTCCGTCGGCGGCGTGCTCCTCGCCGAGGCGGCCCGCCGGTACGGCACGCCGCTGTTCGTCTACGACGAGGAGCACCTGCGCCGCCGCTGCCGCGAGGCGGTGGCCGCCTTCGGCCGGGGCAACGTCGCCTACGCCTCCAAGGCCTTCCTCTGCACCGCGATGGCCCGGCTCGCCGCCGAGGAGGGGCTGCTGCTGGACGTCGCCTCCGGCGGCGAGCTGCGCACCGCGCTGTACGCCGGAGTCGCCCCGGAGCAGATCGTGCTGCACGGCAACAACAAGGACGAGGCCGAGCTGCGCACCGCGCTGACCGTCGGCCTGCGCCACATCGTGGTGGACAGCTTCGACGAGCTGGACCGGATCGAACGGCTGCACCACGAGGAGGGCCTGCCCCCGGCCCGGATCCAGCTGCGGGTGGCTCCCGGGGTCGCGGCCGGCGCCCACCAGGCCATCCAGACCGGCGGCCACGACTCCAAGTTCGGCTTCGGCCTGGCCGACGGCGCTGCCGCGGCCGCGGTGCGCCGGGCCGAGGCCTCCGCCGCGGTACGGCTGGAGGGCGTCCACGCCCACGTCGGCTCCCAGGTGCTCGACCCGGCCGAACTGGCCGACGGCGCCGCCGCGGTGGCCCGGTTCGCGGTGGAGCACGGCCTGCGCCGGCTGACCGTCGGCGGCGGCCTGGGCGTGGCCTACCTGAGCGGGCAGAGCGCCCCCTCCTTCGCCGTCTGGGCCGAGCGGGTCCGCGCGGCGGTGCGCGGCGCCGGCTGGAGCGGCGAGGTCGGCGTCGAGCCCGGCCGCTCGATCGCCGCCCGGGCCGGGCTGACCCTGTACCGGGTCGGCACCGTCAAGCGGATCGAGGGCGTGCGCACCTACGTCAGCGTGGACGGCGGGATGAGCGACAACCTGCGCCCCGCCCTGTACGGCGCCCGCTACGAGGCCTTCCTGCCCCGCTGCCCCCAGGCACCCCGCCCGGCCCGCGCCCGGCTGGTCGGCAAGCACTGCGAGAGCGGCGACGTGATCATCGACGACGCCGCGCTCCCCGCCGACCTGCGGGTCGGCGACCTGCTGGCCACCCCGGTGACCGGCGCGTACGGCTACGCCATGGCGTCCAACTACAACAAGCTGCCGCGGCCCGCCGTGGTCTTCGTCCGCGACGGCGAGGCCCGCCTGGTGGTGCGCCGGGAGACCGAGCACGACCTGCTCCGGCTGGACGTGGCCGCCGCCTCCGACACCCGCGAACCGGTGGCTGCGCAGCCGGCGTACACCCTCTAACCTGGGCCGATGCTGAACAGCGCCCGACTGCACGTCCTCCTGGAGATCGCCCGCCGGGGCACCATCGTGGCCGCGGCGCAGGCCCTGCACCTGAGCCCGTCCGCCATCTCGCACCAGCTCGCCCGCCTGGAGCAGGAGCTGGGTGTCGCGCTGGTGGAACGGGCTCCGCAGTCCCTGCGCCTGACGCCGGCCGGGGTCCGGCTGGCCGAGCACGCGCAGGCGATCGCCGATCTGATGGCCGTCGCCCAGGACGACCTGCGGGCGCACGCCGAGGCCGCGGCCGGCGTGCTGCGGATCGGCTTCTTCGCCTCCGCCGGGCTGGACCTGCTGCCCCGGGCGCTGGCCGCGTTCGCCGCCGGGCACCCCCAGGTGGAGCTGGAGCTCATCATGGGCCAGCCGCACGAGCTGGTCCCGGACCTGGAGGCCGGCCGGCTGGACGCGGCCGTCGTCTTCGAGCACCCGTTGGACCCGTGGTGCCGGCAGGCGGCGGTGGACGTGCGGATGTACTTCGAGGAACCGCAGCTGGTCGTGGTGCCGCTGCGGCACCGGCTCGGACGGCGCTCGGTGGTGCGGCTGGCCGAGCTGGAGGGCGAGAGCTGGATCGGCACCCACGGCGGCAGCACCGGCGAGCCGGTGCTCGAACGCGCCTGCGCGGCCGAGGGGTTCCGCCCCCGGGTGCGCTGCCGCAGCGACCACTACCAGGTGACCATCAACCTCGCGCGGGCCGGCATGGGCGTCGCGCTGATCCCGGCGCTCGGCCTGGCCGACAGCGCCGGGGTGCACGTGTGCCGGCTGGACCACCCGCAGCTGCACCGCCGGATCGGGGTGGCCACCCGGGCCACCAACCGCAACCCGGTGCTGCGGGACTTCCTCGCCGAACTCGGCGCCGCCGCCGGGGAGATCAGGTCCCTGCTCGACATGCGGTGGGCCTGATCCCCCGGCCCGGGCGGCCCGGGCCGGGGGATCAGGCCGGCAGGGAGCCGGCTCAGGCCGGCCGCTGGGCCCAGGCCGCGAGGGCGCGGCCGACGTCCCGGATGGCGTGCACGGCGGCCCGTTCGGTGCTGGGCCCGAGCGCCACGTCCCAGTGCGCGACGACCGCGTAGGCCACCCGGCGGGCACCCACGACGACGCCCGCGTCGGCCCGTACCCCGGTGTCCGTGCCGGTCTTGTTGGCGACCAGCAGGCGGCCGGGCAGCGGCTCGGGGAAGCCCGGGGCGTACGGGTCGTGGTCGATCAGCGCGGGCACCAGGCCGTGGTCGGTGTTGGCGCGCATCCAGCCGAGCAGCCGGGCCGAGGCCGCCGGCGTGGCCATGGTGCCCCGGACGGCGAGGGCCACCAGGCGGGCCAGGTCGCGGGCGGTGCCGGTGGCGAAGACGGGCGGGACGTCCGGCCCGCGCTCATCGCGCACCCGGTCGTGCAGGGTGAGCCGCTCCAGCCCGAGCTCGCGCGCCAGCCGGGCGGTGGCCGGCAGCCCGACCAGTCGCAGCAGCGCGTTGGTGGCGGTGTTGTCGCTGACCGCGGCGGTCAGCCAGGCCAGGTCCTCCACCGTCCAGCCGGGCCGGCTCAGCCGGCCGAGCAGGCCGGTGCCGCCGGTGACGTCCTCGGGGAGGATCGCCACCGGCCGCCCGGCCGTCAGCTCCCCGGTGTCCAGCCGCCGGGCGACCTCGGCGAGCAGCAGCAGCTTGGAGGCGCTGGCGACGGGCAGCACGACGGTGTCGTCCACCCCGACCGCGCCGACCGCGCCGCCGTCGGCCGGGCCGACGGCGTCCACGTCCACGGCCGCCACCGCGAGGGTCAGCGGGAGCGCCGCCGAGCTTCGCGCGGCGGCCGCCACCTGGGCGAGGCTCATCGGACCCGCACCACCTCTCCGGAGCGGATCGCGGTCGCCCGGCCGCCGCGCACCGCGACCCGCCCGGCCACCACCACGGTCTCCACCCCCACCGGCGGCAGCAGCGGCCGCTCGAAGGTCGCGCCGTCCAGGACGGCCGCCGGGTCCAGCACCACCAGGTCCGCGATCGCGCCGTCCCGGACCACCCCGCGCCCGGCCAGCCGGAAGCGCTCGGCGGGCAGGCCGGTCATCTTGTGCACCGCGAGCTCCAGCGGAAGCAGCCCCTGCTCGCGCCCGTAGTGGCCGAGCACCCGGGCGAAGCTGCCCGCCCAACGGGGGTGCGGGCGGCCGGGTTTGGGCACGCCGTCGGAGCCGATCATCGACAGCGGGCTGGCCAGCACCCGGCGGACGTCGTCCTCGCGCATCGAGTGGCTGATGATGGTCACCTCGCCCTGCGCCTCCAGCAGCAGGTCGCAGACGAAGTCCACCGGGTCGGCGCCGCGCTCGGCGGCCAGGTCGGCGATCCGGCGGCCCTCGGCCGTACGGCGGGCGGGGGCGGCGGCCACCGAGATCAGGTCCCAGCCGCCGTTGCCGACGGTGTTCTCCCAGCCCTCGACGCCGTTCGCGATGTCCGTCCGGATCCGGTCCCGCACCTCCTTGCTGCGCAGCCGCTCCAGCAGCGCGGCCGGCCCGCCCTCGCTGGTCCAGGGCGGCAGCATCGCGTGCAGCACGGTGCTGCCGGCGGTGTACGGGTAGACGTCGCAGAGCACGTCCACGCCGTCGGCGCGGGCCTGCTCCAGGCGCGGCAGGGTGCGCAGGGTGGCACCCCAGGCGTGCCGCCCCGCGGTCTTGTGGTGGGAGACCTGGAGCGGGGCGCCGGAGCGCACCGCGATCTCCAGCGCCTCCTCCAGGGCCTTCTCCACCTGGGACATCTCGTCGCGCAGGTGCGTGACGTACGGCTTGCCGTGCCGGGCGGCGACCTTCGCCAGGGCGACGATCTCCTCGGTGTCCGCGTAGACGCCGGGCGGGTAGATCAGGCCGGTGGAGAGCCCGGCCGCGCCCTGGCCCAGCGCCCGGTCGAGCAGCTCGCACATGGCGGCCAGCTCCTCGGCGGTGGGCGGGCGGTCCTCGAAACCCATCACCCCGGCGCGCAGCGTGCCGTGGCCGACCAGCGAGGCGATGTGGTTGCGGCGCAGTTCGGGCCGCTGGCCGGCGGCGAAGGCGTCGAAGTCCTCGGCGGGCAGCACCGGCCCGAGGCCGAAGGAGACCCGCAGGTGCCCGGCCAGTTCGGGCAGCCGCTCGGGCAGCGCGGGGAACAGGCTGATCCCGCAGTTGCCGCTGATCTCGGTGGTGACGCCCTGGAGCAGCGGGGCGAGCCGCAGCTCGTCCAGGGCGTCGCCGTCGGTGTGGCTGCCGCCGCCGAAGGGGGCCGCGAGCGCGTCCGAGTGGGTGTGGACGTCGATGAAGCCGGGGGTGACGACCCGTCCGGTGACGTCCAGGGTCTCGGCCGCGGTCACCGCGGTGCCGGGCGGCAGCACGGAGACCCGGCCGTCCGCGACGGCGAGGTCGGCCGGACGGGCGGGCGCCCCGGTGCCGTCCACCAGGGTGCCGCCGCGCAGCAGCAGGTCGACCGGGGTCGTGGTCACGTCCGCTCCCATCTGTGCCATCGCTGGTCCCATCGCTCCCATCAGAGCACCGTCGAGAGGAAGGCCCGGGTGCGGTCGTGCCGCGGGGCGGTGAACACCTCGGCCGGGCTGCCGGCCTCCACGACGGCGCCCTGGTCCATGAAGACGACCCGGTCGGCGACCTCGCGGGCGAAGCCCATCTCGTGGGTGACGACGATCATCGTCATACCGCTGCGGGCGAGGTCGCGCATCACCCCGAGCACCTCGCCGACCAGCTCCGGGTCGAGCGCGGAGGTGGGCTCGTCGAAGAGCATCAGGGTCGGTTCCATGGCCAGTGCCCGGGCGATCGCCACCCGCTGCTGCTGGCCGCCGGAGAGCTGGGCCGGGTAGTGGTCGGCGCGGTCGGCCAGGCCGACCCGGGCGAGCAGCTCGCGGGCCTGCCGCTCGGCCTCCTCCCGCGGGCGGCCCTTGACCGCGACCGGGCCCTCCATCACGTTCTGCAGCGCGGTGCGGTGCGGGAAGAGGTGGAAGCGCTGGAAGACCATGCCGATCCGCTCGCGCTGGTGGCGGATGTCGCGCGGGCGGCGCTCGCGCAGCCTGCTGCCGGAGGCGCCGTGCTGCTCGTAGCCGACCAGCTCGCCGTCCACCTCGATCCGCCCGGCGTCGATCTTCTCCAGGTGGTTGAAGCAGCGCAGCAGGGTGGACTTGCCGGAGCCGGAGGGGCCGATCACGCAGAGCACCTCCCCCGACCTGACCTCCAGGTCGATGCCGCGCAGCACCTCCAGGTCCCCGAAGTGCTTGCGCACCTTCCGGGCCGACAGGACCACCTCGGCGGCCGGCTTCTCCAGGTCCGCACTCATCATCACTTGCCCTCCCCCTTCTTGACGCTCTTGCGTGCTCCACCGCGCCCGGGGCGCAGGTTGGCCAGCACCCGGCGGTGCAGCGCCGGCGGGGCCCCGGCCGGGTTGAACCTCCGCTCCACCGCGTGCTGGGCGACGCTCGCGATGGTGGTGAGCACCAGGTACCAGATGGACGCGACGATCAGCAGCGCGATCACCTCGAAGTTGGCGAGGTAGAGGTGCTGGGAGACGGTCATCAGGTCGGCGCCGGCGATGACGGAGACCAGCGAGGTGGTCTTCAGCATCGAGATGAACTGGTTGCCGAACGGCGGGATGATCACCCGCATCGCCTGCGGCAGCACCACCCTGGTGAGGATCTGCCGGTTGGACATGCCCAGCGAGGCACCGGCCTCGCGCTGCCCGGGGTCGACGCTCTGGATGCCGGCCCGGACGATCTCGGACATGTAGGCGCCCTCGTTGATCGACAGGCCGAGCAGCGCCGCCACGAAGCCGGTGATCAGGGTGTTGGACTGCCAGCTGACCAGCTTGGGCCCGTCGAAGGGGATGCCGATGCTGATCTCCGGGAAGAGCAGCGCCAGGTTGAACCAGAAGATCAGCTGGACCAGCAGCGGGGTGCCGCGGAAGAACCAGGTGTACGCGCCGGCGGTGGTCCGCAGCACCGGGCTGTCGGACAGCTGCATCACGGCGACCACCACGCCGATGACGATGCCCACCACCTGGGAGATCAGGGTGAGTTGGACCGTCACCCAGAGCCCTTCCAGGATCACGCCGTCGAACTGGTACCTGGCGACGATGTCCCAGTGCAGGTTGGGGTTGACGATGACGGTCCAGGCGAGCCAGACGGCGACGAAGGCGGCCGCCAGGACGGCGAACCAGCGGGCCGGGCGGGGCCGGCCGGTCACCTCGAAGGCGAGGTCGTCGTCGGCGGCGCCCCCGGAGGTCGTCGCGGGGCCGGCCTGGGCGGTCGTCGCGGGGCCGTCGGACGTCGCGGGGTCTCTCATGTCGGTGCTCATCTCGTCGGTACCGCCGTTCTCACTGCGCCGCGTTGACGGTGGCGCGCTCCACCGCGCTGCCGCCGACCTGGTAGGTGTCCAGCACCTTGCGGTACTCGCCGCTCTCGATCAGCTCCTGGAGCGCCTTCTGCACCGCGTCGCGCAGCCCGGAGTCCTTCTTCGCCACCGCGATGCCCCAGGGCGCCGTGCCGTACTGCTCCGGAAGCACCTCGTAGGAGCCGCTGTTCTGCACGAACATCTGCGCCACCGGGTAGTCCACGATGGTGGCCACGGCCCGCTCGCTGTCCAGCTGGAGCAGCCCGGTCGGGGCGTCCTCGCTCTGCGAGATCGCCATCTTGGCGGCGCACTTGGCGTTCTGCTGCTCGCCGATCTCCAGGTTGGAGCTGCCCTTGGCGAGGACCACCTTCCTGCCGCAGAGGTCCTCGATGGACTTGATGCCCTCGGGGTTGCCCTTCTTCGTCATGATCACGCCGCCGGTGCGGAAGTAGTCGACGAAGTCGACGGCCTGGCGGCGCTGCGCGCTGTCCGTCATGGAGGACATCACCAGGTCGTAGCGGCCGGCCTGGAGTCCGGGGATCAGGCCGTCGAAGGAGGAGTTGGCGAGCTCCAGCTTCAGGCCGAGCCGCCCGGCGACGGCGGCGGCGAGGTCCGGGTCGACGCCGGTCAGCTCGGTCGTCCCGGGCTTGTACATCTCCATCGGCGGGTAGCCGACGGAGGTGGCCACTCTGAGCACGCCGCTCTGCTTGTTCTTCGCCGGGAGCAGCTCGGCGGCGCTCTTCCCGGAGTTCTGCGCGGCCTGCGCCGCGCCGGCGGCCGGGGAGCCGCCCTGGTCGGAGCGCCCGCAGGCGGTGGCGGCCAGGACGACCAGGGACAGTGCGGCCAGACAGCGCAGGGAACGGGGGCGGTTCATCGGCTACTCCCTCGGGCGGTGACGGTGCGCCGATGCTGGCAGCCGGGTCCGGGTGAACGGAAGATGATGAAGCTATTGCTGGCTCACCAACGATTTTCGTACGGCTGATCGCCCCCTGCGGAGGTGTTCCGCCGGGCCTGCGGGCCTGCGGGCTTGTGGGCTTGTGGGCTTGTGGGCTTGTGGGGTTGCAGGGTTGCAGGGTTGTGGGACTGCGGGCCTGCGGCCCGGCGCGTCAGCCGGTGAGCCAGGGGGCCTCGGGCAGCTTGGCGTCGGCCTGCCGTCCGGTGAGCTCGACGGTGGTCGGGGTGCCCAGCCCCGGCATCCGCATCGTCACCCGGCGCAGCCCGCCGTCGCCGTCCACCCAGTACGTCAGCGGCGAGCGGGCGCCGTCGGGCGCGGAGCCCTGGGCGCGCGGACCGGCGAAGCGGTCGTAGTCCCGGCCGTCGATCCGGTCCCGGCCCAGCCAGCGGGCGCCGGACTGGGCGAGCAGCAGCGGGTTGTCGGGGCGGTCCGCGCCGAGTTGGACGAGCAGGTTCAGTCCGGCGTCCAGCGGGTCCGCCGTGTAGGTGCGCGGCGACCAGCCCTGGCGCGGGATGTGCTCGGCCTGCTGCCAGGCGGGGGCGTCGGTACCGGGGCTGCCCGCGCTGCCCGCACTGCCGGTGCTGCCGGTTCCGGCCTGGTCGGGCGCCAGCCCGAGGCCGCCGGTGTCCCAGACGATCAGACCGTGGTCCATCGGTCCGCTCGCGCCGGTGGTCCGGTAGCGGCCCACCCCCCGGTGGGTGCGGTAGTCGACGACCCCGTCGACCCGGATGCTCACGCCCCCGCCCTCGTCGGCCGTGAGCGTCACCGCCACCGGGCTCGCCTGGTACAGGTTCAGGCGCGACAGGGCGAGCCGGCCCGCCTCGTCGGTGGTCACCGGGCGTTCGACGGCCTCGTCGGAGACCGTCCGGTAGACGGCCACGCCGCCCGCCGCGGCGCCGCACACCGCGATCGCGATCACGGCCTTGAGCCAGCCGGCCCGGGCCCGACGGGGCGCTCGACCCTCGGCCTTCGTCTTGCGGGGCATGCGGCCCGCTCCCTCTCCTCGGTCGGACACGACAGTCGGGCGGGTCCGGGGGACCCAACGGTCCCACGAACCCGCCCGATTCGGGCCCGGCGGAGGTCTCCCCCACCGGGCCCGCTCACTGCGAAACCGCTAGCCGCGCTGGGCGGCCTTGCGCCTGCGGACCACCAGCACCATGGCGGTGCCGAGGGCGATCAGCGCCGCCGCGCTGGTCAGCGCGATCGGCATCCCCTCACCCGCACCGGTGTTGGGCAGGTGCCCGGGTGCGGGGGGCTGCGGTGCGGGCGGCACCGGAGCCGCCGACGTCGGCGCCGAGGTCGGCGTCTCGGTCGGGGTCGGGGTGGGCGTCGGCTTGGGGATCAGCTTGTTGACGGCCGTCACCTCCACGCCGGCGTCCAGGTTCGCCGAGGTCAGCTTCAGCGGACCGAAGACGGTGACCTCCGGCGCGGCGTAGCCGTCCGGCGGGCTCAGCTCCTGCCAGTAGTACGTCCCCGGCACGCCGGTGCCCTGGCAGATGCCGTCGGCCCCGGTGGTGCAGGGCTCGCCGACCTTGGTGTCGGGCTTGTCGCCGGTCGGCTGGAGCCCGTCGGTCCCGTTGGTCTCGTGCCACAGCTGGAACTTGGCGCCCGCCAGCGGCTTGCCGTCCTGGTCGTGCTTGACCAGGCGCAGCGCACCCTCCTGCAGGCGGAAGCCGAAGTCGTAGGTGTGGTCGTTCTCGCCGGGTCCGCCGGTGGTCAGCGCCCGCTCCGGGAACTTGCCGTCCTTCGGGACGATGCCCTTGGAGTCGACGAAGTGGTTGTCACCGACGTCGTGGTCGGTCGGCACCCACTGGAAGAGGGGGCCGTCCTTGGCGTAGTCCGCCGGGTTGTCCAGCTTGATCGTGTACTTGGTCCTCGGCTTGAGGCCTCCGTCGACGTTGCTGTCGTCGAAGTAGTACTCGCCGCGCTTGGTCGTCCTGGTGGTGCCGACGAGCTTCCCCGCCTCGTCGTACAGGTGCACGGTGGCACCCGGCACCGGCTTCTGGCCCGGCAGCTGGAGGCCGCTGCGCTCGGGGTCGTACCAGACCCGGTTGCCGATCTGGAGCGGCGCCTGGTCGCAGAGCACCTCCAGGTCGCCCATCGCGGCGCCCTTGCCGAACGGCGGGGCGCCCGGGGCCGTGTTGAGCCGAACGCCGCCGTCCGCCTTGCCGTTGCGCTTCTGGAAGGCGCTGCCGTAGCCGTAGGCCCGGCTGTCGCTGTCGTAGCCCGAGGTCACGATGGAGTCCTCGACCTTGGACAGCGCCATCCCGGCGTTGGCGGGGTTGTTGTGGCCGATCCGGGCGTTGTCGAAGAACCGCTGGCCCCGGGCCGTGGAACCGCAGCCCAGGTTGGTGTCCAGCACGTACGTGCCGTTCGCCAGGCAGGCCTTGAGGAGGTCACCGCCGGGCAGGACCTTGGCCATCACGCTGCCCGTCGGGCTGGCCGCCGACTGGTCGCCGAAGCGGTCCCGGAAGGCGAGCAGCATCGAGCCGTCCGTCTCGAACGTGATCTCGGCGACCGCCGGCTCGGGGTTGGCCAGGTAGTTGTCCCCGCAGGCCTGGCCGTTCTGGCTGGCCGGGAAGGTGTCCTGCCACGGGAACCAGCCGGTGCCCGGGCACGGCCCGCCGACCGTGGTGCCACGCGGGTAGTCGAGCGGCTGGTTCAGCACCGCCGACTTGAACGCGCCGGTCGCCAGGTCGAACGGCAGCACCACGGCCCGCAGGTCCGAGGCCTTGTGGGTGGACTCGCCCGAGCAGACGCCGCCGAGGAAGCCGACGCCGTCCTGGATGCCGAGGCCGTACGGACGCCAGTCCCCCGCCGCCGGGCAGCCCGGGTCCGGGATGGCGTAGGCGGCCTTGGGTGCGGCCGCCGTCGCCGCGGTGGCGTCGTAGCGGTAGAGCTTGCGGTCGTGCAGGTTGACGACGAAGAGGTCCTTGCCGTCGTCGGTGATCTTGATGCCGCCCAGGCTCTCCTTGCCCACCGCGGCCAGGAAGCCGTCGTCGTTGCCCGGGGTGTGCGGGGTGGTGCCCGCGTCCGGGACGGTGGCGAACAGCGTGGTCTTCTTCTTGTCCCAGTCGGTGACGTAGATCCCGCCGGGGCCGCCGGGGCCGTAGCTGGTGGTCCGCTTGGCCTGGGCCGAGGAGAACACCCTGCGGTCGACCCTGTTCCAGGCGATGCCGTAGAGGTTCCCGGTCTGCCCGGCCGTGGCCACGTCGGTCAGGGTGAAGCCCGTGCCGGCCGTTCCGCGGGACTCGTACGGGAAGGACACCAGCGTGTGCTGGTTGTCCCCGTCCGCGGGCGGGTTCTGACAGGTCGACACCAGCGGCGCGTTCTTCTGGCAGTAGTCACCCGGGCTCCAGAGCCCCGTGGTGAGTTCCACCGTCTTGCCGCCGGAGAGGTCGACGAACTCCTCGTTGGAGCTCAGCTTGTCGGGGGCGCCGTCCAGTCCCTCGCGCGAGGCGAAGGCCGGGTAGAGCACGCCCGGCTTCGGATTCGCCACCTGGACGCGGTACTTGCCGCCGGTGAGCTTGCTGGTGGCCGGCGCCAGCGTCACCGTGCCGTCGGCCGCCGTGGTGCCCTCGACGGCCACCCCTGCGTCGTCGGTGAGCGTCACCTTCACGCCCGCCATGGTCGATTCCAGCCCGGGGGTCCACACCCCGTCGGTGTCGACGGCCCGGATCACCCGGACCTTCACGGTGCCGTCGCCGGCCGCCGGGAAGGCCGAGGGGGCCGCCGCCAACGAGCCGGCGCCGATCACCACGGCAAGGGCCGCCGCGCCGGCCACGGTGCGACCGAGTCCGCCCTGCCGCCGGTCCGGGCCGCGCGCGACACCGGCCGTTCGTTCACTAGTCGTCGTCATCCCTGCTCTCATCGTCAAGTTGGGCCTTCCGCCCGACCTCGTGAGGGAGTTCGTGAGCGGCGAAAAACCGCCATCGTTAACGGGAGCTTAAAGGGCCTTCACACAAGTTCGCCGGGAAACAGGGAACTTTGGCGGTCCATCAGACGTTTCGAGGCCGTCGCGGCCCTCGGCCCCCACTCCCGCCATCGGGCAACCTACCAGCGACGACCGGTCCGGCGCGTCCCGGCCCCCGTCAACGATCGCGGCCACGGGCCGTCGACCGTCGAACACAGTTCCCACCGGAACCGCACACACCGATCCTGACTCACGCACCCCACCCACAACTCGGGTAACGGCCAGGCGCCGATTGGCACTGCTCCACCGTGGACTGGCACGATGTCAGGATGCGCATTCTGGTCATCGGCGGCACCCGTTTCATCGGTTTCCACTTCGCCGAGGCGGCCCTTGCCGCCGGGCACGAGGTCACGCTGCTCCACCGGGGCCGCTCCGGCGCCGGACTGCTCCCGGACGCCGAGCACCTGATCGCCGACCGGGACGACGACCTGTCCGCGCTGCGCGGCCGCAACTGGGACGCCACCGTCGACACCTGCGCCTACTTCCCGCGCCAGGTGTGGAAGTTGGCAGCCAACGTCGACCCCGGCGCGGCCGGGCGCTACCTGCTGGTCTCGACCCTCTCGGTCTACGACGACCCGGCCGCCCCCGGCTACGCCGAGGACTCCCCGCTGCTGCCCTCCAACGGCCCGGAGGCCGAGGAGGTCACCGCCGCGACGTACGGCGTCCTCAAGGCCCAGTGCGAGCGCGCCGCCCGGCAGGCCTTCGGCCCGGAGACGCTGATGGTGCGCCCGACGTACGTGATCGGCCCCCGGGACTACACCCACCGCTTCGACTACTGGGTGCAGCGCCTCACCCGCGGCGGCGAGGTGCTCGCCCCGGGCCGGCCGGACGCGCCGCTGCAGGTGGTCGACGCCCGCGACCTCGCCGCCTGGATGCTCGCCCTCCTCGAACAGGGCGCCTCCGGCCCCTACCACGCCGCCACTCCCCCGCCGTTCGGCATGGGCGACCTGCTCGACGCCGTCGCCTCGGCGGTGGCCCCGCCCGGCACCACCCTCACCTGGGTGGACGAGGACTTCCTGCGCGCCGCCGACGTCCCGGAGCGCGCGCTCCCGCTCTGGCCCGCCAACCCGCACACCCGCGCCACCAGCACCGCCGACCCGGCCGCCGCCCTCGCCACCGGGCTCGTCCTCCGCCCGGTGGCCGAAACCGCCCGCGACATCGAGCCGTTCGAGCCCCAGCCGGAGACCCTCACCCCCGACCGCGAGGCCGAACTGCTCGCCGCCTGGCACGCCCGGCAGGCCTGACGCCCGCTCAGCCACCGGCGCGGGGCCGACCGCCGCCGCTCGGCAGCCGGTCCGGCCCCGGTCCGGACATCTCCCGGGCCGGGGCCCCGCGGCACGCCCGCGCCCCGCGGCGCACCACCGCGCGCGGCGATAGCGCCCCCGGGAGCGGCGCGCTATCCATCTTTTGACACCCGACCGGGCCGGTACTGGATAGGCCCTGCTTTCGAATCCCCACAGACTCAAGGGCAGCCGGAAACCCTCCGGTTCACCCAACGGAAGGCAGTGGGATGAAGAAGAAGCTGGCAGCCGCCGCCCTGGCCGCGGCCACCCTCGGCACGGTGCTCCTCGGCGCCGCCACCCCGGCCCTCGCGAGCAGCGGCGGCTGCATCGCGGGCGACGCTTGCCTGTACTACAGCCCCAACCTGCAGGGTGCCTTCTTCGGCAAGGGCGAGGCCGGCAACTACGACGGCTACTTCGGCGGCGGCGGGGCCGGCAACGGCCAGCCCGTGATGAACAACGCCGCGTCCGTGAAGAACATGGACAACAACTACAACCTCTACGTGCACTACCGCGAGTACAGCATCCGGGACACCGGGCCGAACCAGTACATCCAGGCCGGCCACTCGGCGAACCTGGGCACCGTGTGGTGGTCCGGCGTCTACATCGACATGCGCAACAACAACCACTCGCAGAGCTGGGAGCACATCTAGCCCCGACCGGGCGCCGGGCCCCCGCCCCGCCGGGGGTCCGGCACCCGTCCGGCCGTCATCGACCGACCGCACCACCCCGCGAGCCGGCCCCGAGGAGCCCCGCCATGACGTCCCGCCACCGCAGCCGTTCGCTGCCGGCCCTGCTGCTGATCCCCCTGGTCCTCGCCGCCGGCTGTGCCTCCGGCCCTTCCCGACCCGCCGCCGCCCCCGTCCCTCCCTCCGCTTCCCTCACCCCGATGGACCCGCCGCCGGTCGGCGACACGCCCCGGCTGAGCCAGGTGGCCGACCGGACGCTGCCGATCGAGTCCTACCTGCTGAGCAGGGAGGACTACCGGCAGTACCACGCGGCGGAGGCCGTTCTGGTCACCCGCTGCGTCCGGGGCTTCGGCCTGGACTACACCCGGCCGACCGGCGGCGGAGCGCCGTCCAGGACCCAGACCACCCACCGGTACGATCCGGTCGAGCTCGCCGACGTCTCCGTGAACGGCTACCACTCGCCCGACCCGTCCGACGGGAAGAAGTCCGCCGATGGGCCCGCGCTGAGTCCTGACGTCAACACCGTGCTCGGCAGCGGCCTCGGGACGGACGGGAAGCCCGCCCCGGGGACGGCCTCCTCGTTCCGGGGGAAGGCACTGCCGCCCGGCGGGTGCATCAGCGCCGCACAACAGGAGCTGATCGCGCACGGCGGCACCGGCGGGGACGCCGACGTCGCGGTGGGAATCAACTTCGAGGGCTTCGAGCGCTCGAGGTCGGACCCCCGGGTCAAGGCCGTCTTCCAGGACTGGTCGCGCTGCATGGCGGAACGGGGACACTCCTATGCCACCCCCGGGGACGCCCTGAAGGACCCCCGGTGGGGGGCGAACACCAGGCCGTCCGCCGAGGAGATCGCCACGGCCACCGCGGACGTCCAGTGCAAGGAGCGGACCAACGTGGTCGGGGTCTGGTTCACCGTCGAGACCGCCTACGAGAACGAGCTGATCCGCCTCCGCCTGCCGGAGCTCACGGCGGCGAAGGCTGGCAACGACGCCATGCTGGCGACCGCCCGGGCCGTGACCGCCACCGCCGGACAGTCCTGACCCCTACGGGGCTCAGCCCGCCAGCGGCGGGTTGAGCCGGGCGAAGGCCTCCTGGCGGCGGTACGGGAAGTACGGGTACGGCGCGGTGCGGGCGCTCGCCGCGTCCAGCCGGGCCACCTGCTCCTCCGTCAGGGACCACCCGACCGCGCCGAGGTTCTGGCGCAGCTGCTCCTCGTTGCGGGCGCCGATGATGACGGAGGAGACGGTCGGACGGCACAGCAGCCAGTTGATCGCCACCTGGGGGACGGTGCGGCCGGTCTCGGCGGCGACCTCGTCCAGTGCGTCGACCACCCGGTACAGCAGCTCGTCCTCCACCGGCGGGCCGTAGTCGGCGGTGTCGTGCAGCCGGCTGCCGTCCGGGAGCGGCTGCCCGCGGCGGATCCTCCCGGTGAGCCGGCCCCAGCCGAGCGGGCTCCAGACCAGGGCGCCGACGCCCTCCTCCTCGGCGAGCGGCATCAGCTCCCATTCGTAGTCGCGGCCGACGAGCGAGTAGTAGACCTGGTGGGCGGCGTACCGGGGGCGGCCGTGCCGGTCGGCGAGGGCTAGGGACTTCATCAGCTGCCAGCCGGAGAAGTTGGAGGCGCCGGTGTAGCGGATCTTGCCGGCCCGGACCAGGTCTTCCAGGGTGGCCAGCACCTCCTCGATCGGGGTGGCGGCGTCGTAGGCGTGCAGCTGGAAGAGGTCGAGGTAGTCGGTGTCGAGGCGGCGCAGCGCGTCCTCCACCGAGCGGATCAGCCGGGCCCGGGAGGTGCCGGCGTCCTGGGGGCCGTCGCCGGTGGGCAGTCCGGCCTTGGTGGAGATCAGCACCTGGGCGCGGCGGCCGCGGACCGCCTGGCCGAGCACTTCCTCGGAGGCGCCGTCGGAGTAGACGTCGGCGGTGTCGAAGAGTGTGACCCCGGCGTCCATGGCGATGTCGAGCAGTCGGCGGGCCTCCCGGACGTCGGTGGTGCCCCAGGCACCGAACAGCGGGCCGCGGCCGCCGAAGGTCCCGGTGCCGAGGCTGAGCGCGGGCACCTTGAGCCCGGACGCGCCGAGTCGGCGGTACTCCATGTCGGTGGCGATGGTCATGGCGATTCTCCCCTCGAAGCCCCTAATGGGACTCCTGTTCCGTTAGAATGCCTCGAAGTTAGCAGACTCCGCCCGGCTAATGGAACAGGAATCCCGTTAATGGCTGTCGAGCCCTCCCTGCCCGAGACCTCCCCGCCGGAGACCTCCCCGCCCGAGCCCTCCTCGCCCGGTACGGTCCGCCCCGGCGGCCGGACCGCCCGGGTCCGCGCCGCCGTCCTGCGCGCCGCCGAGGACGCCCTGGTCGAGCACGGCTTCGGCGGCCTGGACCTCGGCGACATCGCCCAGCGGGCCGAGGTCGGCCGCACCACCGTCTACCGCCGCTGGGGCAGCACAACGGCGCTGGTCGCGGACCTGCTCGCGGACATGGCCGAGCAGTCCCTGCCGCGCACCGACAGCGGCTCCCTCGCCGGGGACCTCCGGGCCAACGCCCGGCTCGTCCAGCGCACCCTGGCCGACTCCCGGCAGGGCGCGCTGTTCCGCGCCGTCATCGTGGCGGCGACCTGCGATCCCGACGCGGCCGAGGCGCTGCGACACTTCTACCGGCGCCGGGTCGAGGAGTGGGCGCCGTGCGTCACCGCGGCCGTCGAGCGCGGCGAACTCCCGCCGGACACCGACGTGTTCGAGGTCGTCCGGGCGGTCTCGGCGCCGCTCTACTACCGGATGCTCACCACCGCGGAGCCGCTGGACGAAGCGGCCGCGGACCGCGCGGCGCAGGCCGCCGAGGCGGCGGCCCGGGCCGGGGCGTACCGGCGCCAGGGCGATTAGGGCCCGTCGGACAGGAACGGCCGCACAGCGCCGAAGCGCCGTGCGGCCGTTCGCAACCGACCGGAGCCGGGGAAGACCGACCGGGGCCGGGGAAGGTCAGCCCTCGTACTCGTCGCGCAGGTTCTCCAGCAGGCCCGACCAGAGGTCCGACTCGTCCGGCCCCTGCCCCAACTCCCGCACCAGCGCGGCGAACTCGTCCAGCGCGGCCTTGGCGTCCCCGCCGCAGATCCGCTCCTCCAGGCGGGCCAGCAGCGCCAGCGCGCCGACCAGCCCGGGCAGCGAGTCGGCCGCCCAGCCGCCGTAGCCGTCCCCGTGGTCCCAGCCGTCCGGGTGGTAGATCCGTACGGTGCCGGTGTCGCCCGACACCATCAGGTGCCGCTCGCCGAACGTCCCGACGCAGTACCCCCAGTTGCTCGGCGGAGTGTCGTCGTCCGGGGTGCGCTCGCCGAACAGCTCGTCCAGGTCCGCCTCCCACATGCCGCGTTCGGGCAGGCCGGTGGCGTCGAAGCCGAGGAAGTCCAGCTCGACGGCCGGGACGCCGACCTCGGTCAGGAACGCCCGGGCGGCCTTCGACGTCAGCCGCTCGGGCAGCGCCCCGGGCTCGGGCCGCCACAGCGTGCCGGGGCCGAAGCAGGACTCCAGCCAGGCGGCGGTGGGGTTCCCGGCGGCGGCCGGCAGCTCGGCGTCGGGCGTGGTCATCGGTGCGTCTCCCCCGGTCGGAACGGTGCTCTGCCGCCATTCAAGCCCACCGCGCCGACAGCCGGGACACGCCCTCGGGCCGCCGGGGAGGACCCCCGGCGGCCCGAGCGGAGCCGCGGCCCGATGGTTTGGCGGCCTGATGGTTTAGAAGAAGCCGTCGTCCTCGTAGTAGTTGTTGACGACCACCTGGGGATCGTCGTCGAAGGCCTCGTTCAGCAGCGCGCCGCCAACCAGGCCGGCCGCGCCGGCGCCGATCAGCGCGCCGGTGCCGAAGCGCCGCCCGCCCTGGGCCGGCTGGCCGGGCAGCTGCGGCTGGCCCTGCTGGACCGGCTGGGGGTAGCCGGCCTGCGCCGGGGTGTAGAACGGCGGGACGTTGGTCTGCACCCGCTGGGCGCAGGCCACGCAGGCCTCGATCTGGCGCGGCACGCCCCACTGCGGCGACCAGTACACCGCCGTGGTGCCGGCGCCGTGCGAGGGGTCGAAGAAACACGTCACGGGAAAGCTCCCTGGCTGGGTCGGGGGAACGGCGGGTTCGGCGGCGGTGGGCACGGCCGGCACCGGGGCCGCGACCGGCACGGCCAGCGCGACGGGCGGCTTCACCGGCGCGGGCGGCACGGGCGGCGCGACCGGCACGGCGGCGGGCGCCGGCTGCAGGACGTCCACCCCGAAGTCGGTGGCGATGCCCGCGAGCCCCGCGGCGTACCCCTGCCCGACCGCCCGGAACTTCCAGTCCGCGCCGTGCCGGTACAGCTCGCCGAACACCATCGCCGTCTCGCTGCCGCCGTCCGACACGATGTCGTACCGGGCCACCTCGGCGCCGCCCTCCGGGTCGAGGACCCGGATGTGGGCGCCGCTGACCTGCCCGAAGGACTGCCGACGCTGCGCCGCGTCGTAGATCGCCACCGCGAAGACGATCTTCTCCACCCCGGCGGAGACCTCCGCGAGCCGGACCTCGATCTGCTCGCGGTCGGGGCCGCCGCCGGAGCCGCCCTGGTGCCGGACGGAACCGTCCGGGCTCTGCAGGTTGTTGAAGAAGACGAAGTGCTGGTCCGAGGCGACCTTCCCGTCCGCCCCGCAGAGCAGCGCGCTGGCGTCCAGGTCGTACCCCGCCCCGGCCGTCCAGCCGAGACCCACCCGGACCACCCTCAGCCCGGGGGCCTGCCTGCCCAGGGAGACGTTGCCGCCCTTCGTCAGGGCCACGCTCATGGAACTTCCTCCACCACCGTACGAGTACCGCTGTTCTTCCACGACAACGCTGTAGAACTCGCGACGGTTCCCGGTCGAACCGTCAGTTTTCCGTCAAGGCCGAAACAGCGCGAGGTACGGTGCCGACACTCTGGCGGGCCGTAAGGTCCGGACCTATTGTCAGCGGACATGACATGTCTACGCCGCGCCGCGGGACTGGCCGCCGCGCTCACCGGAACGCTCGCCGCCCTGCCGGCCCCGGCCGCCGCCCAGGCCGCACCGGCCGGCTGCCGCACCTCGGCCACGATGGCGTTGGACGCCGAGCAGGCCCGCCTCCAGGACGCCCGTACGGCCGGTTTCACCGAGCGCTCCGGGCTGGGAGAACTGCTCGGGGCCTTCCCCTCCGCCCTGTGCGCCGCCCGCGACGCCCGGCAGGCCGAGCGGGTGGTCACCACCTGGGGCCGGACGCTCTGGCAGGCCGGACTGGACCGCGCCCAGGGCCGGCGGCCCAGCGGCGAACTGCCCGCCAGGGACGACCGCCCGCTGTACTGGACCAGGCTCGCGATGACCGTCCGGCTCGCGCGGTGGCAGCCCCGGTTCGACGTCGACCACGCCGCGCTGCGGTCCCGCTTCGAGGACGCCTCGCGCGGCCTCGACGACGGTTTCGACTCCGCCTCCGGCGTCCGTCGGATCTTCGTCAGCGGCTTCGACCCGTTCGGCCTGGACGCCGAGCCGCGCCGCGCCAACCCCTCCGGCTCGGCCGTCCTGCAGCTGCACGGGCAGCGGATCGCCCTCGCCGACGGCAGCACCGCCGAGGTCCGGGCGGTCGTGCTCCCCGTGCGCTACCGGGACTTCGACGAGGGCATCGTCGAGCGCGCCTTCACCCCGCACCTGCGGCCGGGCCGACAGTCCGCCGACCTGATCACCAGCATCAGCCAGGGCTACCCGGGCAAGTTCACCCTGGAGGAGTGGGCCGGGCGCGCCCGCTCCGCCGACCCGGCCACCGACAACGTGGCCGCGCTCTCCGGTGGCACCACCCGGCACCCGGTGGACGCCCCCGGCCTGACCGCCGGGCCGCAGTTCGTCCGCACCACCCTGCCGACCGACGCCATGAGGGCCGTCCAGCAGCCCTTCCCGGTGCTGCTCGACACCTTCGTCACCGAGATCCCGGCGGGTGCCACCGACCCCGTCTTCCGGCCGGACGGGCCCACCCCCGGCTCCCGCGCGGTCTCCGGTGGCGGCGGCGGGTACCTGTCCAACGAGGTCGCCTACCGCTCCAACCGGCTGCGCACGTTCCTCGCCCCGGGACTGCCAGGCGGGCATCTGCACACCCCGGTCCTGACCGGCCTGCCGGCCGACCCGAGCCTGCTCACCGCACCGGAGTTCGAGCAGAACGAGGCCGCGATCGGCGACGAGGTGCGGGCGATCCTGAGCACCGCCCGACTCTGACGGCGCCTCCGGGGCGGGCGGTGGGAACCGGCCCGCCCCGGACGCCCGTTCAGGCCGGGCCGGCGAAGCGGGTGCCCGCCGCACGGGCGCGCGAATCGGCGATCTCGGCGTAGGCGGCGTCGTGCCCCGCCCAGTGCGAGCCCTCGACGGACTTGCCGCGCTCCAGGTCCTTGTACACCAGGAAGAAGTGGGTGATCTCCAGCAGGTCGAACTCCCGGACGTCCCCGATGTCCCGCAGGTCGGCGTAGCGCGGGTCGTGGGCCGGGACGCAGAGCACCTTCTGGTCCGGGCCGCGCTCGTCGCGCATCACCCACATGCCCACCGCCCGGCAGGTCCGCAGGCAGCCGGGGACGGCCGGCTCGCCGCCGAGCACCAGGGCGTCCAGCGGCTCGCCGTCGCCGCCGAGGGTGCCCTCGACGTAGCCGAAGTCGGCGGGGTAGGCGGTGGCCGTGAAGAGCATGCGGTCCAGGCGGATCCGGCCCGCCACGAAGTCCATCACGTACTTGTTCTGCGACCCCTGAGGGATCTCGATCATGACCTCGAACTCCACGTCGAACGCCACCGCGGCCTCCTCCTCGGTTCCTGGGGGAATTGTCGGCCGTCCGGACGGCCACCGAAAGCACCCCCGCCGTTCAACCCGCCCCACTACCGTCCGGCGCATGGGGAACTGGCGGGTCACGGTCCTGGATCGCCGTCGCCGCGCGGGCGGACGCCCGCAGGGCCTTCCGGACGGGCCGCTGGCCCGCCGGGACGGAACGGAGCTGCACGTCCGGGACGGCGGGCTCGTCCGCGTCGACGCCACCGGCGGGGAACGCTGGCGGCGGCCCTGCCCGGGCCGTCCGAACGCGGCGCACCTCTCGGCCGGCCGGGCGCTGGTCACCACCGACTCCTTCACCCGCACCGCGCCGGGCCCGGCCCTGCTGCTGGACCTCGCCGACGGCGCCACCCTCGCGGAGCTGCGCGGCGAGCGCGGCGCGGCCCTCGGCGGCGGCCGCTTCCTGCTCGGGTCGGCGGGCCAAGGCGCCTTCGGCACCCGGGCGTACGACCGGGACGGCACCCTGGTCGACTCCTGGCTCAGCTATGGCCACTACGTGGTCGGCGGCGCCCTGCGGGTGGTCGAGACGGACCGTCGCCACCCGACCGGAAGCCGGGTGGTCCGGCTGCTGCCCGGCGGCCGGATCGAGCACGGCCCGCTGCTGGCCGACCCGCAGGCCCCGGCGCCGCTGGTACTGCCGGACGGCACCCTGCTGGTGCTGGACGCGGGGGTGCTGCGCGCGGTCGGCCGGGACCTGGACGACGCCGTACTGGCCGAGCTGCTCCCCCTCGCCCCGGAGGACCGGCCGCGCCACACCGGCTCGCTGCACCGCACCGCCGACGGCCTCGCCGTCACGCTGGTCGAGCGCCACCCGACCCGGATGGGCGCCTACACCACCCACGCGTGGACCCTCGACCTGCACGCAGGCTAGCCTCCAGATCTCGATTGTGCGGCGGAACTGACGGCCCGACATCCCTTCGTCCACGATTCCTCTACGGTGACGCCTGCAACAACCGTCACCATGCAAGAGGGGGCACGCCCATGTCCCGGAGCCGGAAGCTCCACCGCCTCAGCAACCCCGACGTCGACGAACGCCGCGCCCAGCGCGCGCTGTTCCGTCACCTCCGCGACGACACCAACGCCAACCGCGGCCGGATGGCCAAGCGCGTCCGCGAGCTCCAGCTGCTGCTGGCGATGGACCCGGTCGAGTTCGAGGGCCTCATCGCCCGGCTGATGGAGGCGATGGGCATGAAGGTCGAGCTCACCGCCCGGTCGCGGGACGGCGGGGTGGACGTCCGCGGCGTCGACCCGGACCCGTTCCGCGGCGGCAACGTCATCGTGCAGGTGAAGCGGTACCGGGACACGGTGGCGCCGTCCGCGGTGCGGGACCTGTACGGCACGCTGCGGCACGACCGGGACGCGACCAAGGCCGTCCTGGTCACCACCAGCAAGTTCGGCCCCAGCTCGCACCAGTTCGTCGCGGGCAAGCCGGTCAGCCTGATCAACGGCGCCGAGCTGGTCGGGCTGCTCAAGCACCACGGCTTCCACGAGGTGTTCGCGGCCGTCCAGGACGGGGACTCCCCCGAGGCCGACGCCCTGGACGGGCTGCCCGCCATCGAGGTGGCCGCCGAGCCCTCACGGCTGCTGCTGCACTGGACCGGGGAGGAGGAGTACGACATCGCCGCCCTGGTCTGCACGGGCAACGTGGCGCTCTCCGACGACCACCTGGTGTTCTACAACAACGCCTCGACGCCGGACGGTTCGGTGCGGTTGGTGACTGGCTACGGCGACGCGAACGCCTGCCTGATGGTCGACTTCGACGCGCTGCCCGCCGAGGTCGACCGGCTGGTCGTGATCGCCGCCGCCGACACCGAGAACCACCCCGGGGCCACCATGGGCGGGTTCGCCGGGCCGGCGCTGATCCTGGAGGCCGGCTCCGGGCAGGACGCGGCCGTGGTGCACCTGGCGGACGGCGCGGAGACCAACACCGCGATGCGGCTCGGCCGGTTCGACCGCGAGCCCTCCGGGGACTGGGAGTTCACTCCGGCGCTCGCCGGGTACCCGGGCGGGCTGCGCCAGGCCGTGACCGCCTACGGGCTGGAGGTCGTGGACGCGTGACGGGGCGGGGCGCCCGGTCGTCGACCGGGCGCCTCGCCCCGCGAACCCGACGCTTCACGCGTCTCGGCCATTGCGCCTCAGCGCTTGGCTCGTCTCGGCACTTCGCGGACCTCAGTGCACGACCGGCAGTTCCAGCACCGACCCCCGGTCCCCGCCCCAGCCGATCCGGTAGTCCGCCCGCCCGTCGGCCGGCAGCAGCTGGAAGGAGTCCGGGTTGGCGGCGGCGACGGTGAGCCTGATCCGCTCGCCGGCGCGGAACAGCACCGAGACGGGCTGGAGGTCGATGGTGACGCGCTGGGCGCTCCCCCGCGGGAAGTCCTCGGCGTCCTCGGCCGCGTAGCTGCGCGGCGTGCGCAGCCGGCGCCAGTCCGGGTTGTCCGACCGGTCGGCCACCGCCCTGTCCGCCATGGCGAGTTGACCTTCCGTCAGGTACGTGACCCGGCCGTCCGGAGCGATGTCCTCCAGGTAGACGTGCAGGGCGCCGCGTGCCGAGCCCGCCAGTCCGGTGACATCGAGGGTGACCTTGCCGTTGCCGGTGACCCTGGTGTCGGCGGTCAGCGGCGCCGTGGTGTAGCCGAGCAGCTTGGCGTCGACGGCGGCACGGTCGGGGTAACTGACCTCGTCACCGCTGAGGTTGGTGTTCCAGCGGTCCAACGGGCCGGTGCCGGCGGTCGGGTCGAGGTGCAGCGGGTCTGAGCCGTGGCGGTGGTCGTCGGCCCGGCCGGCGAGCGTGCCGCCCGCGCCGAGGTGGAACCGCTGGGTGCGGGTGCCAGGCACCGGCCAGCGGGTGGTGGTGCGCCAGACGCCCTCGTTGAAGGTGTAGTAGTGCACCTGTCGGCGGCCGTCGGGGCGGGCGTCGCCGCGCACGTAGCGGTCGAAGAAGTCGAACACGCGCCGGTCGTTCTCGTCGTGTTCCCGCTCGGTGAGCGGGCGGGCGGGCTGGAACGGGTCGGCGAGCCACCCGGCACCGTGGTTCCACGGGCCGAGCCAGACGTCCTGCGTGTTGGACAGACCGGTGAACTGGGAGAGCGTCCCGTTGGCGGTGCCGGCGTCGAGCCAGCCGGCCCGGGTCAGGACGGGCACCCGGCCGGCCTCGATCGCGTCGGTCCGTTCGCCGACGCTGCCGACCGTCCAGCTCTTCGGTCCGTCCCGGTAGTCGCGGTGGACGCCGGTGTGCGCCATCTCGACGAGGTTGGCGTTGTCCGCGTGCTCGGCGCGGGCGGCGGCGAGCAAGGCCGGCCCGTCGGGGCCGTCGACCGGCCGGGGCTGGAGCCCGGTGAGGCCGACGTCGGCGCAGAGCTTCCGGGTCCGCTCGTCGGTCTCGCAGGTGGTGCCGCCGGCCTGGTCGAGGACGCGCAGCAGCAGCGCGTACTGGGCGATGCGCGGTTCGATGAGCACACCGCCGGGGCGGACCAGGTCCTCGTACGGGTCGAAGTCGTAGGAGATCGGGGCGGCGGCGGTGATGTGGTGGTTGCCGAGGGCGGTGGCGAGCATCGCGGTGTCGCCGCCGTAGGAGATGCCGGTGGTGCCGACCCGGCCGTTGGACCAGGGCTGGGCGGCGATCCAGTCGCTGAGCGGGCCGCTGTCGGCGGTCAGGTCGGCGCCGAGTTCGGAGGTGAGGGTGCCGAAGGAGGCCCCGGTGCCGCGCAGGTCGGCGGTCACGAAGGCGTAGCCGCGGGCGGTCCACCGCCGCGCCTCGCCGCTGACGCCGTCGGTCTGGCCGGCCCGGACCCTCGCCCGCCAGTAGCGGTTGGTGACCAGCACGGTGGGCAGTCGGGCGCCGGCCCGGGTGCCCTCGGGGAGGTGGACGTCGACGGCGAGACGGACCCCGTCCGGCATCGCCACGTAGAGCGACCGCCGCGATGGTTCGGCGGAACCGGCGGGCGCGGCGGCGGCCGCCGGGGCGACCGAGAGTCCGAGCACGGCGGCGGCCGTGAGCAGCGCCGCCAGCGGGCGGCGCGGCAGTCCCCGCCTCATCGGACGGTCGCCTTCCAGCGGCCTTCCTCCGGGCGTGCCTCGCGGTCCGTGCCGGGCCAGGGCGGCATGGTGACGGCGGTGATCCGCAGCGGCCCGTCGGAGTCCTCGTCCGCCCGGAACTGGAACGCGGTGCCCAGCGGAATCGACACCGCCGTTCCGGGCGCGAGCCGTACGGTCTCCTCGCGGCCGCCCTGGCGGCGCCACAGCTCGCCGCTGCCCGCGGTGACCTGCCACAGCTCCTGCACGGTGGCGTGCGACACCGCGTGGGTCACCTGCCCGGGGGTGAGCGTGAAGACCGCGAGGCTCCCGGATCCCTCCAGCACCAGCAGCGGGCGCACCTCGGCCCCGTCCGGGGCGGTCACCACCTCGGCGTCCCCCACGTCCGCGGTGCCGAAGGGCTGGTGCCCTGTGTGATGTCCCATGTGACGACCTGGCCTCTCATCCGAGTGAGTAGCGTGGTCTCGTCCCCCACCGTCGATGGGATCACGGGCCCCCGGCCGTCCGCCAGGGCGGGGCTACCCTGAGACGACCCCGATCCGGCCCCGGCCCTCCCCGGACTCCTGGCCTCCTCCCGCGGTCGGATCGGCTCCGAAGTCGCGCACGGCCTCGGTGACGATCGCCTCCAGGCGGGCGTGATGGGCGCCGCGCCAGTAGGCCTGTCCGCAGTCGGCGCACTGGGCGAAGGCGTCGTAGGAGCGCTCGGTGCCGTCCCGCAGTTGCTCGCGCACCGAGGTCTTGGTGGCCGGGTGCAGCGTGCCGTTGCAGGCGGTGCAGCGGCTCCAGGGGGCGAGCGGCGGCGCGAAGCGGGAGAGCACGTCGCGCAGTTGCTCGACGGGGCGGTGGCTGTACACGTAGGCGCCGGCCCACAGTTCGCGGCGGCGCAGCAGGCCGCGGTCGCGGGAGAGCATGATCCGCTGCTCGGCGGCCGAGCGGGCGGCCAGGGCGGCGTCGCCGATGTCGGGGTTCTCGTACGCGGCGTCCACGCCGAGCAGGCGCAGCCGGCGGGTGAGGGTGCCGAGGTGGACGTCCAGCAGGAAGCGCGCCGGGGCGGGCGAGCGCTGCGGCCTGGTGACGGCCCGGACGGAGATCTCCTCGCCGTCGGCCGGCACGTGGGTGTCGGGCACGGCCCGGCCGTCCACCAGCAGGGCGCCGACCTCGGTGAGCGGGACGCCCAGGGACTCGACGACGTGGCCGAGGGTGGAGGTGCCGTCGGTGCGCAGCGCGGTGCTGCCGGCCCGCCGGGGCGCGGAGACGAAGAGGTGCAGTTCGGGGGCGAAGTCGAGGCTGATCTGGGGTCGGTCCACGCGGCCAGCATGCCAGCGGGCGGCGGGCCGGGGCCACCGGGTTTGCGGCTCGCCGTCGGACCGGCCGTCCCGGGCGCACGGCGGCCGTCCGAGCCCAGGCGGCCGCGGACGCGGGCGAGATCGGACGGCCGACGGCACGGGCGGGCTCGGGCGGCCGCCGACGCGCCCGGGCGCGGGCGGGCTCGGGCGGCCGACGGCACGGGCGGGCTCAGGCGGCTGGCGACGCGCGGGCTCAGGCGGCCGCCGCGACCACCGTCGACGGGGACACCGGGTGACCGCGGTCGCGCGCCGCCCAGCGGGCGACCGGCCCCATCGCGTACCCCGCCGCGAGGAACGCCCCGCCCAGGACCAGCCAGCCGACCAGACCCCCGTCCAGCAGCAGTGTGGTGAGCAGCAGCGGTCCGAGGGTGCGGGCGACGGCGACGCCGGTGCCGAAGAAGCCCTGGTACTGGCCGACCCGCCCGGGCGGGGCGAGGTCGAAGGCGATCTGCCAGCTGCCGGCCGACTGCCGCATCTCCCCGGCCACCTGGAGGACGGAGGCCGCGACCAGCAGTGCGCCGACCGCCCAGACCGGCACGTCCAGCGCGGACAGTCCGAAGACCGCGCAGGATGCGAGCAGCAGCAGCCCGGCGGAGCGGACGGCCCGGGCGGCCGGGGCCAGTCCGGTGACGCCGCGTGCCGCCCGGACCTGGAAGGCCAGCACCGCGAGGGTGTTGAGCACGAACAGCGCCGAGCCGAGCCAGCCGAGCCCGGGGGCGCGCGCGGCGATCCAGAGCGGGATGATCAGGCTGAGCAGCGGCATCCGCAGCAGCAGGACGGCGTTGACGGCCGTGACGGCGGCGTACCGGCGGTCGCGCAGTACGGCGAGGCGCGGCCCGGCGTCCGAGGACCCTGCCGCGGGCGGGGCTTCGGGCAGCCGCCGCAGGAACAGCGCGGCGAGCAGGAAGCCGAGCGCGGTGACGGCGAAGGCGGTCAGGTACGCGGCGCGGGTGCCCAGGCCGAGCGCGATGCCGCCGATCGCCGCGCCGACGGCCAGTCCGCCGTTGAGGGTGGACTGCATGTGGGCGAGCAGCGCGGTCCGCTGCGCGGGCGGCACCAGCGCGGCGACCAGTGCCTGCCGGGCGGCGGTCAGGCCGGACTGCGCGGTGGCGTAGAGGCAGACCGCGACCAGGAACAGCGGGTAGGAGCGGATCACCAGGAAGGCGGTGACCACGGCCGCCGTGCCCAGCGCGAGCGCCACCGAGGTGCGGCGCGGGCCGCGCCGGTCGGCGAGGTGCCCGAGCGGGACGCCGGCCACGGAGCCGAGCGCCCAGGCGAGGGTGAGGCCGATTCCGAGGGCGGTCGGCGACATCCCGACCACCCTGGTGAAGTAGAGCGCGGAGCAGGTGTAGTAGGCGCCGTCGCCCACGGCGGCGGCCAACTGGGCGGCCGCGAGGGTCCGCTGGGGCCCGGCGGGCGGCAGGGCGCCGCGGCGGGCGGCTCGTTCGGTCGGCATGCCTCTCCTTCGCTCGTGCGCGTTCTGGTGCGTAGGCGCGGTCACCCACACGCGTCCACCTGTGTAAACGACTTCACGGACCGTCACCCCTACCCGCGACCGCCGGATGGGCGGCGCACGGAGCGGCTCTTCGCGACCGCGGCTCTGGCGCCCCCTCACCCTAGGAGAGAACCGGCCCAGTGGACCGGTCCAGTGATCAAGGAATTTCCTGGGCCAATCCGCCATGCCGCCGCACCGTCGACCGACCCGTGAACCCGCGTGCGAGGGGCTCCAGTTGGCGCCTCCGAGTTCTTCGGAGCGGTCCCGCCCCGGCCGCGCCCGCGCCGGTGAAGCGCCGTCCGTACCCGCTCCGAATCCGGCTCCGCCGAGCGCTGCAAAACCGCGATCGGACAGACCAGGGGCCAACTTTGACCGTGTTGACCCGTCAGTAGCGCCCTTTTATGCTCAACGGCGTTCGCGATCCGGCACCGGGCCGGGGCCGCCCGGCCCGCCCGCTCCATCGCCGTCTCCGGTTCGAAGGGTGGCCTCCCCATCAGCACCTCCATCGCGCCCTCGGACTCCACCGACCGACCCGACGGCCCCGGGCACCCGCACACCCACCCCGCCGACGCTCCGTACGCCCCGGCGTCGGACGGCGGCACCCGCCGACGGCGTTTCCTCACCTACCTGCTGGCCGCCCCCACCCTCACCGTCGCCGCCGGCCTCGGCCTCGACACCGCCGCGCCCGCCACCGCGGAGGCCGCCGCCCCGACGCCCGTCCAGCCCGCCGCCGCAGCCGCCGCGCCGGCCCGCGAGACGGCCCTCCCCCAGCAGCTGATCGGGCTGCCCGGCATCCCGGACATCGTCGACCTCGGCGACGCGATGGTCATCGCCGGGCTGCCGACCGCCCACCTGCTGGTTCTCGAGGTCACGGCCGACGGCCGCGCCGCACTCCACCTGCCCCGGCTGGAGGTCGGCCAGGGCCTCACCACCGCGATCGCCATGATCGTCGCGGAGGAGCTCGACGCCCGGCTCTCCGACGTCGACGTCCCGCTCTCCGACGCCCGCCCCGAACTGCTCTTCAACCAGCTGACCGGCGGCTCCAACTCGATCCGCTCGCTGTACGACCCGGTGCGCGCCGCGGCTGCCGCCGCCCGGGCCCGGCTGGTGACCGCCGCCGCCAAGCGCTGGAACGTTCCCGCGGCCACCCTGCGCACCGCCGACTCCGCCGTCCTCGCCCCCGACGGCCGCCGCCTCGGCTACGGCGACCTCGCCGCCGAGGCGGCCCGCGTCGCCGTGCCCGCCGTCCCGGCCGTCCCCAAGACCGCCGACCAGCTGCGCCTGGTGGGCAGGCCGACCGGCCGGATCGACGCCCGCGACATCGTCACCGGCCGGGCCCAGTACACCGGGGACCTCCAGGTCCCGGGCGCCGTTCCCACCGTGGTCGCCCGCCCCACCACCGTGGGCGGCACCCTCAAGTCCCTGGACGCCTCCGCCGCCCGCGCCATGCCCGGCGTCCTCGGCGTGGTGCGGATCCCGACCGGCGTCGCCGTCCTCGCCGAGACCTTCGACCAGGCGCTCAAGGCCCGCGACGCGCTGGTCACCACCTGGAACCCGGGCCCGGTCGCCGGCCTGTCCGACGCCGACGTACGGTCCAAACTGCGGGCCGCCCACCTGCCGTCCCTCCCGCCGCCGCTGCTCTCCCACCGGGTCGAGGGCGAGTTCGACTTCGCCTTCGTCAATCACGCCCCGATGGAGGTGCTCACCGCCGTCGCCGACGTCCGGCCGAACCGCGCCGAACTGTGGTTCGCCGCGCAGAGCCCGATCCTCGCCCAGGGCACCATCGCCAGGGAACTCGGCCTGCCGGAGAACGCCGTCACCGTCCACGTGGTGCGCGGCGGCGGTTCGTTCGGCCGCCGGCTGTTCTTCGACGCCGCCCTGGAGGCCGCCCAGGTCTCCAAGGCTGCCGGCCGCCCGGTCAAGCTGATGTGGACCCGCAACGACGACATGCGCCACGGCCGGGTGCGCCCCGCCAGCCACCACGTCATCCGGGCCACCTACGGCCTCGGCCAGGTGTTCAGCTGGGAGCACCGCGTGGCCGGCGTCCGGACCGACCTCGGGCACGGCCTCGGTGAGATGCTCACCGCCGCCGGCTACAACCTCCCGCTGGCCGGGCTCACCGCCTCCGAACTCTTCTTCCTGCTCACCGAGAAGATCCCGTACGACGTCGGCGTCCCCACCCAGCTGCTCGCCGAGCTGCCGCTGGAACTGCACACCGGCAGCTGGCGCTCGGTCTACTCGGGCACCGTCCGGGTCTCCGACGAGATCATGATGGACGAACTCGCCCGCGCGATGGGCCAGGACGAACTCTCCTTCCGCCGCGACCGGATGCGCAGCGCCGCCGGACGGGCCGTGCTGGACGAGCTCGCCAGGCGCGGCAACTGGGGCCGCCCGATGCCCCCCGGCCAGGCCCAGGGCATCGGCTACCACGACGAGCACAGCGCCTGCGTCGCCTACCTGGTCGAGCTGGACGCCACCGCCCGCGCCAACCCGCGGGTCACCAAGGCCGTCGTCGTCGCCGACGTCGGCCGGGTGATCAACCCCAGGGGCCTGGAGGCCCAGCTGACCGGCGCGCTCGTCGACGGCATCTCGGTGATCCTCCAGGCCGGCAACCACCTGGACAACGGCGCCTTCCGGGAGGGCAGTTACGGCGACTTCCACTACGCCCGGCAGCGGCACACCCCGCCGGTGGTCGAGATCCACCTGATGCCGCCGAGCGGACAGCCCGGCGGCGCGGGCGAACTCGGCGTCCCGGCCGCCTCCGCCGCCGTCGCCAACGCCTACGCCCGGGCGACCGGCACCAGTCCGCGCTCCTTCCCGATCAACTTCTGACCACCGGCTCCTGATCACCAGCTGAGGAATCCCGACTCCCCATGCCCACCCACACCTTCGTCCTCAACGGGAAGCCCGTCACCGTCGAGGCCCCGGACGACATGCCGCTGCTCTGGGTCCTGCGCGACAAGCTCGGCGTCACCGGCCCCAAGTACGGCTGCGGGGTGGGCGTCTGCCGCGCCTGCACCAGCCACCTGGACGGCCAGGAGTTCCAGCCCTGCACCCGGTCCGTCAAGGACTGCGAGGGCCACACCGTCACCACCATCGAGGGACTGGCCGACGGCGAGGTGCTGCACCCCGTCCAGGAGGCCTGGCTCGCCTGCGACGTCGCCCAGTGCGGCTTCTGCCAGCCGGGCCAGATCATGACCGCCGTCGCCCTGCTGCGCCGCACCCCGAACCCGACGGACGCGGACATCGACCAGATCCAGAACATCTGCCGCTGCGGCACCTATCCGCGCATCCGCGAGGCGATCAAGCAGGCCGCCGCCCGACAGGGCGCCAAGCCCTGAGCGGACGGCGAGCCCTGGCGCGGCGCGAGCAGTTCGGCGCCCTGGCCACACCGGTCCGCACCACCTAGGCTGGCCCGGGGATCCAGTCGCCGAGCCACGCGAGGATGACACATGATCAGGCGCCGTTCACTGCTCGCCCTCGCCGGCCTGGGCGGGGCCGCGACCCTGCTGCCCGCCGGGCCCGCCCAGGCCGCCCCGGCCGCCC